>PMKP01000055.1 GCA_003157775.1 Myxococcales bacterium | reverse complement strand
GCCGTAGAGCCGCCACGACAGGAGGGTTCCCCCCCCGGTTGCTCCGCCAACTGCCACAAACCCGCGGCCAAGTTTTTCCATGATCCGCTGGCCGTACGCCGGCATGGCCAAGAGGCAAAGGACCAGACAAATAGAAAGCAAAACGACCCTGTTTTTCATGGTGTCGCCCCTTTCAGGCTGGGATGGTGTTCCTCACGCAGCGCAATAAATGCTCTGTGTAGAAACACATTCGTGAGTGAAGGGGGAGAGACCAACCAAGACGGGTCAAATACGGCTCATCTTTTTCTTCTTGATGCCAAACGCACAGCGCCAGCCAGGCCGAGATCTCGAACACCGTCAGCTTTCGGGGAGTTCCGCGTGACGGTGCTGCGCGTGGGACTGCCGAATTCGCCGTGGAAGTGTTCCAGCGATCGCGGCACCGAGGACAAGGAACGCGGCCGCATAGAACCAGGGCGCCGGAAATCGAGCATAGGTCGGCGCGACCCATGTTCGACCACCGTTGCGCGTGCTCAGGATGGTTCCATCGTGGCCCACGGTCCAGCCGCGTTTCCCGTCGGTGGTGAAGGTCACGGCGTGAAGCTCGGCCGTGCTGCCGCTTGCCTGGGCCTGCCAGGTGTTGCCTCCGTCGCGGGTGTTAAGGATCGTTCCACGACCGCCGACGGCCCAGCCACGCTGCCCGTCGCTGGTGAAAGTCACGGCCCAAAGCTTGCTCTTGCTGCCGCTTGCTTGGGCCTTCCAGATGTTGCCGCCATCCCGCGTGCCCAGGATGGTTCCGTCGGTGCCGACGGCCCAGCCGCGCTGCCAATCGCTGGCGAAGGTCACGGCGTAGAGCCAGCTCTTTGTGCCGCTTGCCTGGGCCTGCCAGGAGTTGCCTTCGTCGCGCGTGCTCAGGATGGTTCCTTCGCTGCCGACGACCCATCCGCGCTGCCCATCGGTGGCTAAGCTCACGGCGTAGAGCCAGCTCTCGCTGCCGCTTGTCTGGGCCTGCCAGGAGTTGCCTTCGTCGCGCGTGCTGAGGATCGTTCCATGATAGCCGACGGCCCAGCCGCGCTGCCCATCACTGGTGAACGTCACGGCAGAAAGCCCGCGCTTTGTGCCGCTTGTCTGGGCCTGCCAGGAGTTGCCTTCGTCGCGCGTGCTCAGGATCGTTCCTCCGTCGCCGACGGCCCAGCCGCGCTGCCCATCGCGGCTGAAGGTCATGGCGTGAAGCCAGCTCTCGCTGCCGCTCGACCGGGTTTGCCAAGAGTCGCCACCGTCACGCGTGCTCAGGATTATTCCGCCAACGCCGACGGCCCGGCCGCGCTGCCCACCGCGGCTGAAGGTCATGGCGTGAAGCCAGCTCTTGCTGCCGCTCGACTGGGCCTGCCAGGACTTGCCGCCATCGCGCGTGTGCAGCATCGTTCCATCGGCTCCGCTAGCCCAGCCGCGTTGCCCGTCGCTGGCGAAGGTCACGGCGTAAAGCCAGCTCTTGCTGCCACTTTCCTGGGCCTGCCAGGATTTGCCTTCGTCGCGCGTGTTCAGGATCGTTCCTTTGTTGCCGACGGCCCAGCCGCGCTGCCCATCGCCGGTGAAGGTCACGCCGAAAAGAATTCTCTCGCCATCGATCGACTGGGCCTGCCAGGAGTTACCGCCATCCCGCGTGCTCAGGATCGTTGAAAAGCCGACGGCCCAGCCGCGCTGGCCATCGCTGGTGAAGGTCACGGCCAGAAGTTCATTCTCGCTGCCGCTTTCCTGGGCCTGCCAGGAGTCGCCGCCGTCCCGCGTGCCCAGGATCGTTCCATTTTCGCCGACGGCCCAGCCACGTTGCCCATCGCTGGTGAAGGTCACGGCGCGAAGAAGTCTTTCGCTGCCGCTCCACCGGGTCTGCCAGGAGTTGCCGCCGTCGCGCGTGCTCAGGATCGTTCCATTCTCGCCAACAGCCCAGCCGCGCTGGCCATCGCTGGTGAAGGTCACGGCCGAGAGCCAGCTCAGGGTGCCACTCGACTGGGCCTGCCAGGAGTTGCCACCGTCGCGCGTGCTCAGGATCGTTCCATTCTCGCCAACGGCCCAGCCGCGCTGCCCATCTCTCATGAACGTGAGGCCAAGCAGGTTGGAACCCACGCTAAGGTGACGCGCAAAGCGATTTCGTTCGATCGGCTGGGTCAGCCATACCCTGCTGAACAGCCTCGGCTCGGCCGCGAATGGGTCGGATGTCGGCTCTTGCATGCGCGCAATCAACCCGAGCACGACCAGAATAGCCGCCGCAGCGGCTGCGATCCCGACTGGCCAAGCGAGCGGACGGAAGTGTACCGAACGCTCCGGATTGCCGTCCGAACCTGATCTTGCGGGCTGACTCATCACTCGCCCCTACAACGCTGCATGCTGCCTGCAACGGTCCGGCGAGCCAAGCAGAAACTCTGACCGGCGACTGTAGCTCGCTTACTCACGCCCACGCGACCTGCGATCCGCGGGCCGTCCTTTCGGGCGGCCCGCAGTTTTCCGCCAGGCCGTAGCTAGTCTCGGAAGCCCCTACGCCGACGGTGCCGGCTCAAGACCAAGCACAACATGCCCAGCATCGCGACCAGATAGCCCGCCGAGGCGCGCCCGGAGGTTGCTCCGATCGCGCACGAACAGCCCGAATCGGACCCGGCATGGACCGTGCCGCCTTGTCCGCCAACGGCGCCGCCCGATCCGCTGCTCGCGCTGCCCCCGGTTTCAGCCGCAGAGGTCCCCCCTGTTGCGATCGTCCCTCCGGTGCTTGCCACGGTGGTGCCGCCGGTCGCTGCATTGCCGCCGCTTACGGGCACCCCGCCTGATGCAGAGGTCCCGCCCGCTCCTGTCCCTCCGGAGGCCGTGGTGCCTCCAGTTGTGGCGTTCCCCCCGCTGCCGCCCGTAGCAGCAACGCCTCCTGAGCTAGTGCCACCGCTGGCCGTCGTACCGCCCGAAACGATGTCGCTGCCGCCGCCCGCGCCTCCAGCCTCGGTGCTCCCGCCGCTGCCTGTCGCGCCGCCCGAAAGGGTGACACCGCCGCCGCCCGCGCCTCCAGCCTCGGTGCTCCCGCCGCTGCCCGTCGCGCCGCCCGAAAGGGTGACACCGCCGCCGTCAGCGCCTCCAGTC
>PMKP01000208.1 GCA_003157775.1 Myxococcales bacterium | reverse complement strand
ATCGGCATGGGCGACAACATCTATCTCGGCGACCGCAACGGCGTGCGCACCCCCATGCAGTGGAGTGGCGATCGCAACGCCGGTTTTTCACGCGCGCTGCCCGCGCGGCTGTACAGCCCGGTGCTGCTGGACCCGGTCTACGGTTACCAGTCGGTCAACGTGGAGGCGCAGCTTTCCGATTCCTCGTCGCTGCTCCACTGGATGCGCAACATGATCGGGCTGCGCAAGTTGTTCAAGGTGTTCGGCCGCGGCCGCATTGAATTCTTGCGGCCGTCCAACCGCAAGATTCTGGCCTATCTGCGCGTTTCCGAGAAAGAGCAGATCCTGTGCGTGGCCAACCTGTCGCGTTTTGCCCAGCCGGTGGAACTGGACCTGGCCCGTTTTGAGGGCGTGGTCCCGGTGGAGATGCTGGGCTACGTGGAATTCCCGCCCATCCGAAACGAGCCCTATCGTCTGACGCTGGGGCCCTACGGGTACCTGTGGTTCGAGTTGCAGGCGCCGACCGCGCCGCTGCGCGATCTCGACGGCGAGCCGGGTGAGCCGGTGCTGGCATCGGCCAGCCTGGGTGAAGTCCTGGCAATGCCGGCGCGCGCAGCCTTTGAACGGCTGCTGGTTCCTTTCCTCATGCGCCAGCGCTGGTTCGGGCGCAAGTCGCGGGTGATCGATTCGGTCTCAGTGAGTGACCTCGCAGACCTGCCCGATCTGGCCGCCGCGCTCTTACTGCTCGACGTGCGCTACGCCGAGGGTGACCGGGAATCGTATTTCGTCCCCCTGGTGCGGGTGCCCACTGATCGCATGCTGGGCACGCGGGACAAGCACCGCGACGCCCTGCTTGCCACCTGCGCGGGCGGTCAGGGCGCATTCTTCGACGCCGCGGTGGACGACGGTTTCTGCCAATGGCTGCTGGGCGTGATTGAACGCGGCGAGAGCGTGCGCTTCGAGGGAGGCACGCTTTCTGGGGTGCCTGGGCGTTTGGCTGGCACCCTGCGCGGCGATCCCGGTGAGGTGCTGCCCGCCAGCCGCAGTACCGCCGAACAAAGCAACACCTCGGTACGCTACGGAGAGAAGCTGATTCTCAAGCTCTTCCGCCGGCCCAGCAGCGGGCCCAATCCCGACTGCGAAATGGTGCGCCACCTATCCGAAGAATGCGGCTTTCCCCACATCCCGCGCTTCGGCGGGGCGCTGGAATTTGTGGATCGCGAGGGAGCCCGCTTTACCCTGGGCATGTTGCAGGAGCTGGTGGCCAATCAAGGCGACGGCTGGACCTGGTCGTTGGAAGAGTTGCGCCTGTACTACGAAGCCCACGCCGTGGAGCCGGCGCCGCCCGCCCTGGTCGAGGCCAGCAAGCGCCCGCTGCTCGCGCTCGCCGAAGAGCCGTTGCCCGAAGCGATCACCGCCGGCATAGGCCTGTATCTCGAGGCGGTGGCAACGCTGGGCCGGCGCACGGCCGAGATGCACCTGGCCCTGGCGGCCGAGAGTGAGAATCCTGCCTTCCGGCCCCAGCCGCTCGACAAGAGCGACCTCAGCTTTCTGGCCCATCAGTTCCGCGAGCGGGCGAACGACGCGCTCGACGGGCTGAAGTCTCGCCTGGCCACGCTGCCCGACGATCTGGTCGAGCTGGTGGGCCCCTTGCTGGCACGCCGCCGGCAGGTACTGGAGGCCTTCCGCCGCCTGGAAGAAACCGAGGTCGTTCTGCAGAAGACTCGCATTCACGGCGACTTGCATTTGGGCCAGGTGCTGCGGGTGCGGGGCGATTTCGTGGTGCTGGATTTCGAGGGCGAGCCGGCACGCTCGCCCGAAGAACGCCGTGCGATGCAGTCGCCGCTCAAGGATGTGGCCGGCATGGTGCGCTCCTTCAGCTACGCCGCCCACGCTGCGCTGGCCAGCTATCTGGCGCGACGGCCGCAGGACGCTGACACGCTGGAACCTTGGGCGCGCTTGTGGTCGAGATTCGCGTCGGCTGCATTTCTGGCCAGCTACCGCGGTGTCGCGGCGGGCGCGGCTTTTCTTCCCACCGACGGCAATACCCTCGCGCGGCTGCTCGACGCCTTCCTGATGGACAAGGCCTTTTACGAGCTGGGCTACGAGCTCGATCACCGGCCGACCTGGGCGCGTATCCCGCTTCTCGGTCTGCTCGCGCTGCTACGCGAGCCGGTGGGTGAGAGGTAGCCGGTGCAGGACCCGGACTTGACCGAGCGGATTGTGCCGGCAACTCACGCGCCGCCCGCCACGACCGCAATCGTGGTTGGGGTGCCCAGTTGCAACCACGCCGGGACGGTCGCCCTGGTCCTGCGCACGGCTCAGGCTGGGTTGGGTGAATTCGGGAGCGGGCAGAGCAGCCTGCTGGTCAGCGCCGATAGCCACTCCAGCGACGGCACCCGCGAACAGGTACGCGGCTTGCGCGGGGAGAACCCGCTGCTGCGCGAGATGGGGCCGGCGGATGGCGCCGCCGGTGGGGCGAGCCCCGGTGTCGAGATCCGGGAGCTGCGCATGATCCTGGAGCTGGCGCTGCAGGTGCGCGCGCGTGCCTGCCTGGTGCTCGACGCCAGCCTGACCAGCATGGGCGCGGGCTGGGTGGCGCAGCTCTTGCGCCCCATTCTCGACGACCAGTTCGACATAGTGGCGCCCTGTTTCGCCCGGCACAAACTCGACGGCGGCATCAGCAACGGCATCGTGTATCCGCTCACGCGCGCGCTCTACGGCAAACGGGTTCGCCAGTCCCTGGGCAGCGTGTTCGCGCTGTCGGGCCGTCTGGTGGAACGTTTCTTGGCAAGAAGGGTCTGGGACATCGAGGTCTCTGCCCTGGGCACCGACGCCCGCGCTGTGACTGAGGCCATCTGCGGCGAGTACGCCGTGTGCCAGGTCTTCTTGGGTCCGGCCGAACACGCGGCTAGCGGGCCGTCGCTGGACCTGAGTTCCATCCTGGCGGGGGTGCTGGGCTCGGTGTTCGACGAGATGAACCGCAACGTCGCGTTTTGGCAGAAGGTGCGCGGCTCTGAACCGGTCCGCTGGTTCGGCACGCCGGTCGAGATTGGCGGCAGTGCGCCCCCGGTGGACGCGCACAAGATGTGGGAGTCGTTCCGCCTCGGCTGCCGGACCTTGCAGGACGTGTGGGCCGCGGTCTTGCCGCCGGCAACCCTGCTCGCGCTCAAGTATCTGGCCCGCGATGACTCCGCCGGGGCCGGGCTGGCCGACGATCTGTGGGCGCGCATCGTGTACGACTTCGCGCTCGGCTACCGCCTGCACGTGATGAACCGGGGCCATCTCTTGCGCGCCCTGACCCCGCTCTATCTTGGCTGGCTGGCCTCTTTCGTTCGCGAAATGGGCGCCGCGCCTGCGCAAGACGTGGAACGGAGGGTGCAACAGCTTTCCATGGTCTATGAGGCCCAGAAGCCATATCTGATCTCTCGCTGGCGCTGGCCCGATCGCTTCAACCCTTGATCTGAGTTGCGGAGAAAGGAGCGTTTATCCATGTGGGACCAAATCAAAGACGCACTTTACGGGGCCACCCACCGCGTCTTGGTGGGCGTAGCCAATTTCCTGCCTGGGCTGCTGGCCCTGGTGCTGGCGGTCTTGCTGTCGTCGCTCTTGGGCTGGCTGCTGGGCGCCTTGCTCGGCTTCATTCTGCGCGCGCTCGATTTCGATAAGCGCCTGCAGAAGTGGGGAGGCGTGGCTCTGGCCGAATGGTCGCCCAAGAACAGTCCGACCCTGCTCTTGCGCAAGGCCGTCGCCTGGACGGTGGTGGTGTTGGGCTGGTTGGTTGGGCTGACTGCGTTCGGGGCCGGAGTCACGCCCCAGCTCATCCCCCATGTGGTGGAGTCCCTGCCCAATCTGGGCACCGCCATCATCGTGGTCTTGCTGGGCGTCCTGCTGGCGCGCTTTCTCTGTCGCGCGGTGCTCATCAGCGCGGTCAACATGCAGATTCAGTCGGCGCGCCTGCTCAGCCTGGCGGTCAAATGGCTAGTGTTGGTCTTTGCCGCGGCCATGGCGCTCGACCACCTGCGCGTCGGCGGCGACATCGTTCGTTTGGGCTTCGCCATTCTCTTCGGCGGAATTGTGCTCTCGCTCGCTCTCGCCATCGGGCTGGGTTCCAAGGAGATCGTCAGCCGATCCTGGGAGCGCCAGACGCAAAGCAAGCCCGAGCCGTCTGACGACGCGCTCAAACACCTGTAAGATCGCTATCCCACCGACGCGTAGAGCCGGTTCCAAGCCGCCTGCAACTCGGGCGGCACTGCGAACAGGCGCGCCTCGATCCGGCTGGCATCGCCCTCGGGTTCGCAGCGCGCGACCACGGCCCACACGTCGAGCGGTTGCTTGGGCGTCTCCACTGCGAGCCGGATCATGCTGTTCTCGCGAATCTTGATCTTGCCGACAAAGGCAATTCCGTCGCGTGACAGGTAGGTGCCCCGGCAGGCGACGTTGCCGCTTGAACGCAGAAGACCCACGTTCAACTCCACCGCCTTGTGGGGCGGCGCGAGCGCGGTCGGCGGCCGTGACACCTGGCTGGTCGAAGGCGCCGGGTCCATCTCGGGAGTCGCGGTGGTTTCGTCGATGGCGCTCACTGATGCGGCTACCGTGGACAGGATGGTCACCATGTACTCGGCCTCATCGGCCCGCAAGGGAGCCATCTTCATCAGGTCGCTGGTGTTGGGATGGGGCACCTTTTCCAGGACTTCCACCAGCTTGTCGGCCGCGGCGACGATATCCACCATCGGCCGATGGGCGGCCGCTCGCTCCGGTGCGTGATGGTTCGCAATCACCGAACAGAGCAAGGGCGACAGGTTCCAGCGCTGGGCGGTAACTAGGCCGATCTTCAGGTGCACCTGCTCGGCGGCGTCAGCCCAAATTGCCTCAGACAAGACGCGCTTGTCGTGCGTGCGCCCGATGATGTCTTCAAACCCGGCCACCGCTACCACCCGTCCAAAGTCATGCAGCAGCCCACACACATAGGCCTCTTCAGCGTCAGTCTGGCGCCAATAGGCCAAGGCCCGACAGCACAACGCAGCCACCAACGCCTGTCGCCAGACCCGGAAGCGAACCGCGGCCAGCGGCCCACCCTCGACGGCGAAGCCGCCCATGCTCAGGGCCAGGGCGATGCGCGCCACCTCGGTGGCGCCGATGCGCATGATGGCCGCGCCCAGGGTGGTGGTGGGCGTGACCCGACGGTAGACCGCTGAGTTGGCGTAACGGAGCAGGGTTGCGGCCAAGCTCTGATCCTCACCTGCAATCCGCTCCAGCTCACCAATTCCATAGTCGCCCCGGGCGATGACTCGGCGCAGGCGCACCGCAACCGCCGGATAGGGCGGAATGCGCAAGGCATTCCGATTCATCATGTCGATGACGCGGGGAATTAGGTCAGAAGCGTCGGTCACCGGGCCGAAGTCTACCCGCGTTGCCGGCGGCCTCAAAGCAACCTGTGCAGACGAGAGGCTGATTGGCTCGCGGGCTGTCACCGTCTGGACCTCTGGGCCTTGGGTCGACCTTCCGGTGTCGCAGCCGCGATGGCTGCCCCACGCTCGAGGGTGGAAATCAGCTTCCTGGCTGCCTGTCCCAGCTTGTCCATGCGCGCGCGGTCGAACCCCAGTGTATTGCGCGCATGGCCGAGGGCGGTGTCGCCGGTCACATCGCAGTTGTGGCCGCAAAGAACGATGCCCAGCCCCAGGTCACGGGCCAGCTCGTCGGCCAGCGCCACCACCGCGGCCAGCGGGTGCACGAACCCATCGATCATGACATCGTGGTGGTGGCCCAGCACAAGCTGCACGTCGGCAGGCAGCTTCCACAGGCCAGCCACCACGGCCGAGGCCTCCTGGTGGCACTGCTGCAATGCGATCCCCAGCATGGTGGGGTCTAGACCCGCGGCCGTGCCCTTCTGTTCGCCGAGCACGATGAGTGCTGCCGCCATCCCGATGTCGTGGAGCAGGCCACAGAGAAAGGCGTACTCCGAGGCGATCGAGGTGAAGCCGGACACCATGCGGGCCAGGTGCGCGCAGGCCGTGCTGTGGCGGCGTACGATCTCCATCGACTCGGCGTAGGCTTGCGAGCGGAAGACGCGCATGTTCAATGACACCTCCCAGGCGATCTCCGACAGGTTGCGCAGACCCAGACGAACCACCGCGTCCTGCAGCGAAGTGATGGTACCCACGGGCGCGAAGGCCGCGGACTGCGCGATCTTGAGCACGCGCCCCGCCAGCATGGGGTCCTTTCTCATCACCTCGACCACCTTGGCCGCATCCACATCGGGCTGCCGGGTCAGTGCGTGCACTTCGAGGGCCACCGCGGGCAAAAGCGGAGGGGTGTAGCCGGGCGAGCTGAAATGCGCGCGCAGGCGCGCCGCGAACTCTGCAGCCGTCTCGACCAGAATGGAGTCGCTGCGGATGACGTGGTGGCCTTGACCGTAGCCAGGGTTGTTGGTGAACTTCATTATCCCTGTCCCTCCCCAGCCAGCCGATTGGCCCTGGCTCCGTCGATCGACGTGTCACCGCTGACCAGGGTGTCAAGCAGCGATTGTGACAGCTTCGCCACGGCGGCCGTCCCCTTCTCAGTTGGTCGCCACCGAACGGACAGCGGCCTCCAGTTGGGCCAAGTCGAACGGCTTTTCCAGGTGACGATTGGGCACGCTATCGAGGAAGCTGCGGGCTCGTTCGGTAAAAGCCCCGCCGGTCATGAACAACATCCGCCTCGACAAGTCCGGTTTGGACTGGACCAGCTCCTCGTAGATGTCCATGCCCGTCACCTCCGGCATCATGAGGTCGCAGACGATGACGTCGTAGCCGCTGTCGTGGCGCAGAAGTTCCAAGGCCTGGCGACCGTCGTTGACGAAGCTCGCATTCCAGTAGCGGCTGATACAGCGACGCAGCGACGTGCCCAGGGCGGTCTCGTCGTCAACCAACAACACGCGCAAGCGGCGCTCATCGGGCACCCCCACGTCGTGGGGAGAGAGCGGCTTCTGCTCCTCGACTTCGGGGATACCCTCGGCCGGCGGGAGAATCAGGCGCACGGTGGTTCCCGAGCCCACCTGACTTTCGATGTAGATTTCCCCTTTCAGCGCCGTCACGATGCGGTGGACGATGGCCAGGCCGAGACCGGTTCCTTTGCCGGCCGGTTTGGTGGTGAAGAAGGGATCGAAGACGCGTGGCAAGACGTCGTGTGGGATGCCCACGCCGCTGTCCTGGATCTGAACGACGGCACGACCCGCCCGGTCGGTGGTGGTGGAAATGCGAATCTCATTGTTGGGCACATTGCCTTCCGGGATGGCCTGGGCGGCATTTATGAGCAGGTTGAGGAACACCTGTGCCATGCGTGACTCGTTGGCGTCCACTAGGGGCGTCTCGCCGTACTGGCGCACCACCTCGGCGCGGTACTTGATCTCGTTGCGCGCCATGCGCAAGGCGGATTCCATGATGGCGCAGATGTCGACCGGCCAGACCCGCTCGCCCCCGCCACCGGTCGAGAACGAGCGCAGGTCGCGCACGATGTCCTTCACGCGCTGGGCGCCCTCACGTGCCTCGTGCAGCGGCCTGTCCAAACTTTCAAGTTGGGGTACCAATTCGGCTGTCTTGTGCGCGTCCCCGCTGGACAATTGGCCAGAAATTCGCTGTACCTCGCTGGTCACGTATTCCAGGTTCATGCTCACGTAGAGCAGCGGGTTGTTGATCTCGTGGGCGACTCCGGCGGCCAGGGTGCCGAGAGATGCCAGCCGATCGGACAGCATCAGGTGGCCCTGAAGCTGCTTGCGCTCGGTGACGTCACGGCAGAGCAGAACCACGGCACGTTCACCTTGAAACTCGGTTAGCAGATAGAACACGTCCCAAGTGGCGCGGCTTCCGTCGCGGCAGAGAAAGTCAACCTCGGCCGACGGCGCCGGCCGTCCGCTAGACAGCATCTCGCGCAGGCGTTCGGCCTGAAACTCGCGATCCTTGCCCTCCACGAGATCGAAGAACTCGTGCGTGGTCAGCTCTTCCGCGCTGTCGCAATGAAGCGCGTCCGCCGCCGCGCGGTTGGCGTACACGACGCGGCCGCCAGCGCACATCAGGACTGGCTCGGGCGCGACCTCGACCAGGCTGATCAATCGCTCGTCGGCCTTGGCCGTCACTGCAGCAAGGCGCGTGGTGTACGTCCCGGCCTTGCCGCGGCGCGCTTTGCGTCTAAGTGCGTAGCCGGCGGCGAATCCCAGCGCACAGAGCGCTAGCACCCCCGCCGCAACCGTCGGTCCCCGCACGACACCAAGCAGGAGTGCCGTCGCAAGAACCCCGGCTACTCCAAGAACTGGAGAAAGATAGCGCGGGCTGAGGATCTTTATGGTCTGCATGGCCAGTTTCCTGTTCCCATGTATGTTTTCGCGTGGGGAGTCCGCCGGCTCTGCCAGCGCCGCGCGTGGCGAACCATCGCGCGAGGCCGAGCGAAGCGAGCGGGGAGGTGGTGGCAGGTGGGGGGCCGAAGGGTTTGGGAACCCTTTGAGGGTTCCCATGTATGTTTTCGCGTGGGGAGCCCGCCGGCTTGGCCGGCGGCGCACCATCGCGGGAGGGTTTGGGAACCCTTCCAGGGTTCCCATCTAGATTGTCGGCTCGCTGTCATCGATTCCTAAATGAAGGCGTCAAGATTCCGACGGCCGCCCGCCATCCCGCGATCGCAGCAGAAGATCGTGGCCGCGGGACAAGCACGAGGACGCCCACGACCAGCAATAGAGTCGGCCCGGTTTGTGCATTCATGCAAGCCGTTGGCGAAATGAGCCGATAAGGTCCGTACGATGCCCAGCATCCCCCCGACCGTGGAGATGTGCAGCGGGATGGATACCCGCACCTTGACCGGAGCGGCTGGCGCATCCTCGATCATCGGTCAGACCTTGGGCCAGTTCCGCATCACGGGGCTGCTGGGCGAGGGCGGCATGGGCCAGGTCTACCGGGCTGAGCATGTGCTGATTGGACGCAAGGCTGCCATCAAGGTGCTTGCGCCGGAAGTCGCCTCGGACAAGGACGTCGTGTCGCGTTTCTTCAACGAGGCCCGCGCCGTCAACGATATTCGCCATCCCAACATCGTCGAGGTTACGGATTTCGGCCATTTTGGCACCCAGCCCTACATTGTGATGGAGCTGCTGGAAGGCGAGACCCTGGAAGAGCGACTGGCCCGGGCCGGCGCGCTCGATCCAGTGGCAGCAGCGCAGATCGTGGCCCAGATCGCCTCTGCCGTGGGCGCGGCGCACGAGCACGGCATGGTCCACCGCGATCTGAAGCCGGCCAACATTTTCTTGTGCCAGCACCCGGATTATCCGGACTTCGTCAAGGTGCTGGACTTTGGCATCGCCAAGCTGACTGCGACCCGTGACCAGGTGGCCGGACACAAAACCGCGTGTGGCGCCATCATCGGCACCCCAGCGTACATGTCGCCTGAGCAGTGCCTAGGCGACGCCAACCTGGACCATCGCAGCGACATCTACGCGTTGGGCGTGGTGACCTATCAGATGATGACGGGACAGCGCCCCTTCGAGGCCGAAGCGGCAGGACGTCTCATCATGTTGCACGTGCAAGCCACACCGCTCGCCCCCTGTGCGCTGAATCCAGCGTTGCCACCGGCTGTGGGCGCCGTCATTCTTTGCGCGCTTGAGAAACAACGCGAGCATCGGTTCGCGAGCATGCGTGAGTTTCGCGACGCCCTGTCGGCGGCCGCGGCCGGAGTTCCGGCTGCCCAGGCCGCGCCGCACCCGCCTGAGGAGACGAGCGTCAGTGGGCCGTCGAGCATCGTCCCCTCGCTGGCACCGAATTCCGTGGGGGCGACCTTGCTCTCCGGCTTGCCCACGGTCTTGGGCGTGACGCCGCCACCGCTCGCGCAGGTGCCGGCCGCTCTCCCTGCACCGGCTGCCCTCGTGCCGGCGGTGGTCACCAAGGCGCCCACGCCGACCCCGCCCGCTGAACGGGTCAACAAGCAGGTCCTCACTGCGCGTCTGGTGGAGATCGTGCGCTCGCGCATTCAGCACGGCGGTCTGCCCTTGCCTCAGCTTTCGGCCCGCACCCTGCGCTGCCTGGACTTGGCCGCGGTACCCGAGTTTTCGTTCGGCAGCATGGCGGCCATCCTGGCTGAGGAACCGCGCCTGGCTGCGCGACTGGTGCAAGTAGCGAACAGCAGCGGCCCCGCGCGTCTGGCTGCGCACAATGCCGAACAAGCAATTCGGCGCTTGGGCGCCACCGGCCTGCGCACGGCCCTTCTGGAGATTGCCGTGCGCCCGGTCTTGGAATCGCCCGAGCCACGCCTGGCTGAGCTTTTCAAGCAGCCCTGGCACCACGCCGTCGCTGTCGCGCTGCTGACCCAGAGGTTGATGCAAGCGCATGGATGCGATGACGCCCTTGCCACAGAGGCATTTCTTGCGGGGCTTGTCCACGACGCGGGCAAGCCTGTGGTCGGCGCGCTCTTGCTCGACGTCGAGCGGCAGATGGCTAGCACTAAAGGTCGCCGTCTAGTATCCGATGATGTGATGGTCACATGCATCGATGTCACCTCAGCCCCGGCTGGCGCGCGGGTGGCGTGTGCATTGCAGCTTCCAGACGCTGCAGCGCAAGCCATCGAATGCGCCGGCGGCGAAGCTCTGCCCGGCTGGTCCCTGAGCAACGCCATCAGGTTGGCCGACGCGCTAGCGTGTCTCGAGGGTTTTCACCTGCGGCGCGAGGACATGGGCCGGGCGCCCGAGGTGGTGGAGGAGATCCGGCGCACAAGCGCTATCGACGAGCCGACCCTCGCGCACGTGGTTACCGGGCTTCGCGACTGCGTCCTCCGGCACTGGTAGCCGTAGATCAAAGTCAGCTATTTCGCACAGAGAGCTCAGAGGTCACAGAGATCGGAAAAGAAGAAATGGTGGGTGGGCTTCCTGTCCGAACCCCTTCTTCTTTTCCGACATCTTCCCCGCTCTGTGCTCTCTGTGTGGAAGAGCTAGCTACCCCGTATCTGATATTGTGGGGGGGAGTAAGTGTCGGATTGCCGACACCCCAAAAAGCGAGACGAGCCGTCGGAAAGTCGACGTCTGCTCGCAGTAGATGCCCCCGTCTCAACCTATTCGAGTTGGATCGGTCGTTGCATTTCCTCACGAGCGTGCAACCCAGGTTCGAGACAAGGACCTCCGACCAAGGGTCTCACCCAACCGCTGACCAGCACGAGGCTCATGCATGCCGGCGTACCTAGCGGAGTTTGAAGCAGAATATCGGCGACTTGGTCCCCAGTCGTTCGTGCGCGCGTACCCTTGGCCTGTTCTTATCGTGTCCGGCATCGGTGGCGTGCTCAAGGGAAACGCGAGCCGAAGCGGCACCATGATCGCGATGAATAGCGATTTGCTACAGGCAACCGCGCTGGCAGGGCGCGTCTTCCCGGTGCTCAAGGGCCGCAACTCGGTGCGCGGCCCGGTGACCATCGGTCGCACATCGGACAACGATCTAGTGATTCCCGAGTACACTATCTCGACACGGCACTGCCTGCTGGCGCTGGTCGACGGCGAGTACCGGCTGACCGACATGGGCACGACCAACGGCACGTTGGTCAATGAAGTGCCGCTGACCCCGCGCAAGCCATGCCGCCTGCAGGGGGGCGAGACCATGCGCATGGGTCGCTTCAGTTTGCTTTTTCATCTGCCGCGTGGGTTCGGGGAGTTCCTGCGACAGCGGACGCAGCCAGAAGATCAGGGTCAAGACGACTTCGGCAACGACAACAAGAAGGTCATGTGATGTTGAACACGGCTCTCCCCAGTGAATTTGCAGCAGCCTCCGATTCGTTCCCTGCCGATCCAGGTCTCATCTACGGTCCCGGCTCCCCCATCGTCGCCATCCGCGCCACTTGCACGCGCATCGCCGCGAGCAATGCCACCGTGCTGCTCACCGGCGAGACCGGTACGGGCAAGGAGGTCTTCGCTCGCCTGATTCACGCGCAAAGTCCCCGCGCCGACCGTCCCTTCGTCCCGGTCAACTGCGGCGCCATCCCCGAGACGCTCATCGAGAGCGAGCTATTCGGCTACGTGCGCGGCGCCTTCACCGGCGCCGGGGCTTCGCGCCGCGGCCGCGTCGCCATGGCTGAGGGCGGAACCCTCTTTCTCGACGAGATCGGCGAGTTGCCGTTGCCCATGCAGGTCAAGCTGCTGCGCCTGCTGCAGGAAAGAACCTACGAACCGGTTGGCAGCTCAACCTCGGTCATGGCGAACTTTCGCCTGGTGGTGGCGACCAACCGTGACTTGGCCCAACAGGTGCGCCTGGGCCGTTTTCGCCGTGATCTCTACTACCGTCTGCATGTTTGCCCGGTCCACCTGCCGCCCCTGCGCGAGCGGCGTGGCGACATCGCTGTCTTGTTTCACCATTTCTGGAAGCGCCACGGAGAAGAACGGGGGGTCACCTCCGCGGTGATGCGCCAGCTTGAGAGTTACGACTGGCCCGGGAACGTGCGCGAGTTGGAAAACCTGGTCGAGCGTCTATCGGTGTGCGCTCAGGGTCGCATGATCGAGATGGCCGACCTACCCACAGCTTTCGTCGAGTCAAATGATGGCAGCTTGCTCGATGGCGCCGAAACGGGTTCGGCTCTCGCGGGCGAAGATTCGCAAGACATCTGGCCGGACCTCGATGCCGTGCCTGAGCCGGTCTCCGTGCCGGAACGCAGTGAGCTTCTGGACGCTCCGGCTCGACGCGGGCCCGTGGCCTTGGCGCCGGAGGCCGGGGAAGCGGCGAGCACGCACGGGGCAGAGGCGCCGGCCACTCCCCCGCCCGCAAATCTTTCCCTGCCCGTGGATCTTCCCAACCTCCTGCGCACATTGGAAGATTTCTACATCCGCACGGCGCTCGAGCAATCGGGCGGCAACAAGAAAGAGGCCGCGCGTCTGCTCGGCCTCGGCCGCACGACTTTGGTGGAAAAGCTGCGTCGTCGCGCTGCTGACGTGTCAGCTCCGTGACCGGCAAGTTTCCTGTCGCGCCAGATCGGTGACAGAGAAGGACGTTGCTTTCGCCATGAAGGCGCGCGTTCTGTCTAATCGCCTTTGGGGCGACCGCAGGTCGCCCCTACACAAGAAATGCGGGCCGATGCCTACGCCTCTGGAGTGCCAAGGTCGCGTTCCTTCGCAACCCGCGAAGATTGTTTCGGAACGCCGTAACATCACTGGCCTTTCTCCTCTGTGGTCTCTCCTCTCCCCTCTGCGTTCTCAGTGGCGGGTGGTTGCCCAGATGGGGCCGCTCATTCGATTGCGCCCCCAACGCTTCGCTGGCCCCCGGCACAGACCCTGCATTGCCTGGCACCGCGATGTTTGTCCCGGTTGTTCTCCTTGTCCTGGCTGCGGAAGCAGCCGAAGCAACCCCACGCCTGCCCATGGTGGAGACGGTCGAGCGCATCCCGCTCCAGCGCTCCTCCGGCACGGTGACGTTGACGGCCTATCCCTTCAGCAAGCGCATCGAACTGCGTCCCACCCGCGATAGCGCGGGCTTGGCCTCCAAGATCGCCGCCGCAGGCTCGCGTCTTTGCCCGCACACCTTAATGGATCGCAACACCGTCATCCTCCAGTGTGTCACGCGCCGGCTTGATGGCACGTTGGCCAGCGACAAGGGCAACCTTTTCCTGGAAATCTACGAGTTGCGGGGAGTGCCCTGGCGTGGCGAGGAAAATCGCATCGACGTCTTCTACAGTCCCATTGATTTTCGCTTCGGCGACGGGTGTCCGGGAAACACGCCGGTCGCGCGTGGTGAGTGCGCTTATCGCGCCGGACAATACACCGTCGCTGCGGTGGAGTTCCGCCGCGCGCTGGCCGCGGAAGGCCGCCGCGTGGCCGCCATTCGCTTGGGAGACATAGCGCTGCGGGACCAAGATCCGATGGTAGCTGCGGGCTGGTATCAGGCCGCCGGCCGCATGGGAGGGTTCGGCCGACTGGCTGCGGTCCGTCTGTGCGAGCTGTCCGGCACCTGTCTGGGCAAGTCGCGACCATACTTCTTCGACAACTCGGCGCTGGCCGAGCCGCTGCACACTGAGATGCTTCTGCGGACGGCGCGCGTAGAGGCGTACCTGGGCGAGCTGCCGCAGGCCATGCTCGCCTTACGGCAGGCCATCGACGCCGCCCACGGTGGGTGCGATGGTAGCACCCTGCTCTTCTGCCGCCAGTTGTTGCTCAAGGTGCTGGAAGAACCGGGAAAGAACGGCGCGGTGGAAGCGCTAGAGACGTACCTGGCCCTGCCTGGCCGCCTCGAAGGCCCGCTTGCCTTCACCTTGGTACACGCAGCGGCACAGAAAGCGGCTTGGTTGGGAGCCCCGGTTTTCGCCGGCAACCTGATGGCAGCTAGCGCCAACGTGGTGGAGGCCGCCGGCCAGGGTTTGCTGGGTGACTTCTTGCTCAGAACCGTGGAATTCTACCTGGCGGGCGGCGATCGCACGCGTGCGCGCGTAATAGGCGAGTTTGCCGAGACACGCCTGGGCCGCGACAGGCTGATCGGCTCGCGCTGGAATGCCGTGCTCAAAGAGATGGAAGGAGGCGATGACGAGCTGGCCAGCGCGGTAGGCACGCGAATGGTGATCGGCGAAGCCACACGTGATCTCACCCTGGCCTACACCGCACTCGCGCGCGCGACCAGCGCTCGTCTGTCAGCCGAGGCGGCCAACGACGAGTCCGCGGAGGCGCCATGAACCGTCCTGCGTTGGCCAGGACGGCTCTGGCACGCGACTGGCAAGAGGAGAGGATAGCGTGAAGATCTTCGATGCAACCCTCAGTCAACTGGAACGCAGCCTCGACGTGCGGTTGCTCCGCCACAACCTGCTGGCTGCCAACGCGGCCAATGTGGACACGCCGGGCTTCCGTCCCAAGGACTTGGACTTCACCGCTGCCATGGTCTCGGTGGAGAACCGCTCGCGGGACGGCGACACCCTGGAGGCTGTGAGCACGGCGCCTGGTCACATGGAAATCGGTGTGCCCATCGGCAGCGCGAGCGCACAGGATGCCGAGCTTTCGCCCAAGGATCTGCCGGTGGTGGATATCCCGTCGAGCAACGCCTCGCTGGACGGGAACACAGTGGATCTCGACCGGACCATGGTGGCCATGGCCGAGAACGCCTTGCAGTATGGCGCCAGTGCGCGGGCCGCCGCCAGCAAGTTGGCCATCCTCAAATACGTGGCCTCGGACGGCAGCTAAGAAAGGCAAGCATGGGAATGGATTTTCTGACAGCCCTGCACGTGAGCGGAACCGCGCTTTCGGCCGAGCGCGTGCGCGTGAACTTGGCCTCGTCGAATTTGGCCAACGCGGAGACCACCCGCGATGCCAACGGCAACATGTACCGCCGGCTTGATCCCGTGTTCGAGTCCATGCCCTTGGGTGATGCCAGCGAAATCGCGCCCAATGCCACCGGGCCCATGGGTGTGCGCGTGTCGCGCATCGTGGCCGATAGTGGTCCCGGCCGCAAAGTATACAGCCCCGGACACCCGGACGCCGACCCCGACGGGTTTGTCACCTTCCCCGACGTGAATCCGGTGCACGAGGTGGTCAATCTGCTCTCGGCGTCGCGCTCATACGACGCCAACGCCACGGCGCTGGACACCCTCAAACAGATGGCAGCCCGCGGCCTCGACATTGCGAAATGAAGAACGACTGCTGACGGACAAGAACCATGCGCACTGAAATGGACATCGCCTTTGCTAGAATCAACGGACTCGACGGGCTCGAGCGCGCCAGCACACAGAGCTCCAAGCCGGCGAGCGCTGTCGCTTTCGCCGGCGAGTTGGACCGCGCGATTGGCGAGGTGGACAAACTGCAGATCGAGGCTGACCAGCAGGCGGCGCAAGTAGCGAAGGGCGCCGGCAATCTGCACGAAATGGCGCTGGCGCTGGAAAAGGCCGACGTGGCCATGCGTCTGGCGGTGCGGGTGCGCAACAAGGTCGTGGA
>PMKP01000306.1 GCA_003157775.1 Myxococcales bacterium | reverse complement strand
CCTGGCCAGTGCACTGGAGACCATTGTATCGGTCGTTCGTCGCTTCGCCGTGAAGCAACGATGCAGCCCTCGGACCGCTTTGCTGATAATCTGGTAGCCATGATCTGGGAGTGCCGCTGGCTAGCAATCGGTCTGGCGTTGTCGTTCACCGCGCTTGCGTGCTCGCGCACGCCGATGGATGAGCTGCATGGGGTGACAGCAAACACGATCAGCTCGGGCGGAGGAGCCGGCACGATCACCAGCGGAGGGACTACTGGCACTATCGGAGGAACGACCGGCACCACGACAGGCACCATTTGTGCACTTTTGCAGGACGCCAGGAAGAGCCTGGGCTATTCACCGCGACCAATGTAGAGTGTGAGCTATCGCCGAGTAGCCCTCTTCTTGTGCTCGGCATCCAGAGTCAGATGTATGGTTCATTTCGAATGGACGTGCCCGCGGGCACGGCGAGTTGGCAGACCATCTCTCACTGGACTGATCGACAGAGTGGCAATCTTCTTGTGCAGTGCGCGTGGTTCAATATGAGGGTTGGTGCACGACGATAGCCCAGCAGCGGCCAGGGAGAAAGACCAACGCACAGGGTGTATCCGCATGGCTCACCCCAGAACTCTACGGCGTCGCAGCGGCGTTGCCGGCGACGGCAGCCGCCTCCGGTGAGTAGGGCGAATTGCAGTTTCCGGTGTTGGCCCGCACCACGTAGTAGAAAGTTGCGCTTCCGCTGCTAGGCACGGGCGGACTGTCCTTGTAGCTCGTAGCCGAGACTCCGCTGGTCACAACCGTGTATGGGCCGCCCTTGGTCGTGCTTCGCGAGACGTTGTAAGTGGCCGCGCCGCTCGCCACAGCCCAACTCAGAACCACGCTCCCAGTGCTGTCAGGCGTGGCAGTGAGCACAGCGGGTGCGGTGGCCAAACAGGACATGGCACTGACCTCAGGCGAATTGGCAGATTCGCACAAAGGCTGGCCAGAGTAGGCCGACACCGCGAAGTAGTAGGTCTGGTTGGCAGTGATGGGGGTCACGGTGAAGGGAGAATCGGCGGGCGACCCCCGGACCGCATAGCCAGCCCCTGAGACGATGCTGCTCTTGACGTTGTAGCCCGTGACCCCGATGCCTGCGTCGCCGGTGATCATGCTCCACGACACGTCGGCCTGCAGGGTTCCCGGAGCGACCGCGACACCCGTCGGTGGTGCCGCCGGTGGGGTGTATTTCGCGTCGGCCGGGCACGCGTTGCTGGTGCCGGTGCAGGACTCTGGTGGGTCGCAGATGTTGCCATCGCTGGATGCGCGGCATAAAGTGGCGGCCGGCGCGAGAACATCGACCGGACAGGCGGCGCTGGCTCCGTCGCAGAACTCGGCCACGTCGCACACCGAAACCGCGGCCCGACACACGGCACCCTCGGCCAGGAACCTGTCGGTCGGGCACGCCGCGGACGCCCCGGTGCACTTCTCTGCCAGGTCGCAAGCACCGGCCGTGGGACGGCAGACCACGGTGGCGGCCTGGAACCTGTCGAGGGGACAAGCGGTGCTCACGCCGTCACAGACTTCGACCAGATCGCAGGGTCCGGCGGCCACGCGGCAGACAGTACCGGGAGGTTCCGGAATCCCGTTGATGAGACAAGCCTTGTTGACGCTGGCAGCATCGTCTTCGCCCGCGTCTTGCGTGCTCCCACTGACGCCGCCCGTGACTGTGACCGTGGCGGTGCCAGTGCTCGTTCCGCTCGAAGATGCGTGCGTGGGTTCGATGCCCCAGATCAGATTACCGCTATTGTAGAGCGTGATCCTCTGCTCGTAGAGCAGCGAGGCTCCGCCGTCGTAGCTGTAGTCGTTGGTCACGTCGACTGTGCCCGTGTAGTCCGGGGTGTGCAGGGTGACCAGAAGGTTGAACTGGTCGTTGGTGGCCTTGTCACCTTGTGCTGCAAGTGTTCCCGTGAATGCCAGCTCCAGATAGTGGTCAGCACCTGCGATAGGTGACGGGCTCACAACGGCAACACCGCTCGTCACTTTGCCCTGGTTTGACATGCCAAGGCTCACGTAGTCGGCTGTAAGCACCAAATTGGTACCCAATCCTTCGTCCTGGTACCAGTAGCGAAGTGTCACAGTCGACATGTCAACGCTCTGAGGGGTCTTGTTGTCAATTCGGAGATTCAACGTGATCTGACCCGCGCTGCCAACAACTCTCTGCTGGAGGTACACGCCCAAGCCGTTCACTGGTGGCGGCGTCTCGGATGCCGTGCTGTTGGAACCACCTGCTCCACCGGCGGCTCTCGTCCCGCCCGTCGACATGCTAATCGTCCCACCTGAGCCGGGACCATCGACGGATGCTGCCCCCCCAGTAGCCGCATCGGCGCTCCCAGCGGAACCAGTCGAGATACACGTGCCATTGGTTTGGTCGCAGGCGGTCCCCGCGGGACAACTCAGATCCGCATAGCAGCGCACGCTGCAGAAGACCGGCTTCGGACAGCCGACTCCGACGCAGAAACTTGACATGCTGGTGTACTCGCACAGGCCGTATCCGGGACCATTGGGACCGCAATCCGCATTCGAACTGCAACGTGTTGCACACACTTTGGTCAGCGGGTAGCAACCGGCTCCCGTCGGACAGTCCGCATAGGTTTGGCACGGCCGTCCTAGCCCCGGCGCTAGTGTCTGTGAGAGCCTCGCCGAGTCAGCCCTACCGGCGTCGCCACTACCGTTGCCTCCACTCGCAGGCACGCTGCCACCGGTGCTTGTCATCCCACCGGTCGTTGTGGTTCCACCCGCAGCGGGGGAAAAGAAGATGCCGCCTGCGTCTGCCGACGACGGGACCGCTGAGGCGAGACATCCGTTGCGGCAGGTCACGTGAAAACTCCCACTGCAACCTGTGGCTGGTTGGATTTCCAGGACATCCGCGGAACCGGCCCCCTCGGCGCAGGCGGTCGGTTTGAACAGGCAACCCTGGAACGATATGTCGTTGCACCCAACAATCGCGGGGATCTGGCTCGTTGTTTCAGACGTCCCACCGCCGGTTCCGCCGATCGCGCCTTTCGCTTCTCCCCCCGCACCGGACGGCATACCGCCTTTTGATGAAGAGCTACAGGCAGACAGTCCCAAACACAGGACGAGCAAACCAGGAATCGCAGGTCGCTTCATCACGATCTTCCTCTTCTTTGATTTGTTGACGTGCATAGTGGCACGGTTGCGTTCCCGAGTAAATTGGCGGTTAGGGTGGACTCGCCGTGAATCTCGTCCTTTAGTAGGCTGGCATGAAGTCGGACTCGGCTCATCCTACAGCGCCGTCGAAAGGCACCAGCCGGCTGGCTGCGTCCCGTCCGAGTTGGCGATCCGCTGGCCTTT
>PMKP01000202.1 GCA_003157775.1 Myxococcales bacterium | reverse complement strand
CGACGTTCATGCTAGGCGCACTAGCAAAAAGCCCCGGCGGGGACCTCCCGTCCGGGGCTCGCTCGACCGTCTAGGCCGCGAAACGATCTACTCTAGTTCGTTGGTGACCATCGGCTGGTAGCTGCCAGTCACGTCGCCATTCGAGTTGACTCCGCCCTGGCGCACGAAGGTGGCCAGAGTCGTGTCGCAGTCCAGATCCCCCTTGGCATAGGCGGTGAATGTCGCGCCGGTGCCTTGCCCAGCACCGCTGTACCCAGGAAGGTAGTTGTGTGCGTCAGGTATGGCGAAGTTGAGAGCCAACCAAACGCTGTCACTCCCCCACGTCGGCGAATTGCCCGGGCACCGCTGACCGGTCTGGCATCCACATTCCGTGCTGTAGGCAAACGCGGCAGAAGCGCCGGGGAACTGCTTGGGCTGTATGGCGGCGGCCGCTCCCATGTGGTCGGTCTCATAGTAGGACAACGAGCCTGCCCATTCCTTGTTGAGGTGGCCTACCGCCTCGGCGGTACGTGATTTCTTCACGTAGCGGGTGAAAGCCGGAATTGCCACTGCTGCCAGGATTCCGATGATCGCCACGACGATCATCAGCTCCACCAGGGTGAAGCCACTGCTGCGTTTTCGAGCTTTGATGGTCATTGTTATTTGCCTCCTGGTTGCTTCAACTTTGCACCCGATGTGCCACCACGAAACCACTCGCGTCATATAAGCTAACTGGCTGTGATCACAATGGAAAGATGAAATCGTCTGGAGCCGTCTTCAGGACTCAATAGTGACAAAGAACGGGTTTGGGCAGTCCTGACTGACAAAAAGAGTCAATCTCGGGCACGTGTAGTCAAATGTATCTTCCAGGGCAAGGCAGCCGATGCCCGGGGGAAGACTAGTGCCCTTCGTTGAGCATGCGCAGGCCAGGTGAGTCGTGGGTGAGCACCAAGAGGGTCACGTCGTTGGGAAAAGTGCCGCCATCATCTGCAGTGTTGAGGTTGCACGCCGCCACCGCATAGAACCAAGGGACGTTCGGCGTGTTGCTCGGCATGTCGGTCCACAATGTCGACCCGATGCCGGTGGGAGGCGCGACGCCTGCGCCACCGGAGTTGACCAGATAGGTGCAGTAGAGCTGTTTCCAGCGGGGCCGCAGGCCGATCCGACTCCACGCGTCTGGCATCGGAACAGGGATGGTATGCGGCGTGCGCGCCGATTCGAAGTCCGCAGCGGTGGGGTTGGTGGGGATGAATGCCGACGCGGGCTCGTCGGTAACGGGGGGGGTCGGGTTATCCGCCCGCACCAGCACATACGCGCCCACGTCCATGAAGTAGAGCTGCTCCTTGGACGACAGCTCAGCCAGCATGGCGTTCGCCTCTGAGAGCCGAGCCCGCGCAACGTAGCGCTTGTACCCGACCGTGGCGATTGCGGCCAGGATGCCGATGATCACGATCACGATCATCAGCTCGACCAGTGTTGTCCCCTGTGCTCGGCTGCTGCGCTGGCTCTTCCTCACACCATCTATTGTAGTCCCGGGATGCCAGTCGCTTCAACGAGTAGAAGTTGACTCACAGCGACCGAGGGAACCACGACGCGAACAGCTTTCCGAATTCGCGGCCCTATGCACCGGGCGCACACCAGAGTCGCATTGTACGCTTGCTTGAGGCCACCTATACTGGGCCACCAACATCGCATCGCGGTAATACAGCTTAGCTTGGCAGTCGACACGCCCACCCTGTTTTTCCAAGGAGGGTTCCTGTGGCACTCACGCTCAGAATCGGCCAACGAGCTGTCTATCCGTCGCGCGGCATTGCCGAGGTCGTCAGCGTGGAGAAGCGAGAGATCGGTGGCAGGGTGCAAAGCTTCTATGTCCTGCGCCTGGCGAACTCGGATCTCAAAATCTTGGTTCACGTCGACAAGGCCGAGCAGGTTGGCATCCGGCCAGTCGCAGGAGCCCAGGAGGTGGACGAGGTCCTGCAGATCCTGCGTGAGAAGGCCGCCAGCTTCGAACGTCATCCTTGGAACCGGCGCTATCGTGCCTACATGGACAAGATCAAGTCAGGCTCGCTCTTCGAAGTGGCCGAGGTCTTCCGCGACCTCCACCGGCTCAAGAAGACCAAACCGCTCTCCTTTGGCGAGCGCCGCATGTTGGATACCGCGCGCGGCCTGGTGTCGCAGGAGCTGTCGGTGGCCCGTTCCGTGGATCGGGCCACGGTCGAAAGGGAACTGGATTCGGTGCTCAACGAGGGCCAAGCCTAGCCCACTGATTCCGAGATGACGCCCGAACCAGGGAAGCCCGATTCCCTCATGCAACGCGAACGCGCGTCGGCGCGGACACAGATCGAGGATCTGCGCAGCCAGATCGCGGAGCACGACTACCGCTACTACGTGCTCGATCGTCCGACCATTTCGGACGCCGAGTACGACGGCCTGATGCGCGAGTTGCGCGCCCTCGAGCAACGCTTCCCCGAGCTGGTTACGCCATCGAGCCCAACCCAACGCGTGGGCGGCAAGGGTTCCACGTTGTTTGCGCCGGTCGAGCACCCTTCGCCCATGCTGTCGCTGGACAACGTGTTTTCCACTGAGGAGCTGCGGGCGTGGCTGGGCCGCCTGCAGCGCGCGGTGGGCGCTCGCGTGGGGAGCCCGCCGGCNNCCTCCCAGGGTTCCCATGTCAATACTCGCGTGGGGAGCCCGCCGGCTCTCCCTACGGGGGCTTCGGGACGGACAGCCCACCCCTCCGACCCCGCGCTTCGCGCGCCCTCGTTGCCGGCTGTCAACGACCTCGACTTCGTGTGCGAGCTCAAGATCGACGGACTGGCGGTGTCGCTGCTCTACCAGGACGGCGTCCTGGTGCGCGGAGCCACGCGGGGTGACGGACACGTGGGTGAGGACATAACCGCCAATCTGCGCACGGTTCGCTCGATCCCGGCGCGCCTCTCAGGCAGTCAACACCCCAGCATGCTGGAGGTCCGCGGCGAGGTCTATCAGCCGATTTCTGTCTTTCTTAGCCTGAACCAGGAACTTGCAAAAAAGAATGAACGACCCTTTGCCAATCCCCGCAACGCCGCGGCCGGAAGTCTGCGCCAGAAGGATCCCGGGGTGACCGCAGCCCGTGGCCTGAGCTTCTGGTGCTACGGCACGGATGCCGGCGCGGGCCGGCCGGCGCGCGCCCTACGCCACTCTGAAGACCTGGAGTACCTTCGCTCGCTTGGCCTACCCGTCAACCCTAACGTCGAGCGCGCATCCACCCTGGAGCAGGTGGCCGGCTACTGCGCCAAGTGGCAGGAACACCGCCACGACGTCGACTATCAGATTGACGGCGTGGTCATCAAAGTCGACCGCTACCGACAGCGCGAGGACCTGGGTGCCACCAGCCGCGCCCCGCGCTGGGCGGTCGCCTACAAGTTTCCACCCGAGGAGCGCACGGCCCTGGTGAAACGCATCGCCGTGCACACAGGCCGCACCGGTCGGGTCACGCCCTATGTGGAATTGGAACCCGTGCATGTGGGCGGCGTGACGGTAACCTCGGCCACCCTGCACAACGAAGACGATCTGCGGCGCAAGGATGTGCGCGAGGGGGACACGGTCATCGTCCACCGAGCTGGTGACGTGATACCAGAGGTGGTCGGCCCGGTGCTGGAGAAGCGGCCGCCCGGCACGCCGGTGTGGACCTTCCCCACGCAATGCCCAGCGTGCGGAACTCCGCTTGTGCGCAAGCCAGGCGAGGCCGACTGGCGTTGCCCCAACCGCAAGGAATGTCCGTCACAAACCGTGGAATGGCTGTGCCATTTCGGTTCACCTGACGCTCTGGACATCGAGCATCTCGGTTATCAGACGGTGACCGCGCTGGTGGAGCGCGGCTGGCTCGCTGATCCCGCGGACCTATACACCTTGGACGCGACGCGCCTGGTGCAGCTTCCAGGTTTCGCGGAAAAGTCGGCCCGCAACCTGCTCGACGCCATCGCGGCTTCGAAGCACCGGCCCCTCTGGCGCTTGCTGGTGGGGCTCAACATTCGGCGCGTGGGCGCGCATGTGGCGCAACTGCTTGCGCAGCGGTTTGCATCCCTGGACGCTCTTGCCACCGCCAATCTGGAGGATCTGCAAGCCGTGGAGGGAGTGGGCCCGGAAATCGCCAGCGCGGTCCACGAATGGTTCCGCGATCCGGAGAACGGCACACTCATCAACAAGCTCTACCAGGCCGGTCTGCGCGTTGGGGACGAGACACCCGGGGCTCCTGTCGGTCCGCGTACGCTGGACGGCAAGATCGTGGTCATCACTGGCACCTTGCCGACCCTCTCGCGCGAGCAGGCCACTGCCCTGGCCCAGCAAGCCGGCGCGCGCGTGACCTCGAGCGTGTCCAAGAAAACCAGCTTCGTCGTGGTCGGGCAGGAAGCCGGATCCAAGCTCGCCAAGGCGCAGGAACTCGAGATTGAGACCATCGACGAGGCGGAGTTTCTCCACCGGCTCGGCCGCGTCGCGCCGCAAGCCCACGAATGAATATGAGCGCGCCAGTTGCCGAGAACTTAATCACGTGCCATTCTGACTCGGTGTTTTGCGTCTGGAGTTCCGCCGAGTATGGCTGCGAGGGCTGTGCGTTTCTCTCGTGAGTTACCCGAAGATGAGTCTCGCTTGCCGGCACACGCAGAGGTCTTGATCCATGGCGATGCGCCTCGGTTTGCTTAGCCTCACGGATGCCAATATCACCCGCGCCGTCAGATCGCCTTCGCTGGCCTGGCGCCTCATCGCACCCGACAGTCCAGCCCTGGCCGGAGTCACGCAGCGGAAACCCGCGAAGAGCACCGCACGGGGCAAGAAAACCGCCAGCACCCGGCGGACCAAGGCAAAGGTTCTGCCCGCGCTTGCCTTGGCCGCCAACGAAGGCACGCGTTGCGATCTTGAGAAGTCGTGGCACGGCATCCACTACCTCCTCACCGGCAGCGCCTGGGAGGGTGAGCCTCCGCTCGATTTCCTGGTCGACGGCGGGCGGCAAGTGGGCCGAATTGACCTCGAACATGGGCCGGTGCGCGCATTCCGCACGAGCGGGACCCAAGCCATCTACCAAAGCCTGTCTAGCCTTAGCCCATATGAGTTGCGCAAGCGCTTCAACGCCCGGGACATGGCCGCCAAGGAGATCTATCCCGACATCTGGGCCGGGGCTGCGCTTGAGGAAGACTCGCTCAGATACCTGATGGACAACCTGGACAATCTACGGGCCTTCCTCCGCCAGACCGTCGAGGCGAAGCTCGGGATCCTGGTCTTTCTGGTGTAGTACTGCCTCTTGGAAATCCGTGACCGGTTCGGATTTCGGTTCCGGGGCCGGGAGCGGTAGCCGGATCCGAATCCGGCTCCGGATCCGGTTCCGGCCCCCGGCCCGCCGGCTCCCGGCCCCGCCGCCAGCCACGCAGTCGCCCAACCGGCTACGAATTCTCGAGCGGCGGCTAGTTGGGGTCCACCGGGTGCAAGCCGGTGCAATCGATGCCGCGCAAGTGGTAGGTGGGATCGGTGGTGAAGACGGTGAAGATGCCGATGAACATGACCATCAGGCGGATGAAGAGCGGCTTGTTGCCGTACACAGTCTCAAGGCGACGCTTTCGGATCTTGTCGTCTGGCTCGGCGAAGTGCTCGAGGAAGCTGCCATCGAGCAGGCCTCCCCTCTCCTTGCGGGTCACCGCCGCGATGCCACCCGCCGCGCAGTATTCCATGATTTCCAGGACAAGCTGACGACGTGATTCGCAACTTGCGATCGCCGATGTCAGCAAGGCGACCGCCCCCCATTCAGCCTGCGCCCGCCCCACGGCTGCCAAGGCAGTGAAGAGCGTATTGGTGACCTCGTCCAGCCGGTCTAGACGCTGCTCGCGCAGCATGCTCATGAGAACGACATTCTTGAAGAGCTGCGAGATAAGCAACACGCACGCCTCGCTGTCAGGTGCGCTGGCGACCTCCTGGGGCCGTAGCTGGTAGTTGGGCAGGAAGAGGACGCCGAACGCTGTCTCGAAGAAATCGTGCTGGTCGGTCGGCGGCCGCTGCACGGCGATGTCCATGGTATTGTCCAGTCGATCCGCCAGCTTGCAGTGGAGGAGGTCGGGCATCTCGGTAGCCTTGCCCAACACCTGGCCCAGGTACTGGTAGTAGGTCTGGTTCTCGCGACGGCGCAGAAGCGCGATGCGCTCCCCCAGAAACCAGCGATGGTCGGCGTCGATCTTGGCGAGGACTCGGGCGAACTCCCCCTGCACGCGACTCCACTCCTCGACGCCCAACTCCTCCGCGGTCAGATCTTCTTCCTTGTCGTGCAGCAGCGCACCCAGCAAATCCAGCATGCCTGGCTCAGGCATGATGCGAGCGAGCATGGCCGCGGTGCGCAGGCAGTGCAAGACAGCCGCAGGGCCGCTCTTGCGTCGGCGCTCCCCATATGCGCTGCGAAGGTAGCTCAGGGTTTCAAGCAGCGGGGCATGGTTAGGGACCCGAGCGGGACCCAAAATCACGCGCAGTAATGCGCCCAGGTCGATCTTGCGGGCAGACAGGTGCCAATTGATCGTGGCCGAAAGAGCCAAGTGGCTTTCCACCGTGATCCTGGTGCGGGCCGCGTCTGGCCCGAAGATCCCGGTCAACATCGATAGGTTCCTCCTGATGGGTGGGTTGACACGCCAACCGTGATCCTACGGCGTACGTAACTGCAGGTCGACCACGCCATCTGCTCCCAGAAGAATACGCGCAAGCGGCCTCGCGAGCCAGCCGGTGTGACATGGGAACCCTCAAAGGGTTCGCTTCGCCCTTCGGCCCCCACCTGCCACCTCCTCCCCGCTCGCTTCNNCTTCGGGACCTACACCTTCCCCACGCGAACACACCTTGGCATCCTTAGGGCTTGCACCGGCATCTTTGAGATAGCTAGATTCCTACAGCCTCTTCTTGAACAGATCGCCCAGGGTACCCAGCCGCGCCGGCGCCCGGGCCGCGTCCAGGTCCTCCTGCGACACCACATCCGCGCGTTCGCCCACGCCCAGTGAAATCCGACGGCGTTCTCGATCCAACGCCAGAACCGTTACTTCCAGCGTGGCGCCCACCTTGGTCAACTCCCGCGTATTGCGCACGGGCTTGCCCCCCGACAGCTCGCCGATATGCACCAGACCCTCGATCCCCGGCGCCAACTCGACAAAGGCGCCGAAGGACTCGACCCGCGTGACCCGGCCCGAAACCCGGGTTCCCGACGCAAAGGTCGTGGCCACGTCCTCCCAAGGATCTTGCTCCAGGGCCTTGAGCGACAGAGAAATGCGCTCGGGTCGCTTGGGATCGTCGGTCTTTTCGATGCGCAGGATCTGGACCTCGAGCTGTTGCCCCAGTGACAGTCGGTCGGCGGGCCGCGCGCCTCGGGAGAATCCCAGTTCGGACGCCGGCAGCATGCCCTGCACCCCGCCCAGGTCAATGAATGCGCCGAAATCCTTGAGCGCGACCACCACGCCGGGCAAGACCGCGCCTGGCACCAGCTTGGCGCGAAGCTTGTCGGCGCGCGCTCGTGCCTCGGCTTCCAGCAACGCCCGCCGCGAGACCACCAGGTTGTCACCGCGCCGGTCCACCTCGTAGCGCGTAATACGAAACTCCAACTTGCGGCCCACATACTCGCTAGCGTCTTCCACGTGGCGCATTTCTAGCTGCGAAATGGGACAAAAACCTCGCACCCCCGCCACCAACACCTCGACACCCCCTTTGTTCACGCCAGTCACCGTCCCTTCCACGGCCAGGCCCAGTTGTGCCGCCTGCTGCAGCTCGGCCTTGACCTCAGGCCCGCGCGCCACCGCGGTGCGCCGCAGAACCACGCAACCCGACTTGCCCATGCTCTCGACCACGCGCGCCTCGATCTCGTCACCAACCTTCACAGTCAAGTTGCCGTCCTGGTCGCGCAACTGCTGCAGATCAATCATGCCTTCGGTTTTTCCGCCCGCCAGCTCCACAAAGGCGGTTTCGCGGCCTAGCGACATGACGCGGCCACGCACCGAATCACCCACCCGCACGTCGGGCTCAGCCCGCCGCGCATCCTTGCCATCGAACTCCTTGAGAAGCGCGGCGAAATCTTCTTCTTGGGGTGGCTTCATGGCCCCTTCATAGCATCACGCCAGCATCCATGCCGGCCTTGGGAGACGACGCGCGCCTGCGCGAGGCTGATTGAAGAAACAACACCCTTACCGAGGGAAGGCCATTTGATCTATGCTGGTGTTTGCCTCAGCCGCAGGCCCTGGAGTTCAAGCGGCTGGCAGGAGAACCGATGATGAAATCAATGGGTCGGACGAAAACCCGTCCGGTGTCGCATACGATGGCAGCCGTGCCCGAGCCTGTCCACGAACTCGACCAAACTCACGAGATCCCCGCCATGTCCTGCGAAAGCGAAAAGGCGCCCGCAAAGGTGCCAAGCGCAGCTCCTCAGCAAGCGATTCCCATCGAAGAGACCGTCCCTGTCCAGTCCTGCATCGAGCGCACACTACTGCACGAAGTTCTGCGCCAGCAGTCGGCGGAAAAAGACGAAGACCACGGCAAGGACCGCTGACTGCATGCCCACGGCGCTGACCCCCCAGGCGGCCCTTCTGCGCGTTCTCATTACCGGCGAAGGCTTCGCGCTGGATCTCATGCGACGCATAAGCGAGTGGACGAATGGCAAGATGTTGCTCGACGACCAGACCTTCTATCCCGCCATGCGCGCGCTCGAACACCACGGCCTGGTGGAGAGCTACATGAGCGAGCCCACTGGTCAGCGCGGCGGACAGCCGCGCCGCTACTACAAGCTCACAGCCGCGGGCCAGAAGGCGGCGCTGGAAGTGCTGACCGCATCGCTGACCGGCCAGGTTATTGCCTGATTCACTTGCCGAACAGGAAGTAGGCCGCGACCGCCGCGACCAAGGCGGCCAGAGCAGCCACGACGATGGCCAGAACTGCCTTGTGCGATCGAGCGGGGACTGTGCTTTCTGCGGCCGCGATCTCGTCCCTGGCAGGGACGCGCTTGGCGGTGCGGGCGATTCGCGCAGATGTCGTCGGCCGAGCCGTGCCCGCCGCCGTGGGCCGCGCCGGTACAGCCCCGCTCGCGTGGGCAGGGTCAGTTGGGTTCATGCGCGCGGCCTCGCCCAGCGTGGGGCGTGCCCCGGGCAGGGTCGCTTCGCCGACGGTGAACTGGAAGTCGAACTGATCGAAGAAACCCTTCAGCCTCCTAGCCATCTCGTCGTACTGGTTGGGGGTGATAGGAAAGCTGCTGGTACGAAAGCGCTTCCTGTAGGTATCGGCTACCGCGGCGTAGGGACGCAGCTCGGCCAGGCGATCGAGCTGGTAGGCGGTTCCGATGACCACGGTGGGACCGCCGCCCTCGGGCACGATCGACATGTGCTGCATGGCCAGGCGGCCCCCGTCGGTGGACTCCTCGGTCGGTGCCGACAATTCCAGTCGGCAGATCACCGGCCCCAGAATGGGCTCCTTGCCCACGGTGTACTTGAACACCTCCGCAAGGGCCACGGACTTGCCGGCATACACGGTGAACTTGCCGTCTTCCATGGAATGTCCCGATTATAGCTGAAATCGACCTAGCCCAGGGGAAACCTCCGCGCAAGGCAGGCATCCAAGACTCAGGACGGTTTGGCAATGCCGACGCAGACCCCGAATGGCGACAACTTCGCGTCCCTTCTCAAGAACGGGATCGTTTTCGTGGATTGGTGGGCCCCCTGGTGCGGGCCCTGTCGCATCTTCGGCCCGATCTTCGACAGGGTCGCCGATCAAAACCCGGAGGTCGTCTTCGCCAAGGTCAACGCGGAAGAACACCCGGACCTGGCGGTTTCCTTTGGCATTCGGGCTATCCCCACGCTCATGATCTTCCGCGATGGGATCTTGGTTTTTTCGCAGTCGGGGGCCATGCCTGAAAAGGCGCTCCAGGTACTCGCGGACCGGGTCAAGGACCTGGACATGGAACAGGTCCGGACGAAGCTCGCCACGCACGCCAAGATGCAAGACTGAATTCTCGAGCTTCGAGCAAGGGATCCTACCCGCGCCGACTGGTGCGGGCAGCAATGCCTTCCAGGGTGCGCTGCCAAAGGAAATACGCAAGCGCCTCGGCGCTGAGGTTGGGGCCGGCAATCCGCACGGCCTGCACGTGAAGCAAGACTGGGAGTCTCCGCTGCAGGGTCACGCGCAGATCGGCATCCAATGGCTCGGCCACTGACGTCGCGGTTTCCTGCAGAGACATGAGCGCGGGTGCCAGGACATCATTCTCCTTGCTGGCGAGCCAAGTGGAGAGTCGCCGTGACCGTTGTCGATACTCCTGCCGCGCATGCTCCTCAGCGAGGAGTCCGGCACCCGCGCAGGCTTCGCGACACCGCCGCGCCAATTGGAACCGCGCTCCCAGGTCCAACCCCAGCCCGCTGGCCATGGCGTCAGCCGCGCGCACCGCAAGAGCGACGCGATCGTCCTGCACCGTGCCCTCGTCTTCGGCTTGCAGGGCGGCCAGGACCAGCTCGCTGCTCGCCTGAAAAAGCTGCTCCACCGCAGGCATGAGCGCCGACCCGCCGTAGCGCGCGGCCTCTCGAAAATATCCCGCTGTCTCCACCCCAGCCACGTCGCCACGAGCGCACAGGGGCGCAAGGGCACGCCGAACGCGGCGGACAAAGGCTTCGGTCTTGCGCTCGGAACGCGCGTGGGCGCGCACACGCAGGTGGTGGCGTCGGCCCGGCTGGTCGAGGTAGGGCAAGAAGAACCACCTGTCGATCTCGCCGGCATCGAACGCGGCCTTGACCGCCGGGCCTACCGCCTCGAAGAGCACGCTGTTCTGGCGCTCGACTGCTCCGTAGAGACGAAAGCTCACCCAGTCCTCGGCAGGCGGCGCCTGGGCCGGAGGCGGCACGCGTCCAGCAGCGCGCGTGGCCTCGATAACAGCCCTGAGGCCCTCGATTTCGTCCCCGTCGGGGAGATTGGCTACGGCCACCACCGCTTCGATGCGGCGACCGCCACCATCAGGCAAGTCATCGAGCGGTGGCCAGATCTCGAAGACTCGGCTGCCAGCAAAACGCGCCAGGTCTGCGCATGCGCCGGCCGCACGCAGGTCCAGATAGAGCAGCTCGTCGCCCTCGCCTGCTTGCACAGCAGCGGGAACGCGGTTCTGGCGGCGCCAGCGCGCGAGGGCGGCCGGACGGGCAATCTCCACCGCGGCGGGAACGCGCCAACTGGCGGGCGCCACCACGAAGCCGTCAAGCACCACGCGCGGCAGAAAGCTCAGCCCGGCGAGCGCGCCCCACGAGAACGCCCAGGGCGTATGTTGCCGCGCGAATGACCAGCCGGCGAGCAAGCGATAGATTCCCGACGGTGCGGTTGCCGAACGCACGCGATGAAGTGGGCTCGGTGCAACTGGCTGCAAGGTCGGATCTCGCAAAGCCAGCGGCTCCGCGGCAGCAGGATCCACGACCAGCTCAAGTTCCGCTGGGGTTGTCGCCGCGCCCTCGGGCCAGCCAACCAGCGCCAGCGCAGCCTCGCGCACGGGCGGATGCACGCACAGATCCGCCAGCGCGGGCGACGGTGCATACACCACATCCAACGCTCTCTCGCCGGGACGCGCCCGCGCCTCGGCAGCCGCCAGCTCTGCCAGCGCCTCACGCATGGGAGCGCCAAGTGTGCCGGCAAAACGGCCCCAACTGGCCCCAGCGGGCGCGTGCAGGCCGAGCAACCAGCCGGTGCCGGGCTGCGCGCGCGGCGGCTCGCGGGCTGGCGACAAAAACAGCTCAAAGGTCGGCGGCATTCCGAGCGCGGGCAAGATCGCATCGAGTGCCACGGAATCGAGTGCGATCTCCGACTCGCCCGCTGCCGCTGCCCGCGCCACCGCCTCGGCCAGAAACGCGAGCACCTCAAGTCCGCCGTCGCCCCTCGCCGGCTCGTCGTCGGTCTCGGCCAGTGCGCTGCCATAGCTGCCCGTGGCCAAGGCCGCCAGGTTCAGTGCGCCCGCGCCGAAGACCTCGACCATGGAATCCGTCTGCTCGGCCAGGCCTGCGTCGCAAGCGCGCTCTGCTACCGGAGCGGCCAGTGCCTCTTGCAGGCGCAACAAAAGCGGCGCACAGGCTGCCGCCCGCGCAACCGCTCGCCGCGAAAGCACTGGCTCGCCACGCGGGCGGTGCCGGAGCGTGCCCATCACGTCGGTCGCCGACTCGCTGGCCCCGGGAAGTCCAGCCAGCACGGCGCGCGTTCCGACCAAGTCGGTCGGCGAGATTGCGAGGAGTCGCTGACGGATCGGATCGACCACGGCATCGACTTCGGCCGGCAGGCGCGCCAAGCGCTGAGCAAACCACTGCGCCAGCGGCTGTCCCACCAGAGGCGGTGCAAGATCATGGCAAAGCACGCCGCGGTCGATGAGCACAAGCAACAACTCGTCCACATCGCCTGCCTCGCCGCTTGCCGCGGCTTGCACTGCCCTGCCCAACCCAGGCCAAGGCGTCCATTGCTGCGCATGCTCGATCGCGGCGGCAAGCACAGGATCGACTTCGCTGGAACGCACCTCAAGGCCATCCCCGCCAAGTCCCAGCCAGACGGCCTGCGCGCCCGCGGCCATCAGCGATGGCGCAATTCGCAGGCTCACATGCGGCAGAATCTCCGGCCGGTCGAGCAGCGCACGACCCAAGGCGGCCACGCGCTCCCAGGTCGGCGCCAAGACAGCCTCGACCTGGTCGGTCTGAAGGTGCGTACGCGAACCCAGCCTGCCCATGGCCACACCCGCCAACCAGCCAGCAGGCGTGGGGCGAAAAGCAGCCCGGCGAGCGTAGCGGGAAAACGCGGCCGCTGCGGCCGAGCCTGGTTTTCGCTGCAGCGCCGTTGCCAAATCCGGACTGGCCAGATCCACGGCCGTCCTGCCCAAGGGATGCCGCCGCAGAGCCGCTCGCGGATTGCGCAGTTCGCGCACCGGAAGCAGAGGCGCGCGCAGCAGAAAGCGCGAGATCAACTGGAACGACATGGACAGAGAAGCTACCAGTAGAATGCTATTTCACCACAGTCTCGCCCCCGGGCCGCTGGCCCGGAGGCGAGACTGTGGTGAAGAAAGCTAGCCTTCCGCCAGCAGTTGTTCCACGACCAGGCACAGGCCGGCCAGGCGCGCGCCGCCGCGGCCGGCGCCGTATGGCTCGGGCGGCGGGATCTGCATGCGTGGCAAGCAATCCTCGACGGTGCCAGTACGCTTCTTGAGAACCGCGCAAGCTAGTGCCCGGGCGTCGTAGCGCGGCCGGGGGAGAGCCACACCCTCGCCTGCTAGGGTGTCCACCGGGAAATGGCCCCACGACACGACGACATCGCTGGGCCGCAGGAACGCCTGCCAGCGCGCGACGAAAGACTCCCAGCTTTCGCCTGCCAGAAGCGCGCCGCTGCCCAGACGAATATGGAAGGGCGTGGTCGGTGCCAAGCTGTGGCGCGGTGCAATCACCGCCTCGAAGGTTTCGCCGGTGGTCGGCCGGCGCGCCAGCCAGTGCACGATCTCGGCCGGGTGGCGCGTCGGTGAATGGCGCGGCCAGGTATTGGCTTCGCCGTGCACGCACAGAATGTCGGCCCGGCGCTCGCGCAGAAGCGGCGGGATCGGGCTGCGCGGCGGCCGGCGATTGCGTCGCGAATACAGGCGATGGCGGCCGCCCGGGCTGGCCTGGGCGTAGCGGATCTGCATCTCGACCATGGCGTGAAAAGGCCGCAGCAAGGTCTGGAAGGCCTCGCGGTCACCCTCCAGGTGGCCGAGCACATGGGCCAGTGCCTCGATGGTGGCCATGCAGTGAAAGGCAGGCTCGCGCCGGATGGGATTGTAGGCGCTCTCCTGGGGCGGGGTGAAGCGCAACTGCGGCAGGAGCATGAGCGCCGGATTGGCCTTCAGCAGCCTTTGCGCCTGGCCCCAGGTGCCGTCGACCAGGATCAACGTCATGGGCTGACCAGGTAGCACGGATTCCACGTCGCGCGCTGCCGGCCCTGGATAGATGACATGCGCCTGCCCGCTGGCCAGCGCTGCTTGCACCACCGGGTCGTCAGAAAAATCGATCCCCACGCGCAGCAAAGCTCCGGGCAGGCCTAGACGCGCAATCCGCGCCGTACCGATGCCTACGTCGCGCTCACGCGGGTGTTGCAGAATGATCACGCGCGTGCGGGTTTGCAGTGGCGTGACATACGCACAGTAGCAGACGGCCGTGGGCCGGCGGCAACCCTCGCACAGGGCGCGCGGCGCGGGGTCGGCAGGAATGGCCGGGGCGCGCCTTGACAAAACCTTGGGCGGAGCAGATTCGGGCACGGGTCAAGCCATAGTACACACCACATGCTCTGGCCAGAACCAGCTACAGAACTGGCGCGGCCGCAGCCCAAAAAACTTTGGCGAACCCGCGTGCTGGAATCTGCTAAGCTCCGCCCCCCAATACTAAGGAGTCGGGCCATGCAACGACTGGCGGTGGTTTTCTTCATACCGGGGGTCTTCTTTTCGTTTCTGGGCTGCAGCCTTAGCGGCGCTGGCCTGCCCGGAGGCCCGGATGCCGGCAAGGTTCCGGGGCGCGATGCGAGCGTCCACGTGGATGCAACCACGTCCATGACGGGTGGCCATGGTGGGCAGGGTGGAACCGGGGCAGCATCGAACCCGGTCGACGGGGGCAGGCTTGGGGGAACGTCCGCGTTCTCTGGTGCTGGTGGCGCGGGTGGCGCGGCAACCCTATCGAGCGGCTCTGGTGGCGCAGGGGGTTTCCCAGGGACCGGCGGACTATCGAGCACTGGCGGCCGAGCCACCGGTGGGACTCCGCAGACCGGGGGCGTCCCGGGATCTGGTGGCAGTGGGGGGGCAATCACGTGCGGTGATGGGGTCGTGGAAGCCGGCGAGACCTGCGACCCGCCATCCTCCTGCCCCATTTCCTGCTCCGACGGCAACGCCTGCACAGTCGATCAGATGACTGGCAGCAGTGCCAACTGCGACGTGACCTGCAGCCACACCGCTATTATCACCTGTATCTCGGGCGACGGCTGCTGCCCGGCCGGGTGCAACGCGAACACCGACTCTGACTGCTCACCGACCTGCGGCAATGGCGTCGTGGAAGGCGGAGAAACCTGTGACCCAGCATCCTCATGCCCCACCTCCTGCTCCGACGGCAACGCCTGCACCATCGATCAGATGACTGGCAGCAGTG
>PMKP01000335.1 GCA_003157775.1 Myxococcales bacterium | reverse complement strand
GTGCTCGCGCTTTGGCGGTATGCTCTGGATTCTTTGCCCTGTTCCCCTTTCTGTTCGGAGAGAAATGAGAGAAAAGAAGGTCGCAGTCGTCACCAACCCGAAGGCAGGCAAGAACACGCCCAGGGCCGGTCTCGGCAGAGTGATCTCGTCGATCCTCGCCACTCCGCGCTGGACTTACAACCCAGAGACGCTCAGCGCGCTCGAAGGCGCGGCCAAGCAGCTTAGCCGCGACCGTCCCGACATTCTCGTCATCGCCGGCGGCGACGGCACCGTCCATCAGACACTGTCGAAGGTGCTGCTCGAGCACGAACGCTCCCCGGCCACGCCGATTCCGCAGATTCTCATCATCCCGATCGGGACCATGAACAATCTCGCGACGACCCTCGGTCTCACCAAGCATCCTGCGGTCAAGCTGGCCGAACTCCTTGCCGCCAAGATCCGCGAGAAACGTCCGCTGGACGTCACGCCGCTGAACCCGCTGAAGATCAACGACGAGTTTGGTTTTCTCTACGGGGCAGGACTTCCCGTGAACTTCCTCCAGAAGTACTACGAAGACCGCAAGCGCCGCGGGCCGAAGCGGGCAATTAAGGTGATTCTGGCGATGCTCGGCAATGAGATCCTGTCCCTGCTGACATTCAGGAAGTCGAAACAGATCCTAACCCGACCGGTGCACGCCACGATCGCGCTGCCGGAGGGCAACGACCCGCCTGTCGCGCCCTTCACGACCCATACTGGTATCCTCTGCGCCTCGGTTGACGATATCGGCCTCGGTTGCCGAGCCATGCCCCAGGCGAGAAGCCAACCCGGATGCTTCATGCTCCGGTCGACGCACCTGTCATTCTGGGGACTGGTGGCGAGTCTCGGCCCGCTTTGGGCCGGCCTGCCGCTGCCGGCGACGTTCGACGCGGTCGTGCCTCATCTGACGATCGACTACCAGGAACCGACCGTGGCCACCGTCGACGGCGACATGAAGACGCCCAGAACCTGCGACGTCATCAACTGCGGCCCCCCTGTCTCGTTCATAACCGGATGAGTGAAACGGCCGACTCCTGCAACTGCGACAGAGGGACGACTGCACCTCCCCGAAAAGAGATTGCAGTGGACGCGTCTGGCCGTAGCCGAAATAGAGGGCCTCTGGGCGTGTTTGGTGCGGTGGCGATCTGATGATCGGCGGCCTGGAAGCGCGGCCAAGGGGGGCGAAGATGGCGTGGATCCCGACGCGAACCCAACCTCTTGGCAGCGAGTTTCGCGTCTCAGGGCAGACGGATGTTTCGAGATGCAGGGCAAGGTGTGGAAGACGGGCTTGGCATCGCCGTCGTTGGGGGCAGCCACGAACACTCCATTCAAGAGGATAGCAAGAAGGTGTGGGTTTCGTTTGAGGTCGGCCGAAGTTCGCCCCGCTATCCCTTCCGCCTGTGCGAGGCTGCTTCGTCTTCGGCTTTCACAGCTTCCATGGTGGCGCGTAGGTTGCCGCCGGTGTCGTTGGGGCGCACCCCGGGAGGGCGCTCCCAGGGGATCTCGCGCAGCGGCTGGCCCGCGGTGGTCTCCGCGAGAAAGCGCGCGGCCATGGGCACAGTCAGCATGAAGGCAGCGTCCTTGTACCCGAGCGGCCGCTCGCGGCGGTCGTCGCCGATCCAGGTCGTGATCATCGAGCGCGAGGTGTAGCCGACAAACCAGGTATCCATGGTCGCGCTCGACGTACCGGTCTTGCCCGCCACCAGCAGCCCCGTGCTCCGCAGGGCCGGGGCGTGGCCTTTGGTCACCACCCGCCGCAGAAGCTGCGAGGTCAGCCAGGCCGCGCGCGGCGGGATGACGTTCTTTGCTGACTGCTGACCGGCCAACGCCACCATGCGATCGAGACGCACATCCGGCGGCCCCATGGGATCGGACGTGGCGGTATTGTCTTCCACAACGTGGCCCGCGCGGTCGCGCACCCGGCGCAGGTACACCGGTTCCTCTAGCGAGCCATTGCGGGCAAAGGCGGAAAAGGCACGCGTCAGCTCGTCGATGCGCGTGCAGGAAGCACCCAGGGCCAGGGCCTGGTCGGGAATGATCGTGGTGGTCATGCCTAGCCGGCGCGCCCATGCCTCCACTTCTTTGCCGCCCACCAGCTTGAACAACTGCACCGAGGGCACGTTCTTCGACCACACCAGCGCGTATTCCAGATTCACCTGGTACTCGACCGTGTTGTTCAGGTTTTTTGGCACCCAGACCTCGCCGGTGATGGGGTCGACTTCCGCGCGTGGAATGTCATTGAGCAACGAGCCGTAGCCGTAGCCCTTGTCCAGCGCCAATGAGTAGTAGACCGGCTTGTAGGTCGAGCCTGGTTGCCGGCAGGCCTGCACTGCGCGGTTGAACTCCGAGCGGTCGAATTCCAGGCCGCCCACCATGGTCGTCACGTAGCCGCTCTGATGATCGTAGGAGAAGAGAACGCCCTGCACGCGCGGGGTCTGCTCCAGGCGCAATTGCGGCGGCCCGGGCGGCGGCTTGCGGTTGTCATAGGCAGCCAGCCACTGCACTTCATTGGCGCTGTCGTAGGTCCAGTCGGCGTAGCGGTGCAGGCGCGAGCGATGCGCGTTGGCCACCCAGATTACATCGCCGGGCTTGAGCAGACCCGAGGTTGATTGCAGGACGCGGCCGTTGCTGGAATCAACCAGGCTGAAGGGCGAAGCCCACTGCATACCCGCCGACGGAAGCAGGTAGATTTTCTCGCCCACTCGCACCTGCGCTCCCGATCCCGTCGACGCCTCGACTAGCCCCAGATACAGACGGTCCTCTGCCGGTGGCTCGGCACCATAGCGCTGGGCCGCACGGCGCCGGAATTCGTCGGCGGCTGCGCCCACCAGGTGAGCCACTGGTCCGCGCCATCCTTGTCGCTTGTCCAGCTTGCGCAGGGAAAAGTCCACGTTTCCTTGTGCCGCTTCGTCGACCCAGGGCACCAGCGTGGTTTCCACTTGCAACCCGCCCTCCCACAGCGCCTTTTCCCCGTAGCGCTTGCCGATGTCGCGGCGGACATGCTCGGCAAAATAGGGAGAGCGATCACGGAAGAAGTCAGGCGGCGGCCGCACCGCCAGGGGCCTCGCCGAGGCAGCCTGGGCCTCGGCCTCACCGACAAAGCCCGAGGCCGCCATGGCAGCCAGAACCTGATCGCGGCGCGCGCGAGTCAGCTCGGGCTCGACCAACGGCGAATAGCGACTGGGCGCTTGCGCGATGCCGGCCAGAGTGGCTGTCTCGGCCAGATCCAGATCGCCCACGGCCTTGTCGAAATAGCGGCGGGCCGCCGCGGCCACGCCATACGACTGATGACCGAGGAAGATCTGGTTGAGGTAGAGGGTAAGGATCTGATCCTTGCTGTAGCGGGTCTCCAGCCGGCGCGCCAGGATAGCCTCGCGGATCTTTCGCTGCAGGGTCTGCTGGGACGTGCGCAAGAGAGCGCGCGCCACCTGTTGGGTGATGGTCGAGCCCCCTTGCACCACGCGACCGGCGCGCAGGTTGGCCAGCGCCGCGCGCAGCATGCCGCGGTAGTCGACGCCGCTGTGTTCGTAGAAGCGGCGGTCCTCGATGGCCACGAAGGCTTGTACCAGTTGCTTGGGGAAGGCCTCGAAGGGAAGGATCTCGCGCCGTTCGCTGGCAAACTCGGCCAGCGGCGTGCCATCCCAGGCGCGCACCAGGGTGGATTCCGCCGAGTCCTGCCGGAAGCGGCCGAAGCTGGGCAGGGCGGGCAGGGTGGATGCGAAGTACACGTACACGCCGACGGCGCCCAGGATCGCCAGACCCGCCAGGCAACAGGCAGCAAAGGCGTAGAGTTTGAGCAGCCAGTACCAAAAGCCGCCGTCGTGAGGGTTGCTCACCTCGACGCGGTCGAAACGGGCGCTACTTGACGGTGATCGCCAAAACACGGGCCGAATCTACGCGAACACCAGCAAATCGCCAACCCGTCGGCGACCAGGCGTGGGGTCGGGAGGATCTCCAGACAACGATCTTGCTTGCGCGGAGAAATAACATCTGTTATCTAACTGGCGTTATATCATGAGCCCGCGCAAGCTGACCCTCGACAAAGATCGCGTCCTCGCCGCCAGCTTGCAGTTGGTGCGGCGGGAAGGCCTGGCCGCCCTGTCGGCGCGCGCGGTTGCCGATCAACTGGGAGCCTCGGTGGCGCCCATCTACCGGGCCTATGCCTCGATGGATGAACTCAGCAAAGCCGTGCTGGATGCGGCCCTGCGGCAGCTCGACGAGTACGTCGCC
>PMKP01000367.1 GCA_003157775.1 Myxococcales bacterium | reverse complement strand
CATCAGGCCGATGTTGCCCTCTTGGATGAGGTCGAGAAACTGCAGGCCCCGGTTGGTGTACTTCTTGGCAATGGACACCACCAGGCGCAAGTTGGCCTCGACCAGTTCCGCCTTGGCCTGCTCGGCTTGGTGCTCGCCGTCCTGGATCTCTCGCACGGTGACGCGCAGGCCTTCCTCGGTCATCGCCGCCTCTTCCTCCACCTTCTTGATCTTCTTCTTCGAGTTGTCGATGACCTTGGCCAGATCCTCGATCTCCTCAGGCCGCAGCCCTAGCTTCTTGGCCACCGCCCGCTGGCGCAGAGATGATGATCGGATCTCGCGCAGAGTCCTGCGAAACTCACGTTGCGGCATGCCCGCACGCTGTTCGCACTCACCGATCTCGCGATGAGCCGCTTCCATGCGGGACACCAGGCCCTTGAGCCGGGCTACAATGCGATCAATCTGCTTCTTATTGAGGCGCATCTCCTGCAGGGCTTCGAACAGCTCCTCCTTGATTCCCGCCACCAGCGCCCGCTGTCTCCGACGCGCCGATTCTGAGAGACCCCGGGCGCCGCTCTTTCCCTCCGCCTTCTCCAAGTCTTTGTGCAGACGGCGCACCTTCTCGATGATCTTGCACACCCTTTCGACGTGCCAGGCTTCATCGAACTCGGCATCGTCCTCGTCCGCATCCTTGACGACTTCCTTGACTCGAATCTTCAGCTTTCGCAGCTTGTCGCCCAGATCCAGAATCTCCTCGATGGCCACGCTGGAGTTGAGCACGACCTGCAACACGCGACGCTCGCCGTCCTCGATACGCTTGGCAATCTCCACCTCGCCCTCGCGGGTAAGCAGGGATACTGACCCCATCTTGCGCAGATACATGCGCACGGGATCGTTGGTCTTGGAGTAGCCGTCGTCCTCTTCCTCCTCCTCGGGCTCTGCCGGCCGCACTGGCTCAGGGGTGGCGCGCCCCTCCTCGGCCTCCGCCCCGCCCGACTTGTCGGCTACTCTCACCTGCGAGGCCGAGTCCACGATCTCGATGCCCTCCCCGCCCAGAGTCGAAAGCCAATCGTCGATCTGGTCGGAAGAGACGATGCTCTCGGGCATGTGATCATTGACTTCGTCGTAGGTGAGAAACCCCTTGGCCCTGCCGATGGTGATGAGCTCGCGCTTCTTGCGCTCGCTCTCCTTGCTCGACATGGGCTGCTTCGCCACCGGCTTGCTGGCCGACTCCAGCTCGTCCTCGTCTGGGGTTGCTTCGCTCAGTTGTTCTTCTGCGTCTTCGATCATGTCGTTGGGCCCCTAGTTCGCTAGACCAAGCTTGCTCCGAATCAGATCCATCTCGCGCATCGAGATGGATCGTGCTTCTGCTTCATCCCCCCGCGCCAGCGCCTCCCGGTGCTGGCGCTCGGCCAGCACGATCTCGGCCTCCACTCTCGACCGTCCCAACCGGCTCACCACAGCCCGCAACGCCTCTTCTGCTGTCTCCACCTTTTCCCAAGATCCGTCCATCACTGCCGCCCCAACCGATGCCCGGATCTCAGCAGGGCAGGCGTCCAGCCAGGCGGGCACATCCGCCCTTTGGCCGGCCTGCAAGGCCTGCAAGGCCGTGCGGTAGACTTGTCGCATCCCCGGATCGACCAGCAAATCGAGGACTCGGCCTGCGTCTTCGGTGGCCGCCAGCTCGGGGTGGCTGACCAGCAAGGCAAACACGGCCAGCTCGTCGCGGGGCGGGTCGCGCCGTGCCTCCCCTTCCGCCGTCGCAACCTCGCCGACGGACGCCAGCGGTGCAGCCGGCGCCAGACGGCGTTCGGCCGCCGTGTCGCGCACCATGCGCACCACCTGCGACACCGGAACGCGCAACTTGGCAGCCAGCTCGCGCAAGTAAAGATCCCGCACCAGCGGATTTCTCACCTTGGCCAAGACTTCCACCACCCGCCGCGCGCTGTCGGCCTTGCCCGGAATGGTAGCGTCATCGGCCGCTTGCTGGATCAGGTGGTCGAGCATGGGCCGCGCCCCTTCCACCAGAGCGCGGAAAGCATCAGCGCCCTGCGCGCGCACGAAATCGTCGGGGTCTACCCCGGCCGGCATCTGCGCCACGCGACCATCAGCGTCGGCTTCGGCGAAGAACAGCCCGGCTTCTGCGGCGACGGGAATGGCCTTTTCTGCCGCCCGCGCCCCTGCCGCATCGCCGTCGAACACCACAACAATGCGTTTGGCGGCACGGCTGAGCAGTTTCACTTGCTCGCTGGTCAGGGCGGTGCCCATGGGGGCCACCGCTTCCTGCACACCAGCCTGGTGGAGGCTGAGCACGTCGAAATTACCCTCCACTACGATGGCGGTGCCGCTGCGGCGAATGGCCTCCAGGGCCACGTGCAAGCCATACAGGTTTTCTTTCTTGTGAAAGAGCGGAGAGTCAGGCGAGTTGACGTACTTGCGCTCCTTGGCCTCTGGGTCGAGCAAACGCGAAGAGAACCCGATGGGCCGCTTCTGTCGGTCAAGCACAGGCAGCATCACCCGGTCGCGAAAGAAATCGTAGCGTCCGCGCTCGTTGACGCCCACCAGCCCCAACTGCTCCGCAACGCTGCCAGGAATGTGGAGCGAGGCAAGATGCTTCTGGATCGCGTCCCAACCCGGCGGCGCATAGCCCAGGCGAAAACTGGCCTGCAAGCCCGAGGAAACCCCCCGCTTTTCCAAGTAGGCTCGAGCCTCGCCGCCCACCGGAGCAGCGAGCTGGGCCTCGAAGAAACTGGTGGCGGCGTCCATCACGCGCAGCATCCGCTCGCGCTCGGATTCGGCTTCGGCTGCTGCCTGTCGTTCTGCGGGAGATTGCTTGACCTCAGGCAGGTCCACGCCTGCTTGCCTAGCCAAATCGCGCAGCACCTCCATGAACGATCGCTGCTCGATCTTGACCAGGAACGAGAACACGTCGCCTTTCTCGCCGCAGCCAAAACAGTGAAAGTATTGCCGCTGCTCGTGCACGTTGAACGAAGGGGTTTTCTCCGCATGGAAGGGACACAGCCCTTTCCAGCTTCCGGTGCCGGCCCGTTTCAACTCTACATACCGTCTGACGATGTCCACGATGTTCGTACGATCGCGGACATCGTCAATTTTTTCGCGTGGCAGCAGAGGCAAATCGAAACCCGCGCCCCAGAAAGAGCGGCAGGACGTATTAGCTCGCGTCCCGCCCTAGTCAAGGGGAGATGGGGCACGAAGAGAGATTTGCTATATTTACCCATCATATCAATGAGTTACGTCGCCCGAGGACACAGAGGGGAGAGGTGAGTACGCAGAGATACCTCCGGCAGCCGACAGTTCACAAGCGAGAGGACTCTCGAATTTTCGGCTGGGGTTGGCTGTACTACTGACCAGCGTCGTTCTGAAGAATCTGCTCGTCCTGGCGCTGGATGATGATGAATTCCACGCGGCGGTTCTTGCTCCAGCACTCCTCATTGTGCTGCGTGCAGATCGGCTTGGTTTCGCCATAGCCCTTGGCCCGCAGTCTTCCCAGCGAGACGTCACGGTCTTCGAGCGCCCGCATGACGGACTTGGCGCGCCGGTCGGTCAGGTCGAGGTTGTGCTCGTCATCGCCGCGCTCATCGGCGTGGCCCTGAACCTCGATGAGCTTGATCTCCGGGTGGCCCTTGATGGTTCCGGCGATCTGGTCGAGCAGCGGGAA
>PMKP01000095.1 GCA_003157775.1 Myxococcales bacterium | reverse complement strand
ATGGAGGATGAGAGTATCACGGCCCTGGGTTGTTACCGTCGCCGACGTTGCCGGCCAGAGGCGCGCGAGACGATTTTCTGGAAACAAGCCATCGGGTGCTGAATCCAATTGAGCGGCATGATCAGGCAGGCAGAAACCAATGCTTTGCAACCCCAACCGATGTCGCAAGACCAACGGGACGGACTGCGATCCGGGTTCAGAAAAGGCCGCTCTCGGCGCCGTAGCGTGAGCGACGTCGTGTCTCACATTCGTGTGGCGGTTGCCATCATCGAGCAGCAAGGACGATACCTCATCACCCAGCGACGTTCGACGGACGTCCTGGCCGGTTTGTGGGAATTCCCGAGTGGCAAGGTCGAAACCGGCGAGACCGACGAGGCCGCGCTCCGACGGGAGTTGCGCGAGCGGGCCGGTGTCGCTGTGAACGTGGGCGACGTTATCGCCCACCGCACCCACTGCTCCGACGGTTGCGTGGTTGACCTGGTCCTCTATCGGGCCACCATCCCGCTCACAAAACAACCTCGTCCGCTTCGGGTGGCCGAGCTTCGCTGGGTGGCGCCCCAGGAGCTTGAGAACTACGCTTTTCCCCCGGCTGACCAGGCCACCACCAACCTACTACTCAACATCAACCGCGACGCCCATTTGGCCGGGGAAACGCCTGCGCAAGCCGAGCACGCGCAAGGACAAGAACGGGCGGTGAACTAGTCGCGTGGGGAGCCCGCCGGCCTCGCCCCCAATGGGACTTCGGGACGGACAACCCACCCCGCGCGCTTCGCGCGCGCCCTCGCTGGCGGCGCACCATCGTGGGAGGGCATGGGACCCCTGATAGCTATTCAAGGGCCTCGGCTCGGGGCGGCTTCGCGGTGCGTTCCCGCCCGAAAGGGGGCCTGACGGGCAGCCTGTCGTATGTTAGATAGCACCGGTCAGGGAACGGACCCCATGATGAGCGTCCAGAATCCACCGAGCCCAACTGGTTCGAATGGGCGTTCAGGCTCGGTCATGTAGCCGCCAGCCCGGGGAAAATCATGCGGCAACCTGTCAACCCTGCCGGCGAATGTTCCCCAATCCCCGGGGAGATGAGCCGGTTGATTGCCGACAAGGACTGGTCACTCACCCCGCTCGGGCCGCCAGTAGCTTGGCCCTTGAGCCTGCGCACGGCCGTGAACATCGCGCTGGCCAGTCGGTACCCGACGGTCATCTTTTGGGGGTCTGAGCTGCGCATGCTCTTCAACGATGCGTATCTGCCCATCCTCGGCTTCGAGAGGCGAAAGGAGGCATTGGGCGAACGGGCGGAGATCATCGCCGCCACGGTTTGGGAGGTCGCGCGTCCGCTGCTCGAGGGCGCTCTGGCGGGCCGGGCCAACTTTGCCGAAGACCTGCGTATGGACGTTTCGCGAGGCGGGCAGCAGACCGAAAGCTACTTCACGTTTTCGTATACGCCGCTCACCGGGGACGACGGGCGGGTCGGCGGGATCTTTTGCCCGGTGGTTGAGACCACCCAGAAGGTCATCGGCGCGCGCCGCCTGCAGACTCTGCGCGATCTGGCTGAGTGCAAGTACAAGGGCGGAGCGCAGGCGCTTGCGACGATCACCGGCACGCTTGCGCGCTGCCGGGATGATTTGCCCTTCGTGCTGACCTACCTCGTTTCCCCAGATGGACATATGGTGCGCGCAGGCTCGTCCAGCATTCCAACTAGCGCAACCTGGGTGCCGGCAACCATCGATCCCGACGACCAGTCCAGCCCGTGGCCCCTCGCAGAGGTCCTGCGTACGGGCGTGGCGGCCAATGTCGGGCGGCAGTTGGTCGGCTGGCCGGCCGACCAGGGCGGAAAGTCCCCCGAGGTCGCCCGCATCGTTCCGCTGCAAGGCCCGGACGGGCGGCAACCATCGGGCGTGATGATCGTTGGTCTTTCGCCGCGCTTGCACGCGGGCGACGAGTACTATGGATACCTCGACCAGGTGGCAGGACTGGTGGCGAGGTTGGCGGACTCGGTACGAGCCGAGGAGGCGCTGCAGGAGGCGCAACTCAGGACGACCGCCATTCTTGGAGGCGTTGCCGATACCTTCTTCGCGCTGGATCGGCAATGGCGGTTCACTGCCGTGAATCCAGCCGCCGCACGCGCCCCCTTCGCGCGCCCCGCCTCTGAGATGCTGGGCAAGACCCTCTGGGAATTGTACCCCGCCCTCGTCGGCACGAAAATCCATCAGCGCTATCTCAGGGCCGCGGAGACACTTGGCCTAGAACACTACGAAGCGCAATCACCCTTGAACGGGCGGTGGTACGAGGTGTTCATGCACGGGTGGAAGGGCGGCGTCGACGTCTACATGCGCGACATCACCGAACGCAAGCGGGCCGAGGACGAGCTTCGCGAGGCCAAGCAGCGGTTGGAGTCCCTGCTGGAGAATTCCCCGCTGGCGGTCATCGAGTGGTCCTCTGCTGATTACCGGATCGTGCGCTGGTCGGACGAGGCGGCCAAGGTCTTCGGCTGGACCGCCGAGGAAACCGTCGGCCGGCGTATCGACGAGTTGAACTGGGTGTACCCCGAGGACTGGCCACTCGTCGAGCAGGTGATGGGGGAGATGCTGAGTGGCAAGCGTCCGCGCAACGTGAACAAGAACCGCAACGTGCGCAAGGATGGCTCGGTCATCCATTGTGAATGGTACAACTCGACGCTGCACCACCCGGACGGCAAGTTCTCCGTGTTGTCGCTGGTGCTCGACGTGACCGAGCGCAAGCGGGCGGAGCAGGCGCTTGCACGCAGCAACCTGAAACTGGCCGAAGTGTTGGACAGCATCCAGGACGATTTCTATGTCCTCGATCGCGACTGGAAGTTCACCTTCGCCAGCAAGCGGTTCACGTCGAGAATAGGGAAGCAGCCGGAAGACTTCCTCGGCCACAACATCTGGGAGATGTTTCCCAAACACTTGGGCACCGTTTACGAAGAAAATTTGCGGGCGGCGATGGACAAGCGGGAGACACGGCGCTTCGAGATAGGCGGCCAGTACACCGATGCCTGGTATCGAATGACCGCTTCTCCTTCCGCAGAGGGAATCACCGTTCTGGGGACGGAGATAACCGAGAACAAGAGAGTCGAGGAGACCCTGCGCAATCTGAACGCTCGATTGGTTGAGGCCGACGCGCGCAGGAACGAGTTTTTGGGCGTGCTCTCGCACGAGCTGCGCAACCCGCTCACTCCCGTGCGCAACAGTCTTTACATTCTCGACCGAGCCACGCCGGGCGGGGAGCAGGCGCGACGGGCCCACTCGGTCATCGACCGGCAGGTAGGTCACCTCGCGCGTCTGGTTGACGACCTTCTCGACGTCACGCGCATCACGCGCGGCAAGATTCGCCTGCAACGCAGCCGGGTCGACCTCGTCGACCTGGTCCGCCGAGCCGTCGAAGACCGCCACACTGTGCTTGAGAACCGCGAGGTCACCGTAGATCTGCCGACGCAAGCGATCTGGATCGATGGCGATCCGACCCGGCTGGCCCAGCTACTCGGGAACCTCCTCGACAACGCGACCAAGTTCACCCCCGAGGACGGAAAAATCTCGGTGTCGCTCACGCGGGCCGATGGGCGCGCGGTCTTGCAGGTCGCCGACACGGGACTGGGCATTGACCCCGAAACCCTCAAGCGGCTCTTTGAGCCGTTCGCACAGGCCGACCGCAGTCTCGACCGGAGTCGCGGCGGGCTCGGGCTGGGTTTGGCACTGGTGAAGGGGATGGTCGAATTGCACGGTGGCGAGGTGAGCGCCCACAGCGATGGCCCTGGCAAGGGCTCACGTTTTACCGTCAAGCTTCCACTTGTGGAGCGAACAGTGGTGGCCGATGGTCCCCCGCAACCATCCGATGCCGCCGGCAGGGGCTGCAGGAAAGTGCTCATCATCGAAGACAACAAGGACGCGGCCGATAGCCTGTCTGAAGTTCTGGGCCTGTCGGGCCATCGAGTTGCGGTCGCCTACGACGGCGCCGCTGGACTGGTGATGGCGCGCGAGTTTCGCCCAGAGGTCATCATTTGCGACATCGGGCTTCCGGGAGACATGGACGGGTATGCGGTAGCTCGTACGCTCCGGCGCGATGCCGTGATTGCGTCGGCCTATCTCATCGCGCTAACCGGCTACGCACAACCCGAGGACCAGCGGCAAGCGCTGGCTGCAGGTTTCGACACCCACATGGCCAAGCCCCCTAGCCCGGAGAAGCTCGAGGAGATTCTGGGGATGCTAGAGGTGCGTTCATGAGTCGTCGCGGCAGGTCTGATTTGCCCGCCGCCGATGCGGATGGGAATGTTGTCGGCGTCTCCCGCGACATCACCGAACAGAAGCAGGCCGAGACTGTGCAGCGAACCACGTTGCAGCGCTTTTACTCGGTCCTTTCCAGCATGTATTCCGGTATCTTGCTGGTGACCGACGACGGGCGGGTCGAGTTCGCCAATCTGGCATTGTGTGGGCGCTTCGGTCTGAAAGACGCGCCCGCTGATCTGATCGGGCTTGGCTCCCGTGAGATGATTGAGAAGATCAAAAATGCCTACGCGCATCCTGACGAGGCTGTCACTCGCATCCGGGAGATTCTCGATCGTGGTCAGCCAGTAAGGGGTGAAGAGATCGAAATGCGAGACGGGGGGACCTGCCTGCGGGATTTTGTCCCGTTGCGCGTGGATGGGAAGCCGTACGGCAGGCTATGGATTCACTTCGACATCTCCGAGCGCAAGCAGGCCGAGGCGGCGCTTCGGCAGAGCGAGACCCGGTATCGTGCCCTGTTTGACAACAGCATCGACGCGATCTTTGCGACTGCTCCCGATGGACGGGTGTTCGCTGCGAATCAGGCAGCCTGCCAGATCTTCGGAATGACCGAGGAGGAACTCATCCGCGCGGGCCGCGAAGGGATAACCGATTGGTCTGATCCGCGCCACGTCGCCGCCTTGGCAGAGCGGGCACGCACGGGCCACCTCCGGCGCGAACTGGGCTACGTGCGCAAAGACGGCACGAAGTTCACTGCCGAAGTGAGCTCTGTCATCTTGCCTGACCAAACCTCGTCGTTCGTGATCCTGCGCGACATCACCGAGCGCAAGCGGGCAGAGGAGACGCTACGCGAGAGCGAAGAGCGTTTTCGAGCCCTCTTCGAGTACGCGAGCGACGCGATTCTCGTGACCGATCCATCCGGGCCGGGGAAGGTGCTCTCCGCCAATCCGGCCGCGTGCCGGATGTTCGGTTACGGCACCGAGGAGTTTGTCGGGCTTGACCGCCAGTCTCATCTGGACACCAGCGATCCCAGGCTTGCCGAGTTGCTCAGGCGCCGCGAGGGACAGGCAAAGGCGGTGGCGGAGGTGACCTGCCGACGCCGGAATGGCAGCACCTTCCCCGCAGAATTCTCAACCGCGTTGTTCACGGACCGCCTGGGACAGCGCCGTTCGGTTGCCATTGTTCGCGACATCACGGAGCGCAAGCAGACCGAGGAGGCCCTCCGGCGCTACGAGCTGCTGGCCAGCCACACCCGGGACATCGTGCTCTTCATGCGGCGCGAAGACGGACGCATCCTGGAGGCCAATGCCGCCGCCCACCGTACGTACGGCTACAGCCGCGAGGAGATGCTGTCGCTCTCGATCCGAGATCTCCGCACCCCCAGCACCAGGCCGCTGAGCGACGAGCAGATGGCCATCGCCGACGCGCGCGGGATTCTTTTCGAGACGGTCCACCAGCGCAAGGACGGCAGCACCTTCCCGGTGGAGGTCAGCTCCAGTGGAGCGACGATTGACGGAACCCGCAGCCTGATAAGCGTCGTGAGGGACATCACCGAGCGCAAGCGCACCGAGGACGCGCTTCGCGAGGCCAATCTCGAACTTGCCGAAGCCGACCACCGCAAGAATGAGTTTCTCGCCGTGCTCTCGCACGAGCTGCGCAATCCGCTGGCTCCCATCCGGAACAGCACCTACATCCTCGAACACTCCCCGCCGGGAGGCGAGCAGGCGAAACGCGCCTTGGCGGTGATCGATCGCCAGGCTGGGCAGCTCGCTCGTTTGGTGGACGACCTCCTCGATGTGACTCGCATCACGCGAAACAAGATCCAGCTTCAGCGGCAGACCGTGGATCTCAACGAGCTCGTGCGACACGCAAGTGACGATCATCGCTCGCTATTCGACAAGGCCGAGGTGCATCTCGTACTGCTGCCCGCGCCCAGAGCCGTGTTGGTGGATGCCGACCGGAACAGGCTGGCGCAAGTCATTGGTAACCTGCTGCAGAACTCGGCAAAGTTCACCGGCAGCGGCGGAGAGACGCGCATCACGATCCGCGCCGATGCGACGGAGAAGCGAGCGGTCATTCAGGTTGTCGACACCGGGGTGGGCATGGCGCCCGATTTGGTCTCGCGCCTGTTCCGGCCGTTCAGCCAGGCGGATGCCACCTTGGACCGAAGCAAGGGAGGGCTTGGACTCGGTCTGGCGCTGGCCAAAGGGCTGGTCGAGTTGCACGGAGGCACCATCACGGCCGCGAGTGCCGGGCTGGGCCAGGGGGCAGAGTTTGTCGTACGCCTTCCGCTAGCGACGGAGCAAGCCCTTGCGCCGCGATCTGGTGAAGACACCGCGAGAGCGCGCCGGCGCGTGCTCATTATTGAAGACAACGTCGACGCAGCAGACAGCCTGCGCGACGTACTCGCGTTTGGCGAGCATGAGGTCGAGGTGGCGTACAACGGTCCGCAGGGAATTGCGAAGGCGCAGGAATTTCTGCCCGAGGTCGTGTTGTGCGACATTGGTCTGCCCGGCATGGATGGTTACGAGGTCGCGCGCGCTTTCCAGGCGGAAAACGCGCTTAGGGGAGCGTTCCTGGTAGCGCTGACTGGCTACGCCCTGCCCGAGGACCTG
>PMKP01000100.1 GCA_003157775.1 Myxococcales bacterium | reverse complement strand
GCGTGCTCGACCTCACCCGGCGGGCGCAGGCCGAGAACCCCAATCTTGTCTGGCTCGACAGCTCGGGCACCGAACTTCTCGGGTTCAACTTCCTGGGGGCACCGCTGTGGTTCCCGCGCTCCACCGTCGATGAAGGACTCAAGCATGCGCTGACCGATTTCTCCGTCATCGAGGACTTCGAGTCCTGGGTGTACGAGGAGAACGCCAGGGCGGTCGCCTTCCTCGACCGGCAGTTGCGCCCCGGCGACATCGTCGTGACTCACCACCTGCCGTCACAACGCTGTGTCGCCCCAAGGTTCGTGGGGAACCCACTCAACCCGTTCTTCGTGTGTGACCTCACGGAGCTGATACTTGAACGCCGGCCACGGCTCTGGCTGCACGGACACTCACACGCTTCCATGCGCACTCAGATCGGAGAGACCATGGTGCTGTGCAATCCGTTCGGATACATGGGCGAGGAGCCCAATCGCGAGTTCCTGGACCGGCTCGTGGTGGAGTTCTGAAGGCAGGTTCAACAGGACCAGCCCGGTGACAGGGTGGCATCGGCGTGACCGGGGACTACATCATTCCCCGCCACTTCGATCTGGTTGCCCCTTTCCCCCGTGCCCCATACGATGGGCGGACAAAGAACAACCCGAGAACAAATACCCGGTGCCGATTCGCGGCCAACTCCACCGATTCTCTCCCTACCTCACTCTTCCACGCGTCGTCGGGGTCAACCTCAGCGACATCAATCCAGCTATTGGGCCAACCAGATGCAACAGATCACCAAAGAACTCACCCTCGTCGAACGTCGCTGCTTGAAGGGAGCAGCCTTGCTTGAGACAAAGGCTGTGAAGCGCACGATGAAAGCTGTCGCAAACGCTTGTGACGAGCTGGAGCACTCTTGGTCTGGATCGTGGCTCGGCTATCAGTCTCGCATCTACTATGCCGATTTCCAACCACGTCCGCCTGGCGCTGTCTACAGCATAGAGTGGGGAACCCACGAAGATCATCTTTCCAACCCGACTAGCGGAGATTGGCGCGAATACGCTTACAACGACATCTGCGACGAGATCTTGCGCCGCGCCGGCAAGCCTGATCAAGAAAAGTTCGGTAGGTTGGGCGCAAGGGCCGCTGTGGTCTTCGAGAAATGCCAGGAGGAGTTGCTGGCAAGTCTGGATGCGTTTCTGGCCGATGGAGAAGATGCGAGGCTTCGCGAACTGCGAGAAACAGTAGCGAAAGCCAAACCCTTCTACTCGGTGGAGGAATTGGCGCGGGCCGACGCACCGAAAGAGCTACGAACGCGTGACTCGGTTGCGAGAGGCGAGGGGATACACGTACCTGCGCATGTCAGGGTGCGCTGCTGGCTGCAGTCGATCTCTTCGCACGCATACTCCCTGCATGAGCTGTGCAAGGCGGCGCGACAAGCGAGACTCTATCTGCAGAAGGTCAAGATCGTGAGAGGGAAGGCCGCAACTGGCACCGAAGGGAAAGTGTTCATCGGGCATGGCAAGGCCACGGTGTGGCGTGACCTGAAGGAACTGCTGCAGGACCGCCTCCAGCAAACTCCGGACGAATTCAACCTGGAGTCCGCTGCCGGCATGAGCACAACGGAGCGTCTAGGGGAGATGCTCGATTCCGCGGCGTTTGCATTCTTGGTGATGACTTCGGAAGACGAACACGCAGATTCGACGCTGCATGCCCGAGAGAACGTCATTCACGAGGCAGGGCTCTTTCAGGGGCACCTCGGTTTTCGGCGTGCGATCATTCTGTTGGAGGAGGGATGCAGCGAATTCTCGAACATCAAGGGACTCGGCCAAATTCGGTTTCCAAAGGGTGACATCAAAGCAAAGAGCGAGGAAATTCGAAAGGTGCTGGAGCGCGAGGGCCTGCTCCAGACCACCAACGTGACTCGTCGACGCCCACCTCGTCGGTAGGTGCCAGACCCACTTCATCCTCCGCCACTCAACGCCTCCCGTTTTTTCCTTGCGTGCGAAGTACCCTACAGCCGGCATGACTTGCGACCGTCTGACCGAAGCGATTACAACCCCTGCCTTGGGTGATATCATGCGCCGCGATGGACTTGTGCCTTTACCGAACCTCGGGGACGAACCATGGCGAGACGTAGCGAGCGCGTCCCCAGGTCAGCGGCCCAGGCGCGGGTGACGAGCGAAGCCGTGGTCGATACCAAGCAGTCGGGAGCCACCCTCGGTTTCGAGGCCAAGCTGTGGCTGACCGCCGACAAACTGCGCAACAACATGGACGCGGCGGAATACAAGCACGTCGTCCTCGGCCTCATATTCCTCAAGTACATCTCGGACACCTTCGAGGAACACCGTGCCAAGCTGGTCGCTGGCAAGGGTGACTACGCGGGTGCCAACCCCGAGGACAAAGACGAGTACAGAGCCGAAAACGTCTTCTGGGTGCCCAAGGAAGGCCGCTGGTCGCATCTGCAGGCCAACGCCAAGCAGCCCACCATCGGCAAGGTGGTGGCCGACGCCATGGTCGCCAACGAGCGCGACAACCCGCGCCACAAGGGCGTCCTGCCCAAAGAATACGCTCGCCCCGGCCTCGACAAGCACCGCCTGGGCGAACTCA
>PMKP01000036.1 GCA_003157775.1 Myxococcales bacterium | reverse complement strand
GGATTCAGGTTGCCGTCGACAGCCTTCTTGCAAGAATGGATTTGCGGGCCATCACAAGGCAGACGACCGCGACCACAAGGTAGAGCACTGATGGTATGTACCGGATGGTCGTTGGCATGTTTGCCTCGTTCCTAGAAGCCGTCATTCTAGGGCGTTGCCTCCAGAAAGGCATCGCCGGTGGACACGAGAAAAGGGCCAAGCCTTTGGCCGCCCACCCGTCAACGGGTTGCGGCTGGGACGGTCTTACTCTTCTCCGGTGCGCACCTGCCCCAGGATGACCTTCCAGCCGTTCCTGGCCACGCACGCGGCAGCTAGGATGTTTGTTGCGTCTCCTTGTCTCGAAGGTCTTCTCGTGGAGGACGAGAAAGCATTCCTGACGCGGCGGCCGGGGAGGAGGCGTTCAACTTCCCATCGATATCGAGCGAAGTGCTCGCTCGCGTATCTCCAGCAGAAACGCCACCAACTTGTCTCTCCGTTCGAGCAATCTGGCGATGTTTGGTCCTGCGACGACCGGCTGCTTTGCGGTGGGGTCGGTCACCAAGAACTCCGGCAGGGCCGACCGCCACCACCGGGCGTCTTCCTCAGCACCGAGATTCAGGAGGTTCTTGCCACTTACGAGGTAGACCCGGTTGCTGTAGAGACGCATGCCCTCGATCAATTGGTCGCCGGCCCTGAGGTAGAGCAGCATGGCGCTGGTGCCGGGCCTCCACTCTGCAACCGGCGCAGGGAGGTCTCGAAGCAGCACGTCGTAGAGACTCCTCAAGGGTGGTTCGGCCAACGCTCGCCAGGCATCCACAGATATCGTCGTACCAGCTGGGGACATCCGCTCACTTGGGGGCTCGGCGAGGGGAGAGAGGGCCACGTTCCCTTCTGGTAGATATCGAGATTCGACCGGAACCACCTCCGCCGAACGGATGCTCTGGAACCGTTGTACGGCTGTTTGGAACTGCTCATCAAGTGGCGCAACGTCTAGGTCTTCACGCACCATCCGCAGAAGAGCAGCTGCGCGAATCCAACCCGCAGAACCGATTGGGCCAACCTCGATGGCCACAGCTTTGACATCGGCCTCAGCCATCTTGCCGGTGATCCACCGAGACATCCGCACGACATCCTCGGGAATGTTCTCCGCACACACGACAAGCGTGAAACGGCCTGCACGCTGTGCATCGCGGGCCCGAGACTCCACGAGACCAATGTCTGGAATCGGCTGACTGCGTCGGCGAAATGCGGCCTCGTAGCTTTCGCGCCAAGCATCCCGGGCTGTCCGCGATGACAACTCCTGCGCGAAAGCATCGGGGCTCATAGCTGCAAGTTTTGAAGCATAGTCGAGCACTTGACCGATCAGCAGGCGAGGGTGAACGTTGCCCTCACGCTTGTTCTCCCAGACCACAAGTCGGGCTGGCGAACTCCCCTCGTCGAGGCCGCCCTCGTCGAGCAAGAAGAGAGCATCGATACTCAGGAGCTGCGGGCCACCAAAGCCTGCTCCGGCGAGAGTAACCACGCAATCGTCGCCGTCGGTGAGAAGCCGAGAGACGATCTCCGGGTACTTGAGCACAGTCTGGTCGAGGCTCGATTCCACTGGCCAGGTGCCAGCTTTGATGAAGGCTCCACCACGGGTGTCGAAAAGCAAGTCACGCGGCATGCGTCGAACTGTATCAGTGGAAGTGTTGAAGCGCCTGGGGCCGCGGAATCGGCCGGATGGACTTCATGTTTGGTGGGGATGTCGTCAGCACGTTGGCATCAACTCTCAGGCGTTGCCTGACCAGGCGGGAAACTTGGGGTCGTACTCGCCTGTGCGCAGAAAGTGCTGGACGGCTGCCTGACGGGCATCTTCATCGTCATCTGGCGTGTCCTGGCGGAGAAGGTCTGCTGGGGCGGTCATTCTGAAAGCTCGTCAGGGGCGCATGCTACCCTGGGACGGACCCGTATGCGCCTCCAACTCCTCTCCGACCTGCACTTCGAGTTTCACCGGGACGGCGGGCGCTACTTCGTTGAGTCGCTCGACCCATCTGGTGTCGACGTGCTGGTGCTTGCCGGCGATATCGACGTTGCGGATGGCATCCCCGCAGCACTTGCTCTGCTGTGCCGGAGATTCCGTGACGCCTCCGTCGTGTACGTTCACGGCAATCATGAATTCTACAACACGAACCGCAGCTGCGTGCTCGACCTCACCCGGCAGGCGCAGGCCGAGAACCCCAATCTTGTCTGGCTCGACAGCTCGGGCACCGAACTTCTCGGGTTCAACTTCCTGGGGGCACCGCTGTGGTTTCCGCGCTCCACCGTCGATGAAGGACTCAAGCATGCGCTGACCGATTTCTCCGTCATCGAGGACTTCGAGTCCTGGGTGTACGAAGAGAACACAAGGGCCGTCGCTTTCCTCGACCAGCAGTTGCGCCCCGGCGACATCGTCGTGACTCACCACCTGCCGTCACAGCGCTGTGTCGCCCCAAGGTTTGCGGGAAGCCCACTCAACCCGTTCTTCGTGTGTGACCTCACGGAGCTGATACTTGAACGCCGGCCACGGCTCTGGCTGCACGGGCACTCACACGCATCCATGCGCACTCAGATCGGAGAGACCACGGTGCTGTGCAATCCGTTCGGATACATGGGTGAGGAGCCCAATAGCGAGTTCCTGGACCGGCTCGTCGTAGAAATCTGAAAGCACGCTCGACAGGACCAGCCCGGTGATAGGGTGGCGTGGGCGTGATCGGGCACTACATCATTCCCCGCCATCTCGATCTGGTTGCCCATTTTCCCCGCAGCCCATACGATGGCCGGGAAAGAAACAACCAGGAGAAATCATGCCCAACACCGACCCGACCATCACCGCTCAAGTCGAATCCTTCACCCAGCAGCTCGTGGCAACCGTGGAAGCAGCCGTAGCTCAACGAATCCAGGCTGCCCTTGCTGGTGCCTTTGGCATTCCACAAAAGCGCGGACCAGGAAGGCCACCCAAGCAGGCTGTGGCGCATGTGACACCTGTGGCGGCGGAGCAATCGGCGGGAAAGAAAAGGCGACCAAGGCAGATTTGTCCAGTGCCCGGCTGCAAGAACGTGGCAGCCCCAATCTTCGGTATGGTCTGCAAGGACCACAAGAACGTGGCCAAGTCGAAGATCAAAAAGTACCGGGAGGAGCGACGGGAGGGCAAGGTCACCCATGCGACAGTGGCCAAGCCGGCGGCGACAAAGAAGGCGAAGAAGGTCACGCCGAAGGTTGCGCGAGCGCGGAAACTTCAAGGGCAGTACTTGGGTGCCTTGAAGTCGCTCACGGGCGCGGACAGGGCCAAGGTGAAGCAGACCGCGGCGGAGAAGGGTGTGGCCGAGGCTGTGAAGCTCGCGAAGATGCTCAAGAGGGCGTAGGCGCAGCATTGGCCGCAGGGAGTACCAGCCGCAACGTGGAATCGAGGGTCTGTTGTGAAAGGGTCCCCGGATGTAAGCTCGACGGGTAAGAACACTGACTGCGAGGCCCTGCTATCAATGGCATTCTACGAGTCTCTGACCGTCGAACAGCTCGAACGTGCGCTCACTATTTCGAAATGGGTGCTTGCGGTTTTTGGCGTCTTGTTTGCCATCGCGGGGGTTGCAAATCAATGGTTGAGCAGTCGCATCTCTACGCTTCAAGAAACCGCGAAGGCAACCGCACAGGAACGAGTTGGGCGTACTCAACAAGAACTAGAAGCAACCAAAGCCAAGGTTGCAAACTTGGAGGCGAGGGTTCGCCCGCCCACCACAGCGGAAAGACTAATGAAGCTGTGCTCAGCCGTTGATTCGAGATTCCCATCGCTCATCAACGAAGGAAAGCGCGACTTCAAGATGCAGTTGCCGGCCCATGATTTTGGCGTGCTAAAGGAAATAGCGAGGGAAGACAGCGAGCATCGAGTGCAGATTGAAACTTCCACCAACACCATAATCGGCCCCGAAGGCTCTATGGTCCAAGTCAGGCTCGTGATCGGAGATTCTGTGTTCGCAGCTCCCAAGGGGACAACGCACTCAACCCCGTGACGGAATGGGTGAAGGCCGCGTGGCTCCTCCCGGACAATGTCGGTGACGATCTGACGGAGGGCAGTTTCGAGGTCTGACATCGCTCAAGCATGAGCATCTGGCACGGGCAAGATGCAAGCGAACACCGAGCGGGTTTACCATGGTGACGATGACTGAGGTGGACCCCGATCTTCG
>PMKP01000047.1 GCA_003157775.1 Myxococcales bacterium | reverse complement strand
CTGCGGAGAGGCCGGGCCGGGCGCCTTCCCATAGCTTGCGCCGCACGGCCGCCGGCGCCTGGGCCAAGAGTGCGCGATGGGGCGCTACGGTTCTGAACCACAGGCGCATGAACGGATCGGCTATGCGATAGAGCGCCCGCTTGGCCGCTTTCTCGCTCTCCCCGAAAGGAACCTCGCGATGGACCAAGCCCATTTCGGCAAGACGCGTGAGGGGACGAGCCAGCGAGGTGGGCGGCTGCCCAATGCGTGCGGCGATTTCGCTGGGACGATGCGCGCCCAGCCCGATCGCGTCGAGAATCGGCCGTAGCGCCAACGCGGGCGGCACCTCGTCCAGCAGCAGCCGGTCGGGCTCGGCGTGCAGTGGCGCGAGAGGATCCAAAACACAGCGGTCCACCGCCTCGTCCACGCGGGACGCAAAGGGCTCTGCCAGCTCCCAGTAGCGTGGAATGCCGCCCCAAGCAGTGTAGGCCTTCACGCAGGTGACGGGATCGGCGATGCCAGTGGCGGCAGTAAAATCAGCCATGCGCAGCGGTTTGACCTCGATCATTTCTACGGCCCGCCCGTACAGCGGAGCCGAAGAGTCGAGGACCAAGCCGTGCATCATCCGCTGACTCGACCCGGCGATAGCCACCACCAAGCCGGCGTGCACGGTCTCCTGATCGATCCAGTGCTGCAAGACACTAGGAAGCTCAGGGCTGCTGGTGACCAGGAATGGAAACTCGTCCAGAATGACGGGTCCCTTCCAGTGGTCCGCCTCGGCTTGCTGGGCCAGCGCTTTTAGAATCGAACGCCAGTCGCGAAATGTGGCCTCCTGGAAAACGGGGAACCTGCTTGCCAGCGCCTCGCAGAAGTAGCGCCGCTGTATCTCCGGTGCCGACTGGTCCGCCACCGTGTACAGGCCGCCACGCCGTCGATTCCATTCGACCAGCAGGCGCGTCTTCCCGACGCGCCGTCGCCCAGTCAAGACGGCCAGTCCTCCGTGACGACGCCGACACAGGCCGTCCAAGCGTTCCATTTCCTGGCTGCGGCCGACGAATTCCATGGGGGTCAATAATTATGCCTGGAAGCATAATGTTCAAGGACATAATTCATCGACCAAGTCCGGAATCACCATCCCCCAGCGCCGCCCAGAACGCGGCCGTGTGCTTCCGGTGCCCCAGGTGAACCAGCTCATGCGCCACCACGTAGCCCACGCCCTTGGGGTCACACCTTCCCCACCGGCGACGCTGGTCGCGGATCAGTACCACCGGCACGGGCACGCCCATCTTCTTGACCCTGATCGCGGCCCGCTCGGGCAGGCGCATCGCGGCGTGGCGTAGGCACCAGGTCACGACCGCTTTCCGCACAACGGCTGCGCCGCCCACCGGCACGGTCACCAGAGCACCTTTAGCCATCGAATCTCCTTCAAGTTGGGGTGGGTCTCGGAATTTTTCGCATAACCCAGTAGAAGACAAGCACTTAGAAACCAACCAGGACGCGATGCCCAGGTGGTGGGCGAAGGCAAACGAAGCGGTCAGCGGCGCTCGCTCTCGCGAGCACAATCGGCCGCTTTCCATCCCTCCAGTCCGGGACGATAGGTGCCGGGCGCCGGTACCTCCCCGAGCGATTCATCTTCCGACCTGGGCTTGTGAAAGATTTTTTCTCGGATCCAGCGGTTCTGAGCGCGTACGTGAGTGGCTTTCCAGTGCACCGTGCTCTCGATCTTCACGCAGGTTGACGAAAGGATCTCGTAGGGCGTCCAGTCGCCTTCGACGTCGACGCAATAGCCGGGCAGGTGCTCGCAACCCTCTCCGTACGCGCTGGTGGCACCGACCCGCAGCTCAGCGGACGTCAGCCCAACCTCGCCCCTGCCGACCCACACCAAGCTGCTCGACCCCGACCGGTTGTATGGCGAGGAGGCGAGCACAAGCCACCCGCCGGGCAACGTGGCTTCTGGCTGGATGGCCCGGAATTTCGATAGTGTCGTCGCGCCGCATGAGCGCCTGAGCCCCGGCGCCCGATGGCAGGTCCAAAGCTGGGAGAACCCTCCTTGGTCGCTGCCCTCTCCGACCGAGACCAGACCGGCACCGGCGTGCTCGACGGCCGTGATCATCAGTTCATCCATTTTCTCGGACTCGGGGCGCATCCCGGCGAAGGCGCGCGCCACCGTGAGCGGTGTTTCGTCGGTTGTTGCGGCCAGCCTCGTGCCCACGACCAGGGTCTCGCGACTACAGCGTCGTGGTCGCGCCTTTGGACGCCGCGACGGGGGCATGCTGTAGGCGAGCTCGTCTCTCGCGGAAGCGCATTTCACGCGGCGAACCGAAAGTAACTGACCATCAGCGCCAGGCGCATCGACGCGCAGATCGAACAAGTGATCGTCAGTCTCAGTCGGAAGTCGGGTCTGGTCGTCGTCGGAGAAGATCCCGAAAGATCTGATGCGCGGCGCATTCTCCGGCCAGGCGTAGCAGTGCAAGCCGGAGGTTTCGCGCCAGATGCACAACCATCGGCGACCGGCCTCCAGATACAGCGCATCCCGCCCACCCTCGATGAACGTAACTCCCCTGGCGTCGAGGAGCCCCATGAATTCGTCGAACCGCGCCGCCCACTCCGGCACTGGTGACGTGCGTGTGGCATCGGGCGCGCCGGCCACGACAGTCGCCAGCCACAAGAGCAGACTTGCGATCATTTGTCCGTTGGCCAGCATGTCAGGGCTGGGACAAGAGGTCGATGGCCTCGTTCAGTTTGCATAGGGCCAGTGCGTTGCGGACCCCCCGGCTGGCATTCACCCTCGCGACTCCAATCCGCTTGTCATCACACCTGTGCTCGGCAGTCTCCGTGCTGACTCTCTGCCCGACGTCACCGGCCTGGACCACCGATGCGACTGCCTCACATGGCTGACCTCTGTCCACCGGACGTGGCCACGGCCGCTCGATGCCGGTCGCGTACCACGGCTGGGCGTGCTCACGCGCGACCACGACTTCGCCCACGGCAGGTGATGAGGCACGCAGCAACCCAACCTGGTTCGGGGATTGCGACAAAACGTCAGTGACAGGCCACGTATCCGCTGCTCAGATATGAGCCCATCCAATTGCAGACCCCCGGAGCTGGGCCGCTGCACATAGTCGGAAGGGTGTACTGCACGCCACAACTAGCAGTGGGAACGCCAGACGCAGAGACGATGCTACAGCCAGTGCCGCTGGATGCGTCTACGACACAGGTGTCGCCCACATCGGCCTCGGATCTTTTCTCGATAGTGCCGCTGCAGTTGTAGTCCCAACCGTAGCCCGGGCACTCGCTCACGAAGTAGTCGGTTTGATCGGGATGAACAGTATCGGCGTTGTCATAGCAATCCCATTTGCCGTCAGCGCGAGCCGGGATGTAGTGAAGAGCCCGTGCCGTACTCACGTTGCACCACCCCATCGAGCTTGTCGAGACCGGGTATCCGTCACTATCGGCGTCTGGATAGAACCAAGAGCATGTCCCTGCAGCGCAATCGCTGCTGTTGGTGCATGACTGGCCATCTGCGAGCAAACAGGCCCCACCCTTGCATTGTTCAGTCGCCCCACATGCTGTCGAACAGGTCCCACAGTGGGCATTGTTCGTTTGCAGATTGACACACTGGCCTGGACAGGCCGTCTGTCCAGCCAGACACGCAGCACAAGTGCCACCTACGCAGGCGGCCCCGGATGCGCATTGGCTATTGGCGGAACATGTCGAGAGACAGGCAGAAACCCCGCAAGCGAATGTGCCACAAGGGGTGGACTTCTCACCAGAACAGGCGCCAGAACCGTTGCACGTCGGCGTCTTGGCCGTTCCATTGGTACAAGTCGCTGAATCGCAGGTGGTCTCGGCACCCGGATAGGTACAGGAAGCGCTCAATCCATTGCAGGTTCCCATGCACATACCTGAGCCGTCACAAGGCGGGTGACCCGCGCGGGGTGCCGTCCCGTTCGACAGCGTCGTGCAGGAGCCGAGCGAGTTTGCGACGTCACAAGCCTGACAGGATCCCGTGCAAGCACTCCTACAGCAGTAACCGTCCACACAGGGTATCCCGCCTGCGCAATCGGCAGTCTTGAGGCAGGCTTGCCCCTGCTTCTTCTTGCACGCGCCCGTAGAGTCGCATGTCCCATCACAGAAGCCGAGATCGTCTTGGCCCTTCACCGCTGCGCAAACCCCGCTCGTACACGTCTGACAGGCAACCGCACAGTCGCTGCGAGTGACGCATCCGACACACTGGTTGGTCGTCGTGTCGCATGTCTTGGCTGCACCGGTACATTGTTTGTCCGACGTGCAAGCGACGCAGGAGCCGCTGGCGGCACAGGCAGGTCCTGCCCGACCTGCGCAATCGCTGTCTCCGGCGCATCTTGCGCATCGATTGCCCAGACAGAGGGGAGTCTCCGACGGGCATTCCTTGTCCGCACTGCACGTGCCGGGAGCGTCGACGACCGGTACGTCGGGCGGGACGTCGGGAGCGGCATCGGGTCCAGTGCCGCTGCTTCCGGCGACTCCACCGCCGGTACTTCCGCCACTGCCAGCCCCGCTGCTGCCGCCTGCGTTGCTGCCGCCGTTCGCGCTGGCGTCGCTAGCGGTGACTCCACCGGCACCGCCTCCGCCGCCGCCGACGCCACTGTCGGCGACACTGCTGCCCCCGGTTGAGCTGCCGCCGCTCCCGGCCACGCTGCTGTCGACGGTGCCGCTGTTGCCACCGGTCCCGCTGTCGACGCCGGAGCCGCCGTTCGATGTAGGTCCGTCCGTCGCGATCTTGCTGTCAGCGACCGGACCAGGGCCATCGCTGGGCCCTGCTTCTCCACCGGTGCCACCGCCATCGCTTTGCTTTCCCGCGACCGCAGCATCGGCTGCCTTGATTTTCATGGGCTTCCCAAAACAACCGGCAAGGCTAGCCAGGGAGAGGAGGGCAAGAACCAACGAAACAGCTGAGCGATGTGTGAACACTAGAATCTCCCTTGCAGAATCATGGATGCTCCGTCTGGGGTTGGAGCGGGTAGAAGAGCCACGTTGGGCGACTTGTCGCTCGGCCAGCCCACTATATAGAGAACCGCGCCGGTCGCGATGGCAGCGGCACCGACGCCGTAGCTGACCCATCCCCAGCTTTCCAGAGACTTGCGAAGATTTTCCTGGGCCTGGGTGGTGCCTCCATTCTTGTCCGCGTCAGAAGACATGCTCTGTGTCTTCAGCGCCAATCCAACGCCTGTGCCGACCGCAGCCAGTCCGACGGCCGCGCAGATAATTCCGGCGGTACGCAGCCCCTTGCCTTGGCTGCCGTCCGACGGCGGCGGCGCCGACTTGGTGGACACGTCTGGTTTCACTGGTTGGGGCGCTGGGGCTGGCGTTGGTGCCTCCACCGAGGTCGCTGGGGGCGGCAAGACGGCGGGTGGCTGCGTGGCCTCTGTAGCCTTGGGAAGAGACGCCTCGCACTCCCTGATATGCCGTTCTGCAGCCGCCTTGTCGGTGTCAGAAAGGTTGTCGTCCTTGCGCAGATATTCGCGGAAACGGGCGATTGCTTGCTCCCAGCGGTTGTTCTGCTGATAGCAGCGTCCCTGGTTGAACACGTAGTTGGGGTCATCGCTTCCGACCAGCAGGTCGGCAAGAATATCGACGCCCTTCTCATAGTCCCCCAGGGCGCATGCCTTCTGGGCGGCCTTCTCCCGAGCAGTCTTCAGCTTCACCTTTTCTGCGGAAGCAGGACTTGCCAGGACGACCACCACAAGGCCGAGAACCAACGATGAGCCAAGATGCGCCATGCCAGGCCATTTCTATACCGCGACGCCCTTTTCGAAGCAGCAATAAGTCATGCTTTGTCGCGGAGGAGCTGCGCAAAACCCGATCTGCCGTGGAATAATGATAGTCTCATTGATGCACACCGCTACGAACAAATCGAAGTCTGGTGTTTCGCGATCAGCCCTGACGACTTGCGGCCAACTCGTGGCGCTGCTTGCATTCTCGACGCTCGGGTGCAACAACGCTTCGAACGCCCCAGCGAATTCAACCGGCGGCGTGTCTGGTAGCGGGGGAGCATCCGTCACCGGTGGAACCAGCGGCGGCGCCGGGCAAACCAGCGGCAGCGGCGGCGGTACAAGCACTGGTGGTCACACTACAGCCACGGGCGGCCAAGCGGGGACAACGATCCAAGCTTCCGGCGGTCAGTTGTCTGGTGGCCAAACCGCCTCCGGTGGCCACCTTTCTTCTGGTGGTCAACCCGGTTCGAGCGGCCAGCAGTCGACGGGTGGAGACCAAAACACGGGAGGGGCTACGACTGGAACCGGCGGCGCCACGCCGGCAACGGGCGGCAAGCTGGAAACAGGTGGCCAAACCGTTGGCACTGGCGGCGCAACGTCAGCTGGTGGTGGCGGCGGGTCAGCCGCCGATGCCGCTGCTCGTGATGCTTCTGGATCAAGCCGCGATTCTTCGGGATCAAGCAACGATGCAAGCCAGGGTCACGATACCGCCATCACACCCGGCAACGACGCGAAAGTCGACCCCAGCACCCTTCCCGCCGTGACTCTTTGGCTCGCTGGCGATTCCACCTGCGCCCCCTACGGAGCCGCCTCGGCTCAACAAGGCTGGGGCGAGCACTTGGCCGAGTTCTTCAATAGCAAGGTGACTGTTCAGAACAAGGCCGTCGGGGGCCGCACGGTCACGAGTTTCGACTGGAGCCCCATCGAGTCGGGCGTTCAGCCCGGTGACTACGTCATGATCGAATTCGGCATCAACGACAGCAGCAGTGCCAATGGCCGGTACGTGTCGCCAGCGGATTTCCAGGCCAAGCTTTCGTCCGAGGTCGATACACTTCTCGCCAAGAAGGCGACTCCAATCATGGTGACGCCGTCCGCGCTCCAGGGCTGGCAGAGCGACGGCACCGACTCAAACACCCGTGAACAGCCCTACTGCGATGCCATGAAGGCCGTGGC
>PMKP01000219.1:5066-5203 GCA_003157775.1 Myxococcales bacterium | reverse complement strand
ATGTCGTCGGGCAGTTACCTTCCACCGCCGGTGCGCACGGTGAAAATACCGAAGGCGAACGGTGGGGAAAGGAAGCTGGGCATACCGACCGTGTCGGATCGGATCGCGCAGATGGTGGTGAAGTCGAGACTGGAGCC
>PMKP01000219.1:0-5046 GCA_003157775.1 Myxococcales bacterium | reverse complement strand
GGCTTCTTCGACAACATCCCGCAAGATCTGCTGATACGGGCGGTGAAGAAACACGCCAAGGAACAGTGGATGGTTCTCTACATCGAGCGGTGGCTGAAAGCGCCAGTGCAAGAGGAGGACGGCCAGTTGGTCCCGCGTGAGAAGGGCACGCCGCAAGGCGGGGTCATCAGCCCTCTGTTAGCCAACCTGTTTCTGCATTATGCCTTTGATCGATGGATGGCGAAGCAGTATCCGCAAATGCCTTTTGAGCGGTACGCCGACGATGCCATCGTGCATTGCAGGACAGAGGCGGAAGCCCAGGGAGTTCGGGCTGCCATAGCCGCGCGCTTGAAGGAGTGTGGGTTGGAGCTTCATCCGCAGAAGACGAAGGTTGTCTATTGCAAGGATGATGATCGGCGAAGGACGTATTCGAACGAAAAGTTCGATTTTCTGGGCTACACGTTTCGGTCGCGGAGGTCGAAGAATCGTTTCGGAAAGTACTTCATCAACTTCAGCCCGGCAGTTTCCGACAAGGCGGTGAAAGCGATTCGGGTGGAGATTCGAAGCTGGGACCTGCATCTACGCAGCGACAAGCGAATCGAGGATCTGTCCCGGATGTTCAACCCGAAGATCCGAGGCTGGCTTCAATATTACGGGCGGTATTATCGCTCGGCGCTGTATCCGCCGATGCGTCAACTGGATCGATCGCTGGCCCGATGGGCCGAGCGGAAATACAAGAAGCTGCGTGGTCATTTGCGCAGGGCGACACATTGGGTCGCGCGTATCTCGAGACGCGATCCGAAGTTGTGGGCGCACTGGCAGATGGGTGAGCGGCGTGGCTCCATGGCGGGAGCCGTATGAGCTGAGAGGTTCAAGTACGGTTCTGAGAGAGGCTCGGGGTGAGATTCCCCGGGCCTACTCACCTCGTGGCGATGGCGAAACAGATGGGATCGGAGACAATCGAGTTCATCGAGTCACGGCTGGAAGGGAAGTTCCAATTGGAGATCAACCGGGAGAAGACGCGGGTGGTGGACTTGAGGGAAGAAGGAGCGAGCCTGGACTTTCTGGGATACACGTTTCGGTATGATCGCGACCTGAAAGGGCGCGACCAGAAGTACCTGAATATGATTCCGTCGAAAAAGGCGGTCCAACGGGAGCGGGAGAAGCTGCACGAAATGACGGATAGTCACCAGTGCTTCAAGCCGATCCCGACCTTGATTGGAGAGCTGAATCGGCATCTGAAAGGGTGGGCGAACTACTTTTCCATTGGGTACCCCAGTGGCGTTTACTGGGAGATTGACTGGTACGTGCGCGGTCGCCTGATCCAACATCTACAACGACGCAGCCAACGGCCGTTTCGTCCGCCGGAGGGGGTGTCGTGGTACCAGCACCTTCAACAGTTGGGGCTGGTCCTTTTGTCGGGGAGTGCGCATGCCTGAGGCGAGAGTTTTCAGGAGAGCCGGACGCGGGAAATCCGCATCTCCGGTTCGACGAGGGGAGAGTGGGGCGCAGCCACAGGCTGTCACTCACTCTCCTACTCTACCGGCTCTGTCTGGCAGTATCGTGTACGCCAGGATTCCTGCGATTTTCGAGCATTTGGTCGAATCACCTCACCTTTTTGTCGCGCACCCAACATATCCCCCACATTTGACAACACTTGCCCGCGTTTCCTATCATGTAGGTTCAATCCAAACGCTTCCTAAATGGCAACTACCACGTCTGTCTGGTCTGGAACATCAATATGATCAAAGTTCAAGGTCTAACCAAGCGATACGCACGTACTGTCGCGGTGGACGACATCTCGTTTGAGGTGGAGAAGGGCCAAATCGTCGGCTTCCTGGGCCCGAATGGGGCAGGGAAGACAACCACGATGCGGGTCCTCACCTGCTTCCTTCCGCCCACGGCCGGCACGGCCAATATCTGCGGTTTCGATGTGCTGGAAAACCCGATGGAGGTCAAGAAACGCATCGGGTACCTGCCCGAAACGCCTCCCCTGTACCCGGAAATGGAGGTCAACGAGTACCTCACGTTTGTGGGGCAGATCAAGGGCATCCCGGGCGCCGACATCGACAAACGCGTCGCCGAGGTGATAGGGCGCTGCGCGCTGGGCGACGTCCGCGCGAAGCTGATCGGCAAGCTGTCCAAGGGCTTCCGGCAGCGCGTGGGCATCGCGCAGGCCATCATACACAACCCGGATGTGCTGATTCTGGATGAGCCCACCAGCGGCCTGGACCCCAAGCAGATTATCGAGATCCGCGAGTTGTTGAAGGCCCTGGCCGGCGAGCACACCATCATCCTGAGCACACACATCCTCAGCGAAGTGGAGCAGTCCTGCGAGCGCGTCATTATCATCAGCCAGGGCAAACTGGTGGCGCAGGATTCGGTGGTGAATCTGACCAACCGCCTGCGCGGCGCCGAAGCCGTGAGCCTGGAAGTGGAAGCTACCGAGGGCAAGCCGGACCCGACCGAAGTGCAGGGGCGCCTGGAACAGGTGGCGGGCGTCAGCCGCGTGATGATGAAGGATTCCAAGGGCGGCCGGTTGACTTTCGAAGTGGAAAGCCTGCAAGGCCGCCACATTCGCGCGGACCTGGCACGAAGCGTGGTCAACTCCGGCTGGAACCTCAGCGAGTTGCGCGCCGTGGGGCTGAGCCTGGAGGATATCTTCCTGCAACTCACCACCGCCGAACCGAAACAAGAAGGAGGGCAGAAGTGAGAAACATATTCCTCATCTGCAAGAAAGAACTGAAGAGTTATTTCGCATCGCCCATCGCCTACGCGGTGATGGCGCTATTTGCCCTGATCTTCGGGTGGCTTTTCTCCGGCTACACACACTACTTCGCCCAAAGGGGGATGGAGGCGATGATGCAGCAGCAACCGGTGAACGTGAACGAATCCATCATCCGGCCGATGCTCGGTTTCGCCTCCACGATCGCGTTGTTCCTGATTCCCATGATCACCATGCGGCTGTTCGCGGAAGAGAAGAAATCGGGCACCATAGAGTTACTCATGACATCGCCCATCCGGGACATAGAGATCATCCTGGGTAAGTGGCTGGGTTCGCTGTTGCTGTACATCTGCGTGTTGCTGATGTCGGCGCTCAACGTGGCGCTGCTCTTCGCCTGGGGCAAGCCGGATCTCAAGCCAGTGCTGGTGGCTTACCTGGGCCTGATTCTGCAAGGCGGCTGCCTGCTAGCCATTGGCACGCTGATTTCCACCATGACCAAGAACCAGATTATCGCCGGCGGCGTGACTTTCTTCGTCTGCCTGCTGCTGTGGATGTTGAGCATCGCCACGGCCTTCGACACCTCGGTCACCGCGCAAGTGCTCAACTACTGTTCCATCGTCACCCACATTGAGAACTTCAATAAAGGAGTGCTGGATTCAAAGGACGTGATTTTCTATCTCTCGATGATTTTCCTGGCGCTGTTCCTAACTTCGCGATCCATGGAATCGCTCCGGTGGAGGTCATAATATGTCGCACGAGTGGATGAAGACAAGACAGACGAAGTACACGGCATACGCCAGCGTGTACATTGTGGTGATCCTGGCGGTGCTGGTGGCCATCAACTTCCTGGCCAACCGCTACCCAAAGAGTTACGACTCCACCAACAACAAGCAGTTCAGCCTGTCCGACCAAACCATCAAGGTGGTGGGCAACCTGAAGAACGACGTCAAGATCACTTACTTTGACGATTCCAGCCGTTTCCAGCAGGGGCGCGACCTGCTGGACCGCTACTCGGCGCTGTCACCGAAGTTACACCTGGAGTTCATCGACCCGCTCAAGAAGCCGCAGCAGGCGAAATCCGCCGGTTTTCGACGGGAAGCACCCATTCCCATTCTGGTGGATAGTGGGCTCCGCAAGGAAGAGGCCAAGAGCCTCAGCGAAGAAGAAGTAACCGGCGCGCTGATCCGCTCACTGAAATCCGGCGCCCGCAACGTGTGTTTCGTGAATGCGGCCAACGAACATTCCATCGACGACGAGGCGGCCACCGGCTACTCGCTGATGAAGCAGTTACTGGAGCGCGACAACTACAAGACGCGCATTATCGATTTCAAACCCAAGGCCGCCGAGCCGGGCAAGCCGCTGGCTATCGGGGAGACGCCTGCCGCCGCGGTGGTGGACGTCCCCAAGGAGTGCCTGGCGCTGATTGTCGGCGGGCCGCAGCTTGCCTATCCGACGCCCATAGTCGACGCCATGAAGAAGTACGTGGAAGGCGGCGGTCACGCCCTGTTCCTGCTGGATAACGTGTTGAAGATCGGGCGCGGCGATGCGACGGCGGAGAACCCCGAGTTGGCGGCCATGCTGTCGGCATGGGGCGTTACGCCGAACAAAGACCTGGTGCTGGACCTGACTGGCATCGGCAACATGTTCGGGGCGGGTCCGGAAATCCCCATCATTCAGCAATACGATCCGCATGCCATTACGCGCCCACTACTGATGACGCGCGTATACACGGCATACCCCGTGCCGCGGTCGCTCGAGATCCAGAGCGGCGGCAAGAGCACGGTGGAGAAACTCTTCGGCACCACCGAAGACAGCATCGCCGTGACTGAAGTTGCGGCCAACGGCGCCATCGATCCCAAGAAGGGAAAGAAGGGACCGTTCACCCTCGCCGCCGCCGGTACCGTGCAAGGCACTCCGAACGGCCGCTTCATCGTGGTCGGCACTTCGCAGTGGGCCGAGAATCGCGCCATGGGATCGCGCTCGCTGGGCAACCGCGATCTGTTCATGAACATGATCAACTGGCTGTGCGCGGATGAAGACCTGATCAGCATACGCCCGAAATCCACTGAAGACCGGCCGCTCAACCTGACCACGAAGACACTCAGCATGGTGTCGTGGCTGAGTATCCTGATCTTTCCGCTAAGTGTGATCCTGTTCGGGTTGCTCACCTGGTGGAAGAGGAGATAAGTCATGAAGCCGAAGGGACTCCTCATCGCCGTCGTTCTTTTGGCTGTTCTGGGCGGAGTGACGTGGTGGAGTAATAAGAGCCAGGCCGAGAAAGCCAAGACGCCCACGGATACGACCGTCAAGTTACTGAGCATTCCGGACGACCAGTTCCAGGA
>PMKP01000399.1 GCA_003157775.1 Myxococcales bacterium | reverse complement strand
GGCGTTGGCGATGCTGAAGTCCACGGTCGTAGTAACCAGGCCGGTGGTGTCCTGAATCGTAGCCGACAAGCTTAGCGTGGAGGTAGGACAGTAGAATCCAGAGAGCGATCCGGTACAGGCGGGGATGCCCGTGGTGCCGCTGTCCAGGAAGAAGATCGCATTGGAGCCAGTGTCCACGAATGCCTGCGAATTCGTGCCGTTGGCGGGGTACTTGGTCAGAAAGGTGCCCGTGCTATCGAGCGGGAGCACCGTCGCCTGGCCCAGGCCATTGTTGTCCCGCGTGCCGATGCCGAAGACCAGGGCTCCAGTCACACTGGGTGCCCCATCGGCAGGAACCGCGGGCAGCTCGATAATGGTGCCGTTGTTATCTTGGCTGAAGAACGAGACAGGATGTGACACTTGTTGGGAAACAGGCACGGCCGCGGCCTGGCATCCACCGTTTGCTGTTGAAGAGCACGCATAATACATCCCCGGGTTGGCCGACCCGGCGCCCAGGGGCGCCGCGCAGGCCGCCCCGCAGTCGTGCAGGAACGAGCCCACGCCGAGAAGGCCGTTGGCGCCGAACGCAGCGGGGGTGCTGATGTCTGTGCCAGTACAACTGGCCGGCTTGGGATAGGTTGACTCCTCGATGACCTGGATCGCGAGATTGGCGGCCTGCTCGTTTGCGATGCTGAAATCGGCACTTTGCAGTGGGCCCCAAGTGGAACCGGCGATGAACGGTGCGCACTCGGCGAGAGGTGTCCCGCTGTCGTCCGTCCATGCTGGCAGCGAGAGCGTCAGTACGGACCCGAGCAGGCGCAGGCCCGTGGCTCCGGTACCGACCAGCACGTGGTCGATGGTCTGGCATTGGCTGGTTCCAGGAACGCAGACGGTTACGGTCGCAAACAGACCGTTGACGTAGCGGCTGCCGGGAAGCCCACCGTCCACGGAGACCTCGGTCACGTTGTCAGCAGGCGCGGCAATCGCGTTGGTCTTGGGATGCGAGCCTGAACTACAGGCCGCGGTCAGGGCTGTGAGGAAGAGGCCAAGAATCGCGAATAGGTTTCGCATTAGAAAGCTCCTTGCGCTGGATTTCCAGCCGCACCCGACCCGGACATTGGCGTGACGTCAGTCGTACTACACCCCCCCCGGAATAGGTGCCATCAGAGTTTTGAAGGAAGCTCGACCTTTGGTCCCACGCTCCTGCTTACTGCCACAGCGTCTTAATATTGCTGGCTTTTCATCATAAGCGGGATACGATCATCAGTATGACACCGGAGGTTCGTGCCTACCTGGCTGAGATCGGACGACGCGGAGGGCAGCGCAGCCGGCGCGTTCTGCCGCCAGAAACCGCTCGGCGAATGGTTCGGCTGCGCGAAGCGAGGCGTGCCTTCAAGCGCTTCTATGCGAGTTGCTTCTGGTCTTCGCCGAAGGACTACGTGGTGACAGTGGAGGACATCCCGTGGGTTGCACGCCAGCTCATGACCCACGGTGGACGCGAAGGCTGGCGGACAGGAGCCAGTCTATGCCGCTAACCGCGTTCCAGGCCGCCATTGCCGAACTCCTGGCGGTGAACCGCTCTTCCGACAGCCCAGGCGACGACGTGGTGCCGCACTACCAAGTCACCATGGCGATCCCGACACCGGGAGATACGGCGCCGGCAGTTGCGCCCAAAGTGGATTGCATCATCAACTCCGCAACCTGCACCGCGACCACATGCAGCCAGCCGAATGTCAAGATTCCGGTTACTGCGACGGCAGCCCCGCAGACGGTTCTGTTTGCCTCACTGACCACCGGCGTTCCGCTGCCCAGCCCCGATCCGGCCGCGATCACGGCGATTACCTGGAACTTCGCGTGGAACGCTACGCCCTATCCAGTGGAAGTGTACATCGACAACATCGAGCTCGTACCATAACGCTGGCTACAACTTCACGACCTTCTGACTGCCATCGTACGAAACCACCTGGTCGGGCTTTTGCGTGAGATCCATTCCCGCACCGCGGCCTTCACCAACCACGACGATGTGGAAACTGCGCTGCCTTAGCATGCCGGGAAAGCTGCCCTTGCGGTCCGCGATGAAGAGCTGCCGCTTGCTGTCGTCCCACTGGAAAGCGATGGTCGCGTGCACGCCCTTTTCGTAGTCGTAGTTGTCTCCCTCATCTTCATAAAGGGTGAACTGGCCGTCGGCTCCGGGGTAGATGCGCAGCTCGATGGGATCGGCGGGCTTCTCGGAGGTGTACTGAATGGTTGGTCCAAGCGGCAAAATGGAACCGGCCTTGACCAACAAAGGAATCATGTCGATGGGCGCATCGGCTGTAATGGTGGCGCCGCCGGGCATCGTTTTGCCAGTCCAGAAATCGACCCACGAGGAACCGGCGGGAAGGTAGACTTTGCGTGTCTTGGGCCGCTCTTGCACCACCTTTTCTTTGGCGTAGAGATCCGGCGTCCTCCAATAAAGCTGGCCCTTGACCGCACCTGGCGTGGGGTTCTCGATCTCCATGACTAGATCGTAGGACCGGCCCGCCTGCAATTGCAGGGGCTGCGTGTAGCGCTCCAGAGTATTGTCGAAAAGGAAGGGCAGTTGCTTGCCATCCAAGAACAGGCGCCGGGCGCCGAAGCTCTTGACGTGGAGCTGGTGCGGACCGGACTGGGTGGGCACCAGCTTCCCTTCCCAGCGAATCGAGAAGGTACTCTCCGTGGCGTAGTCGGGACGGCCCGTGTACCATATGAGATCGATCTGCGGTTCCACGCGCGTAAGCGAAGGAACCTTGTGGTCCACATCCTTGCTGTAGGTGACCGTGACGCCCGGCTGACCATCCTTGGTGCGCAGATTGGCCGTAGGAACCAGCACTGTGGGTTCGGGCGGACGGTGCACCATGTACTCCGTCACGGGGCAAACCATGATCGAAGGACCGAACAGGAATTGGTCGTCGATGGCGAAGGTCTTCACATCCTTGGGAAAATCCATGGGCAGGCCGCGCATGATGGATTGCCCTTTGCTCGTGACCTGCCAGGCCTGGGAATAGATGTACGGCATCAGGCGGTAGCGCCACTGGTCGGCCTTCACCAGGGCATCGGAGAATTCGCCGAATTCCCAGATCTCGCGCGGGCCTTCGGAGCCGTGGGCGCGGAAAATGGGACTGAAGGCACCCAACTGGAACATGCGCGTGTACAGTTCCTGGTAGGCGGGTTCCTTGATACCGCGATCGAAGACGCCATCGTAGCTGCCTAGGACAAAGGCGCCGATATCAAAGGTCCAATAGGGGATCCCGGCCATGGAGTGGTTAATTCCCGCGGAAATCTGTTTGCGGTAGATTTCCCAGCTCGCGCCGATATCCCCGGACCACGTGGTGGCGCCGTTGCGCTGCTGTCCCGCGAATGTGGATCTGGTCAGGATGTAGGCCCGCTGGCGACTAGTTTCTTTGCGAAGATGGTCATACAGTCCGCCGGTGATCATCAGTGGGTAAACGTTGAGGTAGCGCGCCCAGGAGCCCAGGTGGTTGTTCTCCACCCGCTTCATTTCGTATTCGGAGGATTCCTTGCTAAGGGCATTGATGATGTCCGGCTCAGTGGAATCCAGCCACCAGCCATCAATGCCCTTGGAATAGAGCCCCTTCTTCAGATACTTCCAATAGAGGTCGTTGGCCTTGGGATTGAAGGCATCATAGAACTTAAACCCAGCCCAGCCCGAGGGCTTGAAGAGAAAACCCTTCTTGTCCATCTCCTTGTAGAGCTTGCTATCGGGCCCCAGCCCTCCCCAGATGGAAATCGCGAGATGGAAGTTGAGACCGTGGAGCGTCTTCATCATCTCGGCCGGCCCGGGATAGCGGACACGATCCCAGACCATCCCGCTCCAGTCGCGCATGGTGCCCCAGTAATTCCAGTCCTGGATGATGTTGTCGATGGGGATCCCGCGCTTGCGGTATTCCTTGGCCACAGCCAGCACCTCGTCCTGGGTGTGGTAGTGCTCTTTGCTC
>PMKP01000462.1:5446-8217 GCA_003157775.1 Myxococcales bacterium | reverse complement strand
CTTCTTCATCGCCTACTCGCGCACCGCTCTGCTCGACGGCATGATCGTCGCCTTCAGCCTGCTTTCCATCACCATCCTGCTGGCCGGGCGCAGATGGTGGCACGTGCTGCTCGCCGGGCTGTTCGTCGGATGCGCGACTTCCTTCAAACTCAACGGCCTGGCATTTCTCGGCGTGGCGATGATCATCTGCCTGGCCTCACGCGCTCTGCGCCGCTTCACGCCGCTACTCTTGCTCACCGGGCTTGTGGTCTTCTACGCGCAGGCGGCTTTCACCCTGTGGCTGGTCGGACGCCCATCTTCGCCCAGCGCGGTCATCGCCGAGAACGTCTCGATGGTGACTCACCACCTCTCATACACCGTGGTGCACCCGATGAGCTCCCACTGGTACACCTGGTTTCTCCCCACCCGCCCCATCTCCCTGCGGCGCGACGCTGACATCGATGGTTCGATTCGCACCCTCGTCACGCTGGGCAACCCGCTGCTCTGGTGGGCAAGCACGCTCGCGGTCATCGCCGTGGTCTTGACCGTGATCCGAACCGGGCCCCGCCGGATATGGGCTCTGCTAAAGACCGATGCCACCCCGCCTGCGCCGAGGGAGGACGAGCCTCCAACGGCAAGGGCCGATCGCTCGTTCTTGGAAGACCGAGCGGGCGCCCTCTTGTGGGTTCTTGCCGCGTGGGCGGCGCCCATCGTTTTTTGGATCCCGAGTCTGCGGGATTCCTACATCTATCACTTCTTGCCGTCGTACGCGTTCGGGCTGGTCCTTCTGGCCGGGCTAACCGACCGCATGTACCGGCGCTACCGCTTGCACACCCTGCTTGCCGTGGTGCTTGTGGCTGAGGTGACACTTTTCTATGCCCCAATCTGGAGCGAGATTCCCCTCACTCAGACTGCCCTGCATGCAAGACTCTTCTTCCCCTTCTGGCGCTGAAGCGTTGGCTGCACCCGCTGGTGTACCGACGGCACCCTTGCGCTCGCGCTCTTCCCTTCGCGTGGAGTGGCTGATCGTTGCAGCCGCGGCCCTGCTAGGCTGGCTGCTGTTCAGCCTGCGCGGCCACCTGCCCAGCGCCAACGATGTGATCGACGCACCCATCACGCTTATCACCTCCGATCGCGAGGACCTCGGCTGCGCCGCCGAGCGCTTCTTTGGGCGCTATCGCTGCGAGTACCGGGCGGCTGACCGCCGCTGGCCCGCACCGCCAGCACCCGCCGAGCAGCTCGCGGGCTACTACACCGAAGACCGGCGCATGTTCCTCATCCCGGGGCTCTTCGAGCAGCCGGCGCTCGCGGCACGCTATGCCCAGGAATCCCCGAACCACACTTCACGCGATTCGCTGCGTCGCTTTACCGCCCAGTGCAAGTTGCGCCTGCTGGAGAGGACTGAAGGGTTCCAGGTCCGCTGGGTTCGCGGCCAGGACTGGTCCCCGGGTACGACCGCGTGGGTGGCCGAGCCGATCGAGTGCCATATCAAGGACAAGTAGCGCGGCGAGCGCGCCGGAGGCACTAGTACACGGGTAGGAGATGATTGATGAGCACGAAGGCAACCAGCACATAGAAGGCCAGATCCTCGCACCATCGAAGCCACGTGGCTGGACGCGCCACAAACCACTTGTCGCTAAACACCACAGCCGCTGCATAGGGAATCCACAACACCGCGGGGCTCATGTACTTGGTCTTGAATACGCGCCAATCCCACAAGGGGAATTTCCAGCCGAAATATAGAGCGGCCATGCTTTCATAGGCAGCAATACAAAGAATCAGCCAGCCCAGATCTCGCCAAGTCGATGGAATTCGCCGTCTCCGAATGAAGAACAATGCCGTGCCGGCCAGAGTAATAAGCGCGAAAGCGCCAGAATACAGGCGGCTAATGGTCAGCGAAAGCTCCGGTTGTCTTCCGAGAACAAAATCCCTGGTCCACGTATGAAGCCAGGACGAATGAATGAATGAGTCCAGGATTGGTGCTTGTGGGTCGCGGGGGACATCTAGTGGGTACCGCAACATGTGGCCAATGAATGCCAAGGGAGCGGCGTCCCGCTTCGCCCGCTCCACCACCAAGTGTTGGGGACGAGATGACTCCATGTCGGCAGGCATCCATCGACCTTCCGGCTTGTAGTTGTGCCCGTAGTAGTACGGAAACACGATGACAACCGCGATCAATGCCGCGGCTAAGGGCGCGCTGGATTCCCGCAATGTGGCTTTGATTCCCCGCCTCACCGCAATGACCAAGAACGGCAGCGCGAACGCAAGCAGGCCGGTGTACTTGTTGAGCAGGCCTGCAGCCAAAATCAGCCCAAGTGCCGTAACCCGACGGGCGGCGGAATTGTTCTTCCACCAGGTTGGCAATGCTTCACGCCAGAACAGCGACACCGCAACGGCAAGCGCCAGCATGAACCAGCCCAGGACCCAGGAATCATAGGTGGTTTCGACGCCGAGAGACACGATAAGCGGTATGGAAAAGCCTCCATAGAGCAACCACATTCCCGGAAGTGTCCAAAGCCAGCCAAGGAAACGGAGGATGTAGCGAAGAGAAAAAAACGCAACCAGGATGGCTAGGGTGGAAGAGATTTGGCTGACCTCCACGTCATGCGGATAAAAGAAATAGATGATCCGTCCAATGAGAAACGAAAGCGGAGGATGGTAGCCCACCGACAACGCGGAGGATGGCGGTAGCGGCTCAAACCAACGGACCGCATGAAGCATATTGAGCCAGAGGCCCCCATCGTAGCCCTGAGGCCTGCCCCAGGTGTCGTAGAGCACGTGAAGTCTGAGCA
>PMKP01000462.1:0-5378 GCA_003157775.1 Myxococcales bacterium | reverse complement strand
CTCTCGCCGTCATGGCTCACTTTGAGAACCAAGGGGACCGCCCGTTCGCGACAACAGTCCATGCGATTGTAGACGATGATGTGACGGACCACTTTTTCTCTGCGGAGATCGAGGAGGACCCAGGGATTCTGCTCCGATCGCGTGTGAAAGCCAAATCGAGATATATCCCCGTCGACGACGTGGGCTGGATCGGGAGAAGCCCAGTCTCGACTGCTGATCGTGACGACGGCGCCAGTGGCAAGGTTGGGAACGATCCTGCGATCGAGTTTTGCCACAACCAGCGTGGCGGCGGTGACTATGATGGCGAGCCCTAGCAGATTGGCTCGGAGCGGAATTCGCATGGGTTGAGCATATCTGGCTGGTGACCGCCCGCAAGAGTGTTGCTAGCCAAAGAATGACGTGGATTCGGACCCTTCCCGTCCCCGAGGACGACACCATCGGGTGAAGATCTCCCGGCGTGCGGCAGCATCGACCCGACGGACGCCTTCCTCCTCTTGCTCCCAAAGGCGCTTTCTACGCCTTTCCACGCCCTTCGCAACACCACCAGCACTCAAGACCCCGAATCCCGCGCGACAAAGAGAAATCGCGTGTTGGTGCGAAAGGCCAACTTCCAGGCCGGATTGCGCTCGAGCGCATCGTACACCGCACGGTTCTGCCTATTCCTGAAGCGCATTACCAAATTGACGTGGTACTTGCTCAGATACGCGAAGAACGCCTGCAGGTTGGATTCGGCCTTCTGATATTCACTGAAGAGCTCCTCCCCGTAGATGTCGATGCGCGAATCCATCACCGGTTTGATTTCCGGGTACAGCGAAAAAATCAGGGGCGCCCCGTCGGCGTATTCGTTGAACATGACGCCGTGATAGCCTCCCTCTTTGATCTGCTTGATCTCGGCGTAGGGCATGCGGCCCCCGTAGCCCCACCCGATGGGCCGTTTTTCGCGGGGATTCTGCGGATAGCCTCCCGGAATGGTCCATACCAGCAGCAGCGCCGCGCCGAGCAGCTCGAACAGCGGCCTCCGGCGGAATCCGCGCCGCTGGGCCAGCGCCCCGAGTGCGGTCGGCAGATTGCGCACCAACATGGGAAAGGCGAAGATCGTAGCGTAGACCGTGAACCTTTGCGCCTGGCACGAAACGTACGTCACCACGGCCAGAACGAAGAAATCCATGATGGGCCGGGTGCGCGCTATGGCCAGCAGGCTGACCCACGCGAGGACCAATATCACCGCATACGACCAGAACCAGTAGTTGATGTAGTGGACCGGGGTCGTCCAGGTCGGTCCCCATTCGTAGATCGCCTTCTTAATGTATTCATTCCCCTCGGCCATGAAGAAAGAGAACGTAAACAGCCTCGGCCCGTAGGGATTCACCAGCATCGCCAAGATACAGGCCCCGGTGGTTGCTCCCAGTTGTCCGACGTCCCGCCAGCCATAGGTTCGTTCGTTTCCCGCCCGCGGCGCCAACCACGACACGCCCGCCGCCAGGGCCGCGGCCGCAGTCATCGCGCCCAACACGACCGGGCCGAACGGTGCCGATCCGTGCAAGTTCGCCCAGAGAACCTCGGCCGGCACCAACCACAGCAAGTCCCGCCAGCGACCTGTGCGCCGCCAACGCTCCAGCCCCAACGCGAACGCGCTCAAAGCGAGCAACGAGAAAAGGTGGGGACGCACCATCATGCGAAAAAACACCTGGTGCAGGCACAGAACGAACAGTGGGATGAAATGGAACGATCCGCGCCAAGTCTTGGGCGCGGCAAAGTACAGCATCGCGGCCAACCCCAGGGCCGCGCACAGATTCAGGGCGCTCAGGCCCACGCCGCCGGTCCAGAACCGATCGACCAACGCGAAGACCACGGCAGCCAGCCATTCATGCGAGATGAAGGGGCGGCCCCCGGCGACCGCGGAGTATACGTCGACCTGGGGTGGCTGGTGGCTGGCCAAAACGTCCTGACCAATGCGCAAGTGCACCCAGATGTCGTTGGTCAGGACCGGATTCAAGTTCGACAACACGATCCACGCCAGCACCCCGGCGTACGCGCCCCATGACAAGAACGATCGCCAACGCGACGGCCGCTCCGGGACGGGCTCCGCACGCGCGGTGGAACGCGACGAACGGCGAGAACCCCGTTTCCCGGAGGCGGTCATTTCGCGAAGCTACACGGTCCCCAGGAAAATCCAACCGGGTCTTTTTGAGCGTTTGGGAAGCCTCATGGGCATCAAGCGGCCGGCCAGCGGAAGCCCAAGCACTCCGCCCCCTCGCCCCGCGTAGCGGACCCCTCATCCCAACCTTCTCCCCGGCGGACCGGGGAGAAGGGGTCACAGATTTCTCCGTCAGGCCCCGCCTAACGCCTATGGGGGTGAAAGGGCTGGTGGGCAATGTTCCAGAGGGTCCAGCCGGCGAAAGAGATCAGGGTGAGGAGCAAGGCCTGCTTGTGAATGGGTGTCTCGACCATACCGAGGAGCGACCGCAGCGGGTGCCTGATTGTCGTGCGCACCGCGGTTGCGGGAGTCGACGGCACCGATCTCACGCGGCGATGGGGCTTGGCCCTTGCCATGGACGGCAGTGACGATAGCAGGTTTAACGCGCTTTTGTCGACGATGGATCACTCCGCAGCCGACCTCCGTTGCTCCGGCGGAAACCGTGGAGAAATCCGCCCTTGAACAACCAGCCACTTCATAGTCGAAGGACACTCACAGCCCCGGCCGCCGTGGTAGCGTAGCCGGTCATGTGCGAGCCGGCGTCCCGCGGACCGGGCCTGATTGCCGCGCGCACCGCGTCCTTCGTGGTGATGGCGGTCGAGTCGCCGGCGGGGCTGGGTGCAGTGGCGCTGGGTATCCCGGTCTACCTCTGGGCCGCCCACGCGCCTCGACCGAGTAAGCGAGCAGCCATGAACCGACGAATCGAAACCGCAGAGACCTGGCCAATGGGAGATAGACCATGACAACAATACAGCAAACGATCAAGTTGAGTTGCACGCTAGTCATTTCGGTGTTTGGGCTCACCGCATCGGCAGCAAAGAGTTATTCGCAAGAAGATTCGCTGGAGGAACTAAAGAACAGCAAGATTTGCAATGAGCCGGTTCTGTATTCGCAGGTCAAAGAAGAGGTATTGATACGTCATTTCTTCAATGACGCCAAAGATAAGTTCTTCCTGGACGTCGGCTGCTCCCACTACAAAGACATAAGCACGACCTACTATTTGGAAGAGCACCTGCACTGGCAAGGAATAGGTGTCGATGCCCTCAAGCAGTATGAGGCGGACTACTTGAAGTACCGCCCGAGGACGAGATTCCGCAATTTCGCTGTATCGAATCATTCGGGAGGAACCATCGATCTGTACACGAAAAAGGGATACGAAGTGTTTTCGAGCACAATCAAAGAAGCCGTCGACAGGATTCCAGAACCTGTGGTTACCAAGGTTCCCGTGATCACTCTCAATGATTTGCTAAGAAAGGAGAAAGTGAAACATATCGACTTTCTCTCGATGGATATCGAGGGCGGGGAACTCAAGGCACTGGAAGGATTTGACATCAAGAAGTATCGACCATCTTTAGTTTGCATTGAAGTGCAGGCCGAGATGGGGATCTACTATGCGCGCGAAATCACGGACTATTTTCAAAAGAACGGCTACGTGAAGCTGGATGCCTACACTCAATTCGAGGGCAAAGGTAACTGGTATTTCAAGCCCAAAGGGTACCATCGGAAGGGTAACAACTGAATCAGCGTTCGCGACGCCCAGGCAGTCCGCCACCAAGCGCGCAGACCCACGGGTTCAGGTACTCGTGATCCCGCGGCCAGGCGGGGTCAGGCCGTGGCGCTATCCCGGCGATCGCTGGCGGCTCGTGACCGAGCTGGTCGCGCAGCCCGATCCGTAGTCAGCAAGACCGGGCCGGGCGTGCAATCGGGCATGGCGACAACCAGGGGCGCGGCCATCATTGAAACCGCGGGCACACTTTCCCGACGCTGCCAGAAGCGACGCAGGGATTGGCCCAGCCATGCCTGCCAGGCCGACACCGTCCCGACATAGCCGAAGCCGAAAAGGAAGAGCAGCAAGAAGGGCACCGATATGTAGTGCCCGTGCTCGATCGCAACCTCGACTGCGACCATGAAGTAGCCAGCCATAAGCAGCTCGGCGGCCGGGGTCAGCGAGCGGGCCGCGCGGTAGCGCTTGCCCGACCAGCTTTCCAGCTTGCCCCGAATGCCGTGCTTGGGGGTGCGCACAAACTCGGTCTCGCGTCCCAGCATGGCTTCGATAACTGCGCGCGTCTGATTCACGCATAGCCCGATCCCGAGCGACAGAACCAGGGGCAGGCGGCGCAGCGTGCTCCACGGCGTACGCAAGCTGTCCCCGCGCAGGCGCGCGATCTCACGCTCGGAGGCGAGATAGAACGAGGCGATGGACAGGGTTGTGCCGAAGAAGAGCGGAATGTCGATTATCAGCACCTCGCGTACCCCGTGGGTGGTGCGCACAATCAGATTTGGCAACAGGAGCAACGACAAGAGGAGCAACAGTGGGTAGGCGAAGTTGTTGGTCAGGTGAAAGAACGCCTCAATCTTCTGCGCCACTGTGGCGCGCGAACGCATAATGCGCGGCAACAGCTTGCGCGCCACTTGGATCGAGCCCTTGGCCCAGCGGAACTGCTGCGCCTTGAAGGCGGACATCTCGACCGGCAATTCGGCGGGCGCGTCGATCTCGGGCAGGTAGACGAACCGCCAACCGCGCAACTGCGCCCGGTACGACAGGTCCATGTCCTCGGTCAGGGTGTCGTGGTGCCAGCCCCCGGCATCCACGATGGCGGCGCGGCGCCACAGACCAGCCGTGCCGTTGAAGTTGAAGAAGCGGCCGGACCGGTTGCGCGCGGCATGCTCCATGATGAAGTGCCCGTTGAGCATGAGGGCCTGCGCCTCAGTCAGCGCGGAGAAGTCGCGATTGATGTGCTCCCAGCGACACTGCACCACCGCCACCGCCGGGTCGACGAAGTGATTCACCGTGCGCTCCAGGATGTCGGGCTTGGGCAGAAAATCAGCGTCGAAGATCAGGACCAACTCGCCCTTGGCCGTGCGCAGGCCATTCTCGAGCGCACCCGCCTTGAATCCCGTGCGATCGGTGCGGCGTACGTACTCGATGTCCAGATCGGGCTGGTGGCGCTTGAGCACCGCGATCTTGCGCAGGCAGATGTCCTGGGTCTCGTCGGTGGAATCGTCGAGCACCTGGATCTGAAAACGGTCGCGCGGGTAGCGGATGCCAGCGACGGAATCGAGCAGGCGTTCGACCACGTACATTTCGTTGAACAGCGGAAGCTGCACCGTGACCGCGGGCAGCTCGGTATAGCAGCCGTTGGCCTGAGGCTGCCCATCGCGGTGCCGGTAGTAGAGGAAC
>PMKP01000326.1 GCA_003157775.1 Myxococcales bacterium | reverse complement strand
GCCCCAGCGGATCGACCAGCACCGATTTCTGTCGCCGCGCCCCAGGCAGCCATGACGAACCCACCCGCGGCCGTGGTGGTCGGCGCGCGTGAGGATGCTGCGGTCGCGGCGACCGCGCCGCGGTCACGGCACATGTTGGGACTCGCGACCGACCTTGGTCTGCCTGACGGGGTCAATCTCGGCCTGGTGCTTCGTCCGGCTGCTTGGCTCCGCCTGCAGGCCGCAGGCGGGACCAACTCGGCCAGCGTGGGCTTCCGGGGTGGAGCCACGGTTGTCCCTCACTGGTTCTGGCATGTCGGGCCTTCGGTCACGCTAGAGGCCGGTTTCTACCGGATGGGGCAGGTCAATAGCGTTCTTCGCACGTTCTTCCAAGTCCCTGCCTGGATGAAGGACTACGCGCAGGAGGCAGGGTACTCGTACTACAATGTCCATCTTGGGGTGGAATTTGGCCGGGGCAATGTAACCGGCTTCATCCACGCCGGCGGCAGCTACGTGGACGGCACCGTGCGCACGCCCAACCCGGTTTGTGTCGTTTCGAGCACCTCTTGCTCCACCACCTCGCCCAATCAGACAAACCTGATCCTGGGCCAAGACGCCACGGTTCGGGTATACACGATCTCAGCCAAGGCGGGACTCATCGTGTTCTTCGGAGGGCTCTAGTCATGCGTTTTCCTGCATTCGCTTTGGGTGGCGTACTGGCCATTGGCTGCAACCCCTCGGTAGAGATAGACGCGCCTGACATCGAGGTCACCCAGCCCAACCTGCAATTTCATAGCGCTTTGGCCGGCGCCGGGGCGGGCACATCCGCCACAGGTTTCTTTCAGATCAGTACTGCCAAACTCGGTGCGGCCAGCAATCCCGATGCCGGAACTCTCAAGAACATCGAGCGCCTGCAGATCACGCGGGTGGTTTTCAAGGCCGACACGGGCATCTCGGACTTCTCCTTCCTTGACCACCTGACTGTGATGGGTGCCAACCTGGGATATGCCACGCAGTCGAGCCCCGGCCGGCCCGTGGTCCAGATCCTCGACTACCAGGCGGACCCCGATGTGCTGGTCGGTGCCGTGTTGGACCTACCCCTGGACCCGCCGGTCGACATGCTGCCGCTCTGGGGATACCCTCGGCTCTACCTCACCTTCACCGCGACCGGCGCTCCCCCGCAAGTTGACTGGTCGATTGACGTTGTGTTCTCGCTGTCACTCAAGATCACTCAATAGACAGGCTCGCCTTGACACCTTCAACCTCTTCTCGTAAGTAGAGGCGATGGCTCGGGCTAGGCACAGCGGATTTGCTCGACGCGCTAGTATGCGCGCCATCAGCACCCTGTTGTTGGCTGCTCAGCTTGCAACCCTGGGCCATCTGTTGATCGTGCGACACACGATCTGTCCCGAACATGGCGAGGCGATTCACTCGAATTCGCCCAGCGAAGCTCAGGCCATGCCTCCGACCCATGAGGGCACGGCCGCCGATCCCGCGCTTGGCGGTGGGGCGCCGCCCGCCGAGCACGCCCATGACCACTGTCTAGCCCGAGCCAACACGCGCGAGCGGTTTGCCGTGTTGCCGGCTCCAGACTCGACGCCCGGCCCACTGCTCGCGGCCACAGCCCTGCCGTCGCTCTCAGCCGTCGCCGTGGCACCAGCCGTGGCCGTGCTCCGGCTCGCGCCCAAGAACTCGCCTCCTTCGGCGTAGCCCAAGCAAGGCGCCACGAGCGCAGAAAAGGCCAGGGTGCGAGAGCGTCCCTGCTTTTTCGTTTTGGTCGCCACGCTCCCGGTTTGGTGAATTCACGGAGGACGAGTCATGATTTCCCTTGCTCTGACTACAGCCTTGCTGCTCGCGCAGGCGACCGAGGGCACGGTCCCCTCGCCGGCTGCGACCGACATCCCGGCGCAGCCGGGTGCGGCGGCCGCGCCCGAAGCGAAACCAGCACCATCCTACGATGAGCTGGTTCGGCGCGTTGAGGCGCTAGAGAAGGCGGCGGAGGCGCGCACTCCCCCACCTGCGACACGGTCGACCGCGGGGGTATTTACCCAGAATCGTTTCAACCCGGATCTTTCGATCATTGCCGACTTCGCGGTGGTTGGTACGAATGTCAACGATAAGACCGCCCAGACCCTTGCGGTTCCGGGATTCATTGACCAATCAGACCGCACCGGAAAACTGCGCGGAATCGACTTCAACTACCTGGAGCTGGCCTTCAACGTCGCGGTCGATCCGTACTTTGACTTCTTCAGCGTGGTCACCATCGCACCTGGTACGGCCGACGTCGTCGACGTCGAGGAAACCTATGTCGACACACGCCAGCTCCCGTTCGGATTTCAGCTACGGATCGGGAAGTTCCTTTCAGCCTTTGGACGCCTCAATGGAATGCACCAGCACTACTGGGACTTCTACGATCAACCTCTGGTCTACGAGGCCTTCATGGGTACGGAAGGCTTCAAGAACCCAGGGCTGCGGGTCTCTTGGACTGCGCCCGTCGATTTCCTTTTGCAGTTCAACTTCGAGGTTTTTCAAGGCGTCTCCGATGAATCGCGAACCTTCAACGCCGTTGGCTACAACCTGACCGCGGCCAACGGGACGGTGCTCTCCTCCACGGCTCCGTTCGTCCCAGCCCTGTATGTCGGCTCGCTGAAGTCCTCCTTCGATTCCGGAGACCACGTCTTCCTGGTTGGGGCATCGGCCATGTACGGACACTCGACCCAGTCGTATGGCTCGCCGACCGACATGGTGTTCAGCGCTCCTGGCACGGTCCTGTACGACGCGGAGCTGACCTACAAGTACCTCATCAGCTCGTACCGCAGCATCACCTGGCAAAGCGAGTACCTCGGCCGCGTGTCATCCGGGGATCTCGCCCTGGCTTCCGACGGGCTCATCCACCACGAATCCAAGAAACAGGGTGGCTTCTATACCCAGCTCATCTGGCGCTTCGACGATCCGGGCCGGTGGAGGGTGGGGGAGCGCTTCGACCTGCTCGCCCAGAATTCGGTCACCATTGATGGCGTGGCCCAGAATTCACTCACCATCGATGGCGTGGGTCAGCCACTCCCCAACCTGCTCCAGCGCTACACCACCATGCTCGAATTCAGCCCCACCGAATTCTCCAGATTCCGGCTGCAGTATGCCTTTGATCGGTCCCGCTACCTGAATGGGGTGCAGAAGGATGTCCACGAAGTGTTGCTCCAGATGAACATTGCCGTCGGTCCCCACGGAGCGCATTCATTCTGAGGATTAGGAGAAGTCCAATGAAGTTCACGACCACAAGCGCGTTGGTTGCGACAGTGATCAGCTTCGCACTCGCCGTCCCCGCACGAGCCAAACCCAAGATCGTAGTCACCTATCCGTATATCGCGGCACTGGTAGGGGAAATCGCCAAGGACCAAGTCGATGTGACCACCCTCGCCAAGGGCGATGAAGATCCGCACTTCGTGGTGCCGCGCCCCTCGTTCATCGGCAAGCTGCGCCAGGCGGACCTTCTCATGATCAATGGCGGCTCGCTGGAGATCGGGTTCGTGCCGCCACTCATCCGGCAGGCCAACAACCCAAAGATCATACCGGGAGCCGAAGGCTTCGTCGACCTGTCCCAGTTCGTCGAGCTCATCGAGAAGCCCGACAAGGTGAGCCGCTCGGAGGGAGACATCCATCCCGAAGGAAACCCGCACTTCATCCTCGACTGGCACAATGTGCCGCCCGTGGCGCGCGCGGTTGCCGATGCGCTTGCACGCGCCGACCGTGCCGGTGCCAGCGCGTATCAGAAGAACCTCGACGCGTTCTTGGCGCGGTGGAAGGCTAAGTCCGCAGAGTGGGACAAAAAGGCCGAACCGCTTCGAGGCAAAACCATCATCCAATATCACCGCCTCTTCGACTACTTCGCCCGGCGAACCGGAATGAAGATCGTCGGCGAGCTGGAGCCTAAGCCCGGCATTCCTCCGACCAGCCGGCATCTCGAAGAACTGATCGAGGCGAATGCTGCCGGCACGGTCTACATGGTCGTAACCGATCCGTATCACGAAAAGAAGTCACCTGAAGGTTTGGCGAAGAAGCTGTCGGTCCCGTGGGCCGTGCTGCCACAAGATGTGGGAGCGGTTGCGGCGGCCAAGGACATTTTCAGTCTGTACGACACCCTCCTGGCGAGCGTCCTCAAATGATTGACATCCTTTTCAGCGCATTCCTTCTCTCAGTCGTGCTCCTGGGCATCCATTCGTACTATGGACTGCACATCATCGAGCGCGGCATCATCTTCACCGACCTCGGAATTGGGCAGATGGCGGCCTTTGGCGCCGCCATCTCCATCCTGGCTCTCGACGGCAAGTATATGTACCCGGTGTCGCTCGCCTTCTCGCTCGCGGGCGCCTTCCTTATTGCTCTATCGACCAAGCGAACTCGCAACCATGAGGCTTTCATCGGGCTCCTCTACGCCTTCGGCATGAGCGCCGCGGTCATTGCCCTGTCCCGGGCGCCGCGCGGGGCGGAGGAGATGCAACACCTGGTCGCCGCTGACATCCTCTTCGTGCCAATGGGCGCGGTACTCAGGACCGCGGGCCTCTATGCGGTCATCGGGGCCGTGCTCTGGCTTACCATGGGGCGATTGCGTGGCACCCTGAAGGAACTGGTGTTTTTCGGCACGTTCTCACTCACCGTTACCAGCTCGGTCAATCTCGCAGGAGTTCTCGTGGTGTTCGCCATCCTGGTTGCTCCCGCCTTTATCGTGTCGAGCATGAATCGCTCATTCAGAACGAAACTGCTGCTCGCGTGGGGGTTGGGAACGGTGCTCAACCTCATCGCCATCACCGCCTCGTACTTTCTTGACCTTCCCACCGGGCATACCGTGGTGGCGCTCTATGCCTTGAGCGGGATCGTCTTCACCCTCGTGCGCGGGGCGGTAAAGTCAACTCGGACCGCATGAAGCTGACGTTTCGACGAATCGAGCGGGTCCACTTCGCAGCACCAAGACTCGCGCCGGTTTCGCTCATGTGGGGATTATGCTACGAAACGGGACGCAACTGCTACTCCCGTCGCGCGGCCGCGTCTTTGCGCGCAGCCAGGTGCGCGCGCCAGCGGGCGCGCCGCTCGTGCTTGAGGCGCATCTTCTTCGATTGCATGGCCAAATCGTGCGCCACGGTGTCCTGGGGCGGGATCACCAGCTCGGGTCCGAGAATGGGCGCGGGATCCACGGCGTCACCCTTGACGTGAATCTCCAGGTGGAGATGACTGCCCGAAGACTTGACTCCCGAACGACCGACGGCGCCCAAGCAGTCGCCCGCCTTCACCCGGTCGTTTATGTGCACGCGGTACGACGACAGGTGCATGTAGCAGGAAAAGATCCCTTCTGTGTGGCGCACGCACACGAACAGGCCGCCCGCTCCCAACGGCGGGCGCGGAGTGTGCGCCAGCTCCTCGGGCGGCACCGGCTGCGGCCGCACCCGCCCGGGCAAGTCGAAGCCGGCAAACCACACCACACCGTCGGCCAGACTGCGCACCGGCTCGCCTGTGGTGGCGTCGATATCCAGACCGCGGTGGGCGCGCGCACCCTGGTCGCGATCCTCGCCCGGACCACTGGGCGCCACGCGCGGCGTGCCCTCCAGGGGTGAAACCACGGCAATTCCCAGCGGCGTCGGATGCGGTGCGGGCCGCTGGTCCAGATAGCGCTCGATGAGCCGGCGCCGGGCGGTGAGCGCGCGATCCTCGCCGCCCGTGCCGTGCACCACATCGCCCCAGCCGAAATGGGCCACCGCACTCCGATGGGGCACCGAGCCTGCAAAAGCCTGGTCTATGCCCGGGTGTTGATCCTGCCACATGCCCAGCAGAGCCGCCCCGACACGCAGGTGATGGCGTGGCTCCTTGAGCAGCATCGGGTGGAGTCCGCCCCGCGGCAGAGGCCGGGTCTTCTCCGCCCACGCCTCGCCCGCACGCACCTGATAGACCAGCTTCGCAGCGTGCACGTTGGCCGCATACATGCGCGGCTGAATCTGCAGCAGCCCGATGCCAAACGGCGTCTGCAGTCGCGNNGGGACGGATCGGGCGGGCCGGCTGGAGACGCGGGCTCAGCGGGCCAGCGCCGGATGTCCTTCAATTCGTGCACACCGGGCCGCAAGCCTTCTTCACTGCGGCGCCTTCGCGCGGGCCACGGCGTCTCGGCCGTCATGGCCATGACTTCAGTCGCAAGCAAGGCGGTTGCAACCCAAACGGATGACCGAAGGAAGTTCACGGCCGGGACATTATAGGTCCGACGATCAACGCTGTTGAAGCCAAGTCGACCTCCGGCTAGGCTAGCCTGCCCGTGTGGCAGTGGCGCGCCTGGACGCGAGGCCGAGAATAGCCTAGGCAGAAACCTGAACCCGCGGAGGAACCATGCGCAGAATGGCTCGCTTTCTGGTCGTGTTTCTGGCCGGAGTGGCGCTGCTGGCCTACCTGGCATCCAGCGCGGTCCAGCGGACCACCCGCCGGTGGTTCGAGGCTGACATCGCCCAGCGCATGGCTGGGCTTGCCCAGAAAAACCAACCTGCGCTGCTGGCACGCTGGACCGCGGGAGCGCGCCAACCCTTCGAAGCCATGCTTACCGATCTGGCACGCGACGAGCACGTCACAGCGGCAGGGGCCTGCGGCCAGAACAACCAACTGCTGGCCCGCACCCCCGCCTTTCCCTCTGACCTGGGCTGCTCCGAGGTGAGGCAGCGCATGGCCGCCGAGCGCGAAGGCCAGCCCACGGCGCCCGGCCTGGCGTGGGCAACCAACTGGTCCCTGCCCGGCGGCAACGTGTATCTCAGCGCTGTGCCGGTCGTGCGCGACGGTACCTCCCTTGGCCTGTTGCTGTTGGTGCACGATCTTTCCGCCATTGACCGGCGCGACGCGCGCCTGCGCCAGCTTCTGCTCATGGTGTTCGCCGGCCTCGCTCTCTGCGCCGCGCTGGTCACGGTGATCGCCGCCCGACTTTCCTGGCGCAGCTTCCGCAAGGAACTGCGCCGCTTCATCCTGGGAGAGTCGCGGCGCAAGGAGTTTCTGCCCATCGTGGCTGACGTGCGCGAGCTGGTCGAGCGCATCGCCGCCGAGCGCGAAATGGACGGCCCGGCCAGCGCCTGGAACCCGCAACATCTCAAGCAGGCGCTGGTGCGCCACTTCCCCGGCGAGAAGGTGATGGTGCTGGCCAACCGCGAGCCCTATATCCACGAGCGCAGCAGCGATGGCGCGGTTGTGGTTCGCCATCCCGCCAGTGGCCTGGTCGCCGCCATCGAGCCGGTGTTGCGCGCCTGCTCGGGTGTGTGGATCGCCCATGGCAGCGGCTCCGCCGACCGCACGGTGGTGGACGACAAGGACCACGTGCGGGTGCCGCCCGGCGAGGAATCGTACGTCTTGCGCCGGGTCTGGCTGTCCGAGCAGGAAGAGCGCGGCTACTACTACGGCTTGGCCAACGAGGGGCTGTGGCCGCTTTGCCACTTGGCCCACGCGCGGCCCATCTTCCGCGGCACCGACTGGGCCGCCTATGAAGCCGTGAATCGCCGTTTCGCCGAAGCGCTGTGCGACGAAGCCGAGGGTGAGGATCCCGTGGTCCTGGTCCAGGACTACCACTTCGCCCTGGTGCCGCGCCTGGTGCGCGAGCGACGGCCACGCGCCACCATCATCACCTTCTGGCACATCCCGTGGCCCAACGGCGAGCACTTCGGGATCTGCCCTTGGCGGGGCGAGATCCTGCAGGGCATGCTCGGCAGCAGCATCCTGGGCTTCCACACGCGCCAGCACTGCAACAACTTCCTCGACTCAGTGGACCGCTATTTGGAGGCGCGCATCGATCGGGAACAGAACGCGGTGGTGCAGCGGGGCCGGGCGACCCTGGTGCGGCCCTACCCCATCTCCATCGAATGGCCCTGCCGTTGGGCCGCGAGCGCGCCGCCGGTGCCTGAGTGTCGCCGTGGGGTGCGTCAGGAGCTAGGTCTGCGAGACGATGCCCTGCTCGGTCTGGGCGTGGATCGGCTCGACTACACCAAGGGCATCGAGGAACGCCTGCTGACGGTGGAGCGCTTCCTAGAACGCTTCCCCGCCTACGCCGGCCGCTTCAGCTTCGTGCAAATAGCAGCGCCCAGCCGAACCCTCATCGAGCGCTACCGCCAGCTTGACGAGACGGTGGAGCGAACCGCCGCGCGCATCAACCAGCGCTTCGGCGAGGGTGCCTATCAGCCCATCATTCTTCTGCGCGCCCACCACGAGCCGCCCCAGGTCTTCCGCTACTACCGCGCCGCCGACCTGTGCTACGTCAGCAGTCTGCACGACGGCATGAACCTGGTGGCCAAGGAATTCGCCGCGGCGCGCGACGATGAGCGCGGCGTGCTGCTGTTGAGCCAGTTCACCGGCGCTGCGCGCGAGATGTCGGAAGCCCTGGTGGTCAACCCCTATGATCTGGAAGAAGCCAGTGCCGCCATGGCGCGGGCGCTGGCCATGCCCCCCGACGAGCAGCGCGAGCGCATGCGCGCCATGCGCGCCTTTCTCGCCGAGTTCAACGTCTACCGCTGGGCCGGCCGCATGCTGATGGACGCGGCCCGTCTGCGCCGCAAAGGAAATTTCCTAGGACGCAGCGGCGACGAAGTCTCGAGCCTGCCTGGCCTTGTGAAATGAAGTCGCTCCTCGCCTCGCAAAACCGTCCAGTGCTGCGCGGTCTAGCAGCCCGTGGCCGCGTGCTTTTGGCGTTTGACTTCGACGGCACCCTGGCGCCCATTGTGGCGGATCCAGCTCGCGCGCGCCTGCGTCCGCGCACCCGCCGGTTGTTGACGGAGATGGCGCGGAAGTATCCCTGCGTAGTGATTTCTGGCCGCAGGCGCGCTGATGTGGCCCGCCGCTTGGTCGGAATCCCCTTGCGCCAGGTATTGGGCAACCACGGCATCGAACCGTCGCCCGCCTTGCCCGCAGCACGGCGCTCGGTTCGGAGTTGGCTGGCTTGCCTGAAACCACGACTTGAGCGCGTGGCCGGGATTGTCTTTGACAACAAAGGTGCGAGCCTGGCCATCCATTATCGAAAGGCACGCAATCGGCCCGCCGCACTCAAAGCCATCCTGGCCGCCACTGCAGGCCTGGCTGACGCTCGCGCACTCATGGGGCTTTTGGCGGTCGATCTTCTACCGGTGGGTGCGCCCAACAAGGCCACTGCGCTGCAGTCAGAATTGCGCCGTTTGGGCTGTCAGGCTGCCTTGTATTTGGGTGACGACCAGACCGACGAGGATGTGTTCGCCCTGAGCGGAAGCCTGCCCTTGCTGGCCGTGCGCGTCGGGTGCAAGCGGCGCAGCCTTGCGCCGTACTACCTGCCCAGCCAAGGCGACGTTGATGCCCTGCTAGCTGTGTTGCGGGCCGCTGGACCAGGGTCGCCAGAACGAGAGTAGAGTTATGAGTATGCAGATTCAGGAGCATGGCAACGTCCGTTTTCTGGGCAGCCTTGTGGCGCTCATGCTGGCTGGCCTTTTGGGATGCGGCAAGCATGCGCTAAGGGCTGCAACTGACGCTGGCTCGGATGCCGGGCGTAGTCGCGAGGATGCGAATGCGATCACGGACACGGGCACGTATACCGATGCGGGCGCTCCGGATGCAGTCGTGGTTGACCTGCCCGGGCTGGCGGACGTAGCTGACCGTGCGGACGCACCCGACCAGGCCAGTGCGCTGGACGCTCCCGCCGATTCCGCAGGCGATGCCTGCGTTCCCATCGCCTGCGCAGATGAGTACGGGGGTCGGTTCTGCGGAACGATCTGCGACGGTTGTGGCCACACGCTCGATTGCGGAGAAACCTGCCCATACCAGGGATGGACTTGCCAGAACAACGTCTGCACCGGGCTGACGGCTGTTTGTACGAGCTTCCGTTGTGTGGATTCGTCTGATGAATCTGAGTACTGCGGCGACGTTGGCGACGGCTGCGGTGGCACTCTCCCTTGTCCGCTTACCTGTCCGAAGGCCGGGTGGATCTGCCAGGACAATGTATGTGTCGGTCCGCCGAATGTATGCACCCCAGTGACCTGTGCGAACGGCTTCTACGACTATTGCGGCGACATCGGCGATGGGTGCGGCGGCACCCTTCATTGCCCAACCACCTGCCCGAAAGGCGGGTGGGTTTGTGATAACAACATCTGCGTCGGTCCCCCGGACGTTTGCTCCAAGCTGACCTGCCAGTTTCCCGGAGCAGACATCTGCATGCTCCCTCAAGAAGTCGGTAGCTACTGTGGTGACATCGGAGACGGATGCGGCGGCACGCTCCATTGTCCGATGAACTGTCCAATGGCCGGCTGGGTGTGCGAGGAAGGCATCTGCCTGGGCTCGGCGACTATGTGCATGCCTTTCCCATGTGAATCGGCAGGTGGTGATGCCTACTGTGGCACCATAAACAACTGCTGTGGCGGCACCACCGAGTGCAGCACCATCTGTCCAAAGCCAGGTTGGACCTGCGTCAACAACCTGTGTTTGGGCGGCCCCGACTGTGTCAAGGCCACCTGTACGCCGCCGGGTGGCGGAGCCTACTGCGGCACCATCGGCGATGGCTGCGGAGGAACTCTCGACTGTCCTGCGACCTGCCCAAATGGCGACGCGTGCGGCGCACCAAACGTTTGCGGCACGGGCGCGGATGGCGGGTTTCCGCCCTTGCCCCCCGCGGTCCCCTTTCCACCACCGACGGGCACTTGGCCTCAGTTGACGCCGCCCCCGGTTCCGGCCATCCGAGCACCGTCGCCGCCACCGCCGGCGCCACGGCCGCCTCCAACCACGCCACCGTGCTGATTTTCTGGTGCCACCGAATCATGGCCCTGACGGTTTAGTCCCAGACTGCGTGACGGTAGTTCCGCCGGATCGATCGGTCTTTGGTCAGCAGGGTTGCCCCAGAAAGTGCCGCGTGCGACCAGTCAAGGTGTACCAGATCCTTCGGATCGCCTTTGATGAAGTCGGGGCGGGCCACCAGGCGATGTAGCCGGCCGACGGGTTTACCCCGCACGATGCGCAGCGTACGACCGCGCCACTTTGATCACCGCCGGAACTCCGGTTTCGAGCACGCCGTCGAGCATTCGGCACACGTCCGCACGCAAGCGCGACGCGGCCAGCTTGCCGGCTGGCATCTTTCTCACGGTTGCCTTCATGCGTACGATCAGGCTGGGATGGCACGCACGCATATGCAGGTCCGGAAAGAGAGGCTGGAATTCGAGGTAGGCTCGTCCCGCCCGCATCATGCTTGTGTTGGGGCGTCTCGCCCGCATCACGTCTCGTGTTACGGTGTCTGGCCCGCATCACGTCTCGTGTTACGGTGTCTGGCCCGCATCACGTCCCGTGTTACGGTGTCTGGCCCGCATCACGTCCCGTGTAGGGGCGACCTGCGGTCGCCCTTCGGGCGCCCGTCCCTCACCTGCGTAGGCACTAACCGCTTCGTCCGGTGGGATTCGGCGGGTCGAAACGCACCGCCTCGTGGAGGCGAGCCCACAAGGGCGACCGCAGGTCGCCCCTACACGAGAGGTGACACTTCATCGTCGACCCGGGACCAGCCGTGCTCGGCAATCTCGTGCGCACACCATACGCAGGCGAAACTGTTCGAGAACGTGAACTTCCGCTTCGGACCGTCGCCTGACACCTTCGGGTTCCCGGCTGAGCCGCGGATGCCTTTGGGCTTGCCCCTTACGGGCAGCGGCGCAAACACTGCTCGCTGGTGAATCTAGGTTCGCACTGGCGGCCTTGAGATCCGAATCCGTCCGCTCCTCACCGTGATCACGGCGCCCGACGCAATGTCATCGGCGTGGCGCCGAAAGACATCGGCCAGCAATTGAATGCGCGGCCCAGCCGGCACGTCGGGCAGGCGTATCAGCCCCGCATGCTCCGAGCCGCCGTAGATGAGCCGTCCGAAGTCGGTGTCGATTGTGACGGGAATTCGGTTCTCGCGGGCCGCCATGCCGATGATGGCCTGGTCGCCCGGATCCGGTCCCAGCCCGGATACCTCGACCACGTCATGCCCTTGTGTCTGGAGCCACTCCGCCGACGATGGCCCGCACAGCGATCAACGAGGAGTTTCACTTGGCAAGTTTGACAGCGTCCAGCGAATCTTCGGCCAGCACCGCGTGCGCGTAGG
>PMKP01000374.1 GCA_003157775.1 Myxococcales bacterium | reverse complement strand
TATGAAGTACATGTCCAATCCGGGGGTTCCGTTCGAAGCCTGCGACCACTCGGGTTGTCCCTCGGGCTGGCGGTCGTTGTCCGACATGGAGTAGCGGAGTTTCTGGCCCGCAGTGGTAGCGATCGGAGCAACGGCGGCGCCCACGGTTGAAAACGGGGCCGCCAGCATTTCACGCAAGTGTTCGGCCTGCACTTCAGTCTGTCCGGCGGCTGAGCCACCGAGGTAGAAGGAGACATCGTAGTTCCCTGGGTTGCCACCAAAATGGCAGGTAATGCCGGTCGAGCCGCTGGTGCAGATTGCCCGCGTCGTGGTGTCTGGAGTTGGACCATCAACCAGGGTGGGGCAGACCCCTCCGCCATCACCAATCTGGATCGAGCCACCGGTGGGGGAAGCGCCGCCGGTGGGGGAAGCGCCGCCGGTGGGGGCAGCGCCGCCCTTTGGGGAAGCGCCGCCGGTGGGGGCAGCGCCGCCAGTGGGGCTGGCACCGCCCTTGGGAGCACCGCCGCCGGTGGTGACTGATCCACCGGTGGTGACTGCCATCCCACCGGTGGGGACAGAGCCGCCCGTGGAAGAAACCGTGCCGCCCTTGGGGACCGCGCCGCCACTGGGAGCCACCCCGCCAGAGGAGACAGAACCTCCGGTGGAAGCCGAGCCACCCGTGGTGGATACTGATCCACCCGTGGGAGCCACCCCGCCGGTGGAGACCGAGCCGCCGGAGGAGACCGAGCCGCCCGTGCGGGCGCTGGTTCCACCTGACCCTTGGCCACTACCTCCTTGTGGCGCGGGCCCACCTCCGTTTGTCGCAGAGCATCCGAGCCCCAAGAGAACAACTGCGGTCATGCCTAGAAAGAGGCGACGAGAATTTCCCATTTTGCAACGACCTCGCGGGTTGTGAATTGCCTTGCGCGAACAGACTAGCACTACTTTTAGCAGTGACCTACCTCATGGTGCCAAGCTCAAATATTCGCGGTGGCTCATCGCGGCTGCGTTCGCTTCAGGTGCCGGGGCTGCTCACGTCTCGCTTCCGAGAACACCGCGTCGCTAGCGCACGCACTTCGCATAGGCAGCGGTCCAGTAGTTCCATGTGCCACTAACCCCGGCGTTGAATCCGGTGAAGCCGTCGTCAAAGTTGAGGCCCCACCAGGCAGTCGTGCTGTCTCTTTCCGCGTGTGCTGCCCAGTACCAGTTGTTACTGTGTGCGCCGTACTGCGTGCTGGGGAACATGGTGCGGTTGATGGCCGGCGCCACCTGCGCCTCATCCACCAGCGTGGCCAGCTCCCGAACCGAGGGCAGCCGCCAGGCGTTCCCTCCGATGGTCAAGCTGCTGCAGTAGGCGACCGCTTGATCCCAGGTGATAAGTCCGGAAGAGTTACCGGTTCTCTGCCAGATGAGCCCGGTGTAGTTGTCCTGGACCTCGTCGGCGGAGATGGCGGTGTACTGGTTGGGTGGCGCCACGGCAGGGTCGGCGAAGGCTTCGCCGGTCCCGTTGCCGCGCACGCAGCGGACGCGTGCGGCGGTGTCGGCGGCATAGGCATTGCTGACGATGCCGTCGCCAAAGTTGAAGGCCCAGGCGCAGGTGCCGCTGCCCGTTACCCCACCGTCGCTGCCAGCCCCTGGCGCCCCACAGGTCTTGCCCGCGCCGGCCTGGCGGATGGTGAGGATCCAGTCGGAACCGGTCTTGTGAAAACCGCTGACCGCAGTGAAGGCGGCGTCGATGGCCGGACTGCGCGTCCAGTCCATGATGGACTCCGTCTCGACGCGGGTCGGAACCCGCCAGTCGTTGTTGCCACCGAGAGACAGGCTCGCGCAGTAGGTTGTGGCGTCGGCGTTGGTGTAGGTGCTGCTCGACTCGACCTGCTGCCAGTCCAGACAGGTGACGTTGTCATGCACTATCCCGTTGGCGACCGTGTAACTCGCGGGGTTGGGCAGGCCCGATCCGGTTGGGTTCGGCATTTTCCAGCAGGCCCACTTGTGCGATCCGCATGCGGCGGGTTGGCAGGTCCCGGAGGTGCCCGCTGCGCTGGTGGTGCCGCCGGTCCCCACGCCCCCAGTGCTGATGGTCCCGCCGGTGCTAACGCTGCCCCCGGTGTTGATGATCCCACCGGCGGTTCCTCCGGTCCCGGGGCTGCCCCCGGTGGTGGCGGTCCCGCCGGTGCTGGAGGCCCCGCCGGTCCTCATGGTCCCGCCGGTGCTGACCGTACCCCCGGTCTTTGGGATGCCCCCGGTGTCGGTGGTCCCCCCGGTCCTGCCCCCGGTACTGATGGTCCCGCCGGTGCTGGTCGCGCCGCCGGTTGCCGTCGACCCGCCCATGCTAATGCCGCCCATCGACGTCGCACCACCGCTGCTGACCGGGGTTTTGCTTCCACTAGTGCAGCCCGTGCCCGCGACGGCCAGCAAGCCTAACAACGCGACGCCCCAGATCACCAAGTTTCTCATCGCATCGCCTTACTCCACCATACACGGGGTCTCGCTGCTGTTCACGTGGACTTTTTGCAGCCAACGTGGTTTACAATCGCCCTTGCCATGAAGAAATCCACTCTCGTCGCGTTCACAGCGCTGTTCGGATTGCTCGGCCTGTTCACCAGTGGTTGCAGCGATGACACGCTCTCTTGTTCGGAAGTTGATGCTGGCGTCGCTGACGCCCCTGTCAGCGGAGGCCCAGACCTCGCGGGCAGCAGCCCGGCCAATGTTGCGGATGCTCCCGCCCCGACCGACGTCGCGGATGCGCCTGCCTCAGGCGAGGACGGCGGCGCGGGCGAGGACGGTGGCGGCGGCACTCTGGACCTTGGCGACGAGACCGGCGGAACGGACAGCGGTGCCACGACCGACGCCAGCAGCGCAACGGATTCGTAGATCCAGTAGATCTAGTAGCTGACGGAAAGCCTCAGCACCGTGATCGAGCGGGCCGGCATGGTTCGGGCGAAACTCTTCCCGATCCCGGTCACAACCGACTCCTTCGGGGCCACGTGACGGGGACGCTCGAATGAGTTCTCGTCGTTCCCATCCGTCGATGTCATGACCATCACTCGGCCCTTGGGAGCGACCGAACGTACGCCCTTCAGGTCGAATGCAATCCTGCGTGGAGCATTCCCGGCGTTGACCAGCTTGAGGATTACTGACTTGCGGTTCGCGGTTCGGCTGGCCACTGCGTAGAGGCTTTTCGGGCTCGGGCGGACCACTTCCTGTATCAGCTTCCCATCGAGGTAGCAGCGGATGAGGGGGCCCGCAAGTTCGATGCGGATGCTGTACCAACGGCCGGTCTCGACCTTTCCTGGCAGCCTGGATTCACCGAAGATCCCCTGCAGCCCGATTCGGGTGTTGCCCCAGCCGCCCAGGTTCCAGACCCTCTGCTGGCCCTCCTCCTCGGCCTGGAGCTGGATCTGAAATCCGTCGACGCCGCCGATCTTGCGGGCTCGCACCTCGAAAACTCCGTCGCCCCAGTGGCTGTCCGCGATCTGGGCCACCTCGAAGCCGTCTTCTTTTCCGGTCTGGCGTAGGACGCCGTCCTGGACCGTCCACGTTCCCCTGAAGGGCTTCCAGCCGTCCATTCCTTGAGTGAAGTCGCTCGTGAAGATCCGTTTACCGTCGGGCGCGGTAAAGGAAACGTCCTGGTATTCGACCTGGGTGTCGCCCCAGGTCCCGACGCCGAACCTGCCTTTCGGCGCCTCGAACGGGATCTCCGGTTGGTTGAGTTCGACTGGGCAAACCACATCGCCCCGGTTGGGGGCGAACATGGTTTGCAGGTGATAGGAGGGAGTGCCGTAGGAGCGGCCTTGGTCGAAGACGATCGCGTTCGGGTTCCAGGCTTTCCAGGCTGGGTGGGCCAGCAGCGGGGCGTAGGACGCCATCACCACATGGTCGCCGTTGGCTTCCAACCCCGTCAGAAAGACCGCCTCGCCGAGGGCGGCCGAGAGATTCCCGGTCCCGGCTCCGTTGCTGACCGCGTACTCGCCCACGTAGACAAGGGGACCATTCCGGTCGACCCGTTGGTAGTAGTCAGCCATGCCCAGGAACCCCAAGGCATCGAGGTAGTAGTGCTCATCCTGTATCTCGACCGGGCGGGTCTTCGGGATCTCGCCGTCCCAGAAATTGGCGACCAGGTGCAGGTCTGGGTATTTCGCCTTCAAGGCGTCGTGGAAGAGGGCGTACCGTTCGGCGTACGCGGGCCCGCCGTTCTCGTTGCCGATCTCCAAGTAGTTCAGCTTGAACGGGGCCGGATGACCCGCGGCGGCCCGCATCGCCCCCCACTTGCTGTCGACCGGGCCCCGGGCGTATTCCACCAGGTCCAGCGCGTCCTCGACCCATTCCTTCATTTGATTCATGGGCACGGTGTAGCCGTGGCCCATGCCGCAATTGATCACATAGAGGGGTTCGGCCCCCAGGTCTTCGCACCATTGCAAGAACTCGTAGACGCCAAATGCCCCCGAGGTCTGGTAGCCCCAACGGTTAGGGACCCCGCGGCGTTGGGCCTGCTCGCCGATCGAGTCTTTCCATCGTGGGGCGTTGGCCAAGTCCAGGCCCTCGACAAAGCAACCGCCGGGGAAGCGGACAAAGGCCGGCTTCAGGGCCGCGATCATTTCGGCCAGGTCCCGGCGCAGGCCGTGCCCCTTCCAGGTCGAGACCGGCATCAGGGACAACTGGTCGATCCAGACTCCTCCTCGGCCCTTGCCCGCCAGCACCAACCTTCCGGACAGGTCCGTGGCCGAGGGGTCGAGCGTCACCTCAACTTTTTCCCAGGCGCTGCTCGGCGCGGGCAGGGAAGCTTTCGCGAGCAGCTTTTCGCCTCGCCCCTCCAAGCGAACTTCCAGGGCGCATTCGCCTCGCTGGAAAATTGAAAAGCGCAGGGCTTCGCCTTTTCGGAACGCCATCCCGCCCGGGTAGGCGCCGTGGTCTTTTCCCTGATCGCGGCCGAATCCGTTCTGGGCGACGCCGCCATCGGAACCGGAAAACTCGAGGTACAGGGAGGTGGGATTTTGCCGGTGGAGCGGCCTCTGCCTGTCCAGTCTGGTCCTGACCGGCCCGTAGGATTTCCAAGCCACCGGCTCCTTGCGGTCGTCCTCGAAGGAACGGTTCTGTATCATCTCGGCCCACAGGCCGCCTTCTCCGGCCCGGTTGATCTCCTCGAAGAAGATGCCGTACAGAAGCGGGCTGATCTTCGGCCCGTCCTGGTCGACGTGAACCGTCAGGTGGGCTGCCCGGTCGGGGGGCGTCGCCCAGAGGCCCGAAGGGCTCGCGATCCCAAGAGAGAGCGCGCAGAGCACGGTCAACCCAGCCCGCAGTGGAGTTTCTTCCATCGAGCCTTTCTTCATGATGCCGTTTCTAGCACTCCTGGTTGAGCCCAATTGGCCTGACTCGAAGCGGTGCTGCGCGCAGCGCGCCAGGGACGCTGAAGAAGGCGCCGACTTCAAGGTAGTTCTGCGTTGTGGCGAGCGTTTACGGCTGCCAGCCAAGCAACAGCAGGATGGCGTCATTGCGAACGCCAGGTAGACTTACGAAGAATCCGCTTAGGGCAGGTGACTGCTGTGTTATTTTCTTGGTGAACCTGGCCCAGTTAGTCCAAGAAATATCGTCTGATCCAGGCTAGTCTTGTCGTCACGCGCATAAGTGGAACCAAGCCAGAGCGCTGGTAGGTGAGCGGTTCTGCCAGGCTGCTGCTACTGTTTTGACATACGTTCCCGTGAACCATCGGAGGAGTTCCATGAAAGACGTTTCTGTTCACCAGGTTGCTCTAGGAATTTCGCTGCTTTTGGCTTGTGGTGGTCTTGGATGTGCGGATGGCAACAACGGACCGGCCGAGGAAAGCGGGGGAAATACTGCCGCAAGCTCTGGATCGGGTGGAAAAACGGGATCGGGCGGCGTGATCGGAAGTGGCGGTATCGAGCCTAGCGGCGGAACCATCGGGAGCGGAGGCATCACGAGCCGAGGTGGGTCGGGTGGGACAGCAAACTCGGGCGGTATCGCCAGCTTGGGCGGTATCGCCAGCTCGGGCGGCATCACCAAATCGGGCGGGAGCAACAGTTTGGGCGGGAGCAACAGTTTGGGCGGGAGCAACAGCTCGGGCGGGAACAACAACGCGGGCGGGAACAACAGCTCAGGTGGGAGCAACAGCTCAGGTGGGAGCAGCTCGGGTGGGAGCAACCGCTCAGGTGGGAGTAGCAGCTCGGGCGGCGTCACGATCTCGGGGGGCACCAAGGCTTCGGGCGGGTCGAATGGCGGCGTAGCTTCGGGCGGCTC
>PMKP01000411.1 GCA_003157775.1 Myxococcales bacterium | reverse complement strand
GGAAATCTTCGCCCCACCCGAGCGGCTGCGCCCCAAGCCCGCGCCCACGGTCAAGGACGCGCACACCGCGCGTGCCCACCGATGACCGAGCTTTTGCCCTTCCGTCCCGCTCACGCGCTCGCCGTCGTGCCCGAGGAGCGCCGCTGGCTGATCGATGGACTGTGGGCCGCCCAGGCCGTCGGTATCGTCGGCGGCGAGCCCAAGTGTTGCAAATCCTTCCTCGCCCTCGACATGGCCGTAGCCGTTGCGGCGGGCGTGCCCTGCCTCGGTCGCTTCCAACCCGTCACGCAGGGCCGCGTCCTGCTCTTCGCCGCCGAGGACGCCCTGCACATCGTACGCCGCCGCCTCGAAGGCATCGCGCTCGCCGCCGGGACCAGCCTCGATGCCATCGACGTGCAGGTCATCACCGCGCCCGTCCTCCGCCTCGACCTTCCCCAAGACCGCGAGCGCCTCGCCCAGACCGTCGAGCACCTGCGGCCACGTCTGCTCATCCTCGACCCCTTCGTCCGCCTGCACCGCATCGACGAAAATATTTCCGGCGAGGTCGCCCCGCTGCTCGCCTATCTGCGCGAACTACAGCGCCGACTTGCCGTCGCCGTCGTCCTCGTCCACCACGCACGCAAGGGCGCATCCAAGGCCAGGGCCGGTCAGGCCTTGCGCGGCTCCTCCGAATTCCACGCCTGGGGCGATTCCAACCTCTACCTGCGCCGCACTGGCGACGACCTTGTCCTCACCGTCGAGCATCGCGCCGCACAGTCCTTCGGCGGCATCCACGTCGCCCTCAAAAACGACGGCGCCGCGCTCGCCCTGCGGGTCATCGACGCTCCCGCCGCGCCCACTGTGCCGGTGGCCTCATCTGCGGTCGAGAAGATCGAGCAGATGCTGACCGCAACCACCACGCCGCTCTCGCTGCCTGCACTCCGCAGCGCCTGCCGCGTCCGCAACACGAGCGCCTGCCAGGCCCTCGCGACCCTCACCGCCGAAGGCCGCGTCCGCAAGACCGCAGCGGGCTACCTCCTCGCCTCCCGGTAGCCGGAGGCCGATTCCCGCTTCCGCTTCCCGCCGATCCCTACAGCGTGCGGGAACCGGAATCGGGAATCCCCTCATTTTCCCTGCCCACCACGCCCTCAGATAGCGAGATCACGCTCACCAGCCTGCCAGTTCACCCATGCCGATCCAAACCACTCATCTTTGCGAATCCATGCGAGAATTCGTGCGATAGCTTTCTGGACACTACTCGCAGTCAAATTCATCGCTTTGCGGCAGATGCAGCCTGTCCTGTGACGGCGCCCTCCCGACCCGGGCTGCGGCCGAACCAGGGTCGTGACTGAGGGTGGTGCTCGTAGTTGGTCCGGGCCACGCGAAGCACAGTGGCGTCCTCGGGAGGGCCATCTGGTAGCTCGTAGAGCGAGTACCTGCCGAACTCGGCCTTGAGCCGGGCGTGGGTCTCGATCCAGGCAAAGGTTTCGGGCGGAAGGTACAGATACGTCCCGACCATAGGCGTCAGCACGAGAAACGTCCTGCGTCCGCTGACGTGTGGGATAAAGACCGGGTCGTCCGTGTTGATGACCGGGCGTTCACCGAGGTAGCGAAGCGAAAAGGGAATGTACGCGAGGACAGTCGCATCCTTGGGGATCTCGTTCCTCAGGTACGCGATCGCGGCGTGTTGGTCCTTTGCATGCTGGAACCTGCGAAAGTAGTCGACGCCCATCTCGCGTGACCACTCCCAGCTCAGGTAGTCGCTCTCGCCCACGACGAGCGATCGGAAAGTGCCGGCAGCGCCCCCCAGGACCAGGACCAGGGCGATCAACTTGCACGCCGCCATGCGCCACGATTCGCCGCGTAGCGAGTACCCGTGGTGAATCTGAGAGAGCCCAGCGCCGCCCAGGATTCCGAACAACGCCAGCGAAGGCCAGAGATATCTCAGGTGCGGAATCGGGGCGCGGAGAACCCAACCCAGCCAGAGGACCCAGGCCATCGCGAGAATGAGAGCCAGAAAGCGACGTTTGCCTGTCGATTTCGGCTCCCGATCCGAAGGCGGGTCCCAAAACGCGGCCACCGAGCCAAGGATCAGGATCGCTGGGATCCCAAAACCCGTTCCGATGAGAACGCGGTTGAGGAGCCTCGGGTAGTCGATGAACGAGGTGCTCAGGCCGGTGACGGCCATCGTCTCTTGCACGTTCAGTCTGGCCATCACGATGGGATGCGCGGCCGCTTTCATGAGCATCTGGCTGGCGACAAACAGGGCGAGTCCGATGGCGACGACCCAGAGCGCCGCCCAGGGAATGCGCAGCCGGAACCCCGACCTCTCAGGGAGGCTAACGCTCGCAGCCAGAAGCAGCGCGGGAGCGAACAGGACCAAGTCAAACCTTGAGCTGGCGCTCAGCCCAAACAGGATCCCGCAGAGAACGATGCGGCCGCTCCGCGGCGCCTGCGACCCGCTCCAGAACCAGCTTGCCAGGACCAACAGCGTGACCCCTGTGGAGGTGCCGATGGCCGCCGTGCCGACCTCTGCCGTGCCCGGAACGGCGAGCAAGGGGGCGATCGCAATGTAGTCGAGGCGCGCCTGTTGGCGCCGCGCCCTTCCCTGCCACGACGCGAGGCCCACGAGGGCGAATAGGCAGGCCAAGGAGAAGAGACGATGAGCCCACACCCGGCTCCCGAATGCGTACTCGATGGCGAGGTTGACCAGGGCGAAAAGGCCACCGCTAGTGGAAACCGGTTCCGAGCTGAGAGCCGGGACAGGAGGCGTGAGGTAGCTCTTGAGACCGTTCAGGACCCATGCCTCATCGTTCCCCAGAGTCGTGAGAAAGACGGCCCCCACCGCCATCAGGCCCCAGAGCCAGACGGAGGCCCTCAAGCCTATCCCTGCGAAGGCATCCAGACCCACGACCAAGGGGCGCCTACCAGTCATGAGAGTTGCTCGCTCGCAGAACCATCGGGAACGCGGTCAAAGGGGGTTGCCGTGCGACGGAGCCAGGCGCTTGTGGCGTCTGCTGCAAGGCCGGTCCCGATCATGGCGGTACAGTTTATCTCATCGCGTCCTTGTATGCCGCAGAAATGGGAGCCGACCATGATTTGTGTCGAGAGAGCCTATTTCCGGTCGGGCTATGTGATCTCGGTTGAACTCTATGGTGAAAAAGCCGGCATTCCGAGGATGAGACGTCGTCGGTTCAGGCCTTCCACCAGTGGAAGGTGTAGAGCGCGTGGTCGAGTTCGAGGCCGGCGCGGGTCCAGACCTTCTGCGGCGCGAGGTTCGCCAGCTGGGTTGAGACCAGGACCTCGCTGGCGCCTTGCAAGCGCGCGCGGCATCCGACCTCGCGAAACAACGCCGCGTAGATCCCTCTGCGCTGGAACTCGGGCGCCACGCCGTTGAGCAGGATCTCCCAGGTTTTCGCGTTGAGCTTCTTGGCCGTGAGGAAGCCCGACAGGCGGCCCCCGGTTTCGGACACCAGCACCAGCGACGCTGCATCGTCCAGGGCCGAGCTGGCCCATTGCACGTAGCCCTCGGTGGCAGCGACCGGGTCGAGACGAGGATCCGCATGGTAGTGCCCGAAAAATCCGGTAAACGACGCGCGCGCAATTCCTTCCAAGGCCGCGCGGTCCGCCTCTTGGCCAAGGCGGATGCATCCAGGGAGAGTCGGCGACGCCGTAAAGCCGCTGGTCGGGCCGCGATAGTAGACCAGCGTGTCGGCCAGGAAGCACCCGGCACGTTCCAACTCCTGCGCAGCCGCAACCGCGGCGACCGGGCAGCGCAGGATCAACAGATCCACATCCCCGGAGCGCGCGAACTGCATTAGTTCTGCAACCGCCTCGACATTATCCGGGCCTGCGCGAAAAACCCGGATTCCGAAACGCTGGCTGTCGAGAGCAGAGTACGCGTCCGGATCATTCATCGAAGGTGGTCTTTCGCACGAGGTAGAGAGGCCGGTGCTTGACCTCGGTAAAGATGCGGTCGATGTACAGGCCCAGGATGCCCAAAGCCGAAATGATCGCGCCGGTGCTGAACCAGACCGACACGATGAGGCTGGTCCATCCCATCACGGGAGAGCCGTGCACAACCACACGCACGATGTGCACCAGCCCGCCCGCAAAGGAGAGTGTAGACAGCAGCAAACCCGCATACACGCAAAGCCGCAGGGGCTTGTTCGAGTGTGCCAGAATGATGTTGGTGGCGAGCTTCATCAGCTTGAAAAAGGTGTAGCCCGACTCGCCCGAAGGACGGCGAACGTGGGTGACGTCGACGTAGGCTTTTTGGAAACCCGTCCAGGTGAGAAAGCCTCCGTAGAAGCGAACTGCTTCGCCCATGCCGTTGATTGCGTCGGCGACGCGTCTCGAAATCATGCTGAAGTTCGCCACTGTGCCGTCGTACCGGTAGTTGAGGTCGGCCAGATAATTGAAGACCTTGTAGAACAGCCACGACGACAGGCGCTTGCTGGAGGCATCGTCCCGGCGCGCCCGGCGCGCCAGCACGCAGTCGTGCCCTTCCTGCGCCTTGGCCCATAGCTTGGCGATCTCTTCAGGCGGATCCTGAAGATCGCCGTCCATGACCACGATCCACTGTCCGCGCGCGTGGCGCAGGCCCGCGGTGATAGCGTGGTGTTGACCGAAGTTGCGACTCAGGGCCACGCCGCGCACGCGCCCATCCTGTCGCGCGAGGTCTTCGATGATGCTCCACGATTCGTCGGGGCCGCCGTCCTCGACCAGCACGATCTCGAAACGCGCGACCAGCGGCTCGATGGTGGCCACCAGCTTGCGATGCAGCTCGCGCAAGAAGGGCGCGCCACGATACACCGGCACGACCACCGAGATGTCTATGCCCTCGCTAGAACTTGAAATCGTGGATGGCATGGATAACCCGCCTCTGGGATTCGGGATCAAGGGAATTGAAGAACGGCAGCCGAAGCAGACGGTCACTCATGGTTTCGGTCACTGGGCAGTCGCCGGGGCGCCCACCCAGTTTCTGACCCATGGGCGACAGGTGCAGCGGCAGGTAGTGAAAGACCGCCAGGATTCCGCGGGCTTTGAGAAAGGCAATCAGGGCTTGGCGAATCTCCAGGGAAGGGAGAATCAAGTAGTACATGTGATAGGCCTGCTCGCAGGCGTCAGGCACAATGGGGCAACGGATGTCGCGGGCTGCGGCCCAATCGCGAAGCTCGGCGTCGTAGCGAAGCCAGATGCTCCTGCGCTTCTCCTGAATCTGCCGCCAGACCTCCAGTTGACCGTAGAGGAACGCGGCCAAGACGTCGCTCATGACGTAACTCGAACCGATGTCCACCCAGGAGTACTTGTCGACCTGGCCGCGGAAGAATCGGCTGCGGTTGGTTCCCTTCTCGCGCATGATCTCGGCCCGCTCGATGAAGGCAGGGTCGTTCACCACCAGTGCCCCGCCCTCGCCGCAGGTGATGTTCTTGGTTTCATGAAAGCTTTGGGTGGCGAGAGCCCCGAAGGTTCCCAGCCAGCGCTGCCTGTACTTGCCAAAAAGACCGTGGGCGTTGTCTTCGACGATCGCGATGCCGTGCTGACGCGCAATCGCCAGGATGGCGTCCATCTCACACCCGACACCGGCATAGTGAACCGGAACGATCGCCCGGGTGCGCGGGCTGATCAGCGGCTCGACCTGGTTCTCGTCGAGATTGAGAGTGTCAGGACGAACGTCGGCGAAGCGAATGCGGGCGCCGCGCAGAACGAATGCGTTGGGCGTGGAGACAAAGGTGAAGGACGGCACGATGACCTCGTCATTCGGCCCGATGTCGAGGAGAAGCGCGGCCAGCTCCAGCGCGTGGGTGCAGGATGTGGTCAGCAGAACCTTGGGCGCGCCCAGCACCTGTTCGAGCAGCGCCTGGCATTTTCGGGAATAACTCTGGTCGCCGGCGATTTGGCCGATGGAAACCGACTGGCTCATGTGGCCGATTTCCTGGCCCTCGATGCCCGAACGGTTGAACGGAATGGTGCTGGCGACGCTCGGCACCCCTCCTTTCGGGGCCGGGCTGCGTGACGATCCGTTCGCTGTCGGGAGTTTCTCAGTCATGCCGGCGAGTGAAAGCCTGCTCTTCTACCACGGGGGGCGCGCAGAGGACACAGAGGCGGTACAAGAAGGGGTGCCTACCTGAATTGGGGGTCCGGCTGAAGGCACCGAACTCTCGGCGGCAGACCGCCGGGAGTTCGTGCGCCCGGCATGGGCGCAGAACAAAGAGGTGAAGTCATGAAATAGACCAAGTCCTCTGGAGGACCCTGATGGGGGGAACCTCCCGCCTGGTGATAGTGCTGGTCGAGAAAGGCCCAAAGCCTGACGTTGACGTCGTGAAGCGAGGTGAGCAAGGCCAAGTGATCGAGCACGGCCTCGCGGGCCGTAGCTCATATAGACGCGTTCTGGGCGTGTCAGGTGCGATGGCAGGCTGAGGATCTGCGGCCTGGAAGTCCGGCCAAAAGGGCGAGGGCAGCTGGATCCACGTGCGAACCCGAGGCCAGGCGGACCGATTTCGCGTCTCAGGGCAGACGGATGCCTCTCCGCGTTGGCAAGCGGTGCGGCTGGCAGGGGACCATCGGAGCAGCGGCTGCGGACTCCGCCTACGTCTCGGCCGCGTCGGGTGGCTCGCCGTAGCGGCGGCGGCGGACGCGGCTTTGCCAGAACGGTGGGCCTCGGGCGGGGGCCATGGGCGGCACCTCGGTGGCAGGACCACGCCGAAGTCGGCGGAATCTGAATAGAGCACGAGGGGTTCGGTACAAAAGGCTGAACTACTGCGCGTGGCTATGCCACCGTCTGGGGTATGGCAAACATCGCATAGCCGACCTCGGGTGGAGGTCGTCGGGTGGTCGTCTATCGCGGTTTGGTGTTTGGTAGCCGCGAATTCTCCCGCATCCAGCGTGTCGTCGACGGGCTGAAGGCTGCCTCGTACGCGGAGATGGCGGAAGCGGTGTGCCGGCGCTTCGGATGGCGAAGCGCCGACGGTGCGCTTGCGATCACCTCGTGCCGGTTGCTCATGGACCGCCTGCACCGGCGGGGAATGATTCGCCTGCCGGAACCGCAAAGAGCGGCCGTGGAGCGAACTGCGCGCCGACGGTTTAGTTGCGCAGAGCGGGCGCTGCTGGAGCTGATGCCCCAGATGCCGTGCCCGGCGGAACTGACCGGACCGCTGGATGTCCGCCTGATTGCGCAGGCGGAGGCGCGCGGGTGGCGTCTGCACATGGAGCGCTACCACTACCTGGGCTGTCCATCGCTGGTGGGTCAATCGCTGCGTTATGCCGCGTTCATCGGGGGCGAGTTGGTGGCGCTGCTGGCTTGGGGGGCGGCCGCCCTGCACAACCCGCCGCGGGATGAGCGTCTGGGCTGGGATGTGATGACCAAGGCGAAGCGCCTGCCGGGGGTGGTGCAGAACGTCCGTTTTCTGATTTTGCCGTGGGTCAAGCTGGCACACCTGGCTTCACGGGTGCTGGGGGCCAACCTGCGTCGCCTGGCTTTGGACTGGCAGGCAAGGTTCGGCTACCCAGTGCTGCTGGCCGAGACCTTCGTCGACGTGTCCCGCTTTCGCGGTACCTGCTACCGGGCAAGCAACTGGATCTACCTAGGACAGACGCACGGCTTCTCCAGGCGGGGAGCGAGTTACCAGCCCAACGGACAGCCGAAGGCGGTGCTCGTCTATCCGTTGCAGCCCCATGCCTTTGAGCGATTGTGCGCCCCACTGGCCGCGACTGAGAAGCCCGCACAGGAGGTACACGACATGATCAAGCTGGATCTGACTCGACTACCGCTGGACGGCCGAGGCGACTTGATACAGGTACTGCGCCGCCTGCCCGACCCGCGCAAGCGCCGGGGCATTCGCTATTCTTTGGTGACGGTGATGGCCATCTCGGTGTGTGCGACGCTGGCCGGGGCGCAGAGCGTGGAGGCAATCGCCCAGTGGGCCAGCGACCAATCGAAGAGCACCTTGCGCCGCCTGGGAGGCTGGCGCCAGAGAGCGCCCAGCGCGAACACCTTCCGGCGCATCATGGGGGAGATCGACGTGGTGGCGATGGAGCGGGAGGTTGGAGGGTGGTTGGCGAAGCAATCGGCCTTTCGCGACCAGGGGCTCGCCATCGACGGCAAGACGTTGCGTGGCAGCGGGGACGGCTCGGAGAAGCCATTTCATCTGGTGAACGCTGTGCTCCATCGTGAGGGACTGGTGGTAGGGCAGGTCCGGGTACCGGACAAGACGAACGAGATCAAGGCGGTCGAGCCATTGCTGGCTAACACTACTGGTTGAAAAATGAGTGGGTCCGTCGGCGATCAGTGTGGCACATGCACCATATGTGCTGGGCGGTTTTCTGGGACGGTGGCAAAGGGGATATCGTGGCAACCATGTCGTCAGCACCCGTGCGATGGCAAGGCGAATGGTGATGAGCGAGTCGGCGAAGTGGCGCTCCGGGCGTGCTTTCGAGTGCACCGTTTCGACGACGACGCGCTTGCCCGGCGGCGGCTCTGCCGGCCGAGAGGGGAAAGGCGTGCTCGCGTTCGGCTATGATGAAGGCGAAACAGCAGAGTACGACCGAGACGTGATGGTTCCAGCCTCGGAACGAGCGGCCTTCGTAGTGGTCCAGACCAAGCTCACCCTTGGCGTCCTCATAGACGCGCTCGGTTCGCCACCATTCCTTCACACGGCGCACAAGCTGCCGCCGAGTCATCGTTTCCGGCAGCGTCGCGACGGTGTACTCGCTCGGCTCATCTTCGTCGTCGGGCCACTCGATCAGCAGCCACACCGCTTCGCGCTTGGAGGGGTCGATGCCGTCGTCCTGCGCGAGCACGACGCGCTCGGCGTAGAACTTGGACGAGAGCTTCTCCTTGCTCCCAGCTCGCCACGTCGAACGGCGAAAGCCACGCCGACCGACCGCGACCGCGAGGTCACCGACGGCGACGGGCTCGCCCATGCGTCGACCGAGCCGGTCCAGTCGTCAGATGGTGGTCGGGCTATGCACTCCCACGGCGTAGTCCAGTCCGAGGCATCGGAGGCGGCGACGAAACTCCATGTTGTCGCCGTAGGCACTGTCCGCCAACACCAGGCCGTGGGGAAAGCCGTCAGCGTCGGCGCTCGATGAGGTCCAAGGCCAGTTCGGGCTTGGTCTTGAACGTCACATCCTTGGGAACATGCGCCTCGGCGAGCCGTTCCGGATTGCTCGTCCAACTCTCGGGCAAGTACAGTGCGGAGTCGACCGGCATGTGCGTCGACGATGTCACCAGGGTCAGGCTCACTCCGACCTGGCAGTTGACGATCTTGCCGGCCGATCCCGTGTACTGGCGCTGAACGCCCACCGAGTGTGTGCCCTGCTTGATGAACCCCGTGTCGTCGATGATCCAGGCCGACATCGGCTGGCGCGCTGTCATCGCCGACACCGCGTAGCGAGCGGCCTCGCGGCGAACGTCGCGGTCGCTCCAGTCGGCGCTCCGGGTGAAGTACGTCAGACGCTCGTGCTCGGCGTTCACGCGCGTGGGGTCGGGGCAAAGCCGCGCCGCCATGGGCTCGGCACTCTTGCGCTCCCCATCGCTCATCAGGCCGATAGCGTAGGTGGCAAACGCCCGGCGTTGTGGAAGGGTGTTCAGAACCGCGCCGATTCGGTCCAGGTACCTACGAAGCCGGCGCTGACCAGAAGAATCGAGCTGGTATTCCATACCCATCTTGTCGCCGATTCCTCGATGGACTGGCAACTTTCTGAATCAGTAGTGCTAAGCACCTCTGTTTGTGCAAAGTGTTTACGGCACCGGTCAGTCCACATATCGAACGAGCGGCCGAAGAAGAAATGGGCCACGCAAGATCCGCGAGGACCCGAGCGCAGAGCATCCCCATTCACGTGGCAGCCGTGGCGAGTCTGGGACGACTTCACTAGTGAATGCACGACCGAAATGGCATCCAGTCCTACGATCCATTCCTCCCACCAGGTCCTCTCACCATTGCCAGGCACCCCGCGATGGGCTACCCTTCGCCCTCATCAGATGCGAAACGCCATGGTCCCGCTGGAAGCAACGGTTGGCGAAGATATCCGGAGGCCCGGCGTGTCCACGCCGAAGATGGTCCAGAGCCGCCAGGGGGTTGGCGTGGAGCACTTGGCCCTGACCCAAGGAACTTTCGTGGAAACGGTCCAATTGTCGAGGGGCAGGAGGTCATCGCCGGGCCGACTGCGGTGTGAAGAATTGCGCCCCAAAGACGGCGGCCTTGGTGGGACGAGGCTCACTCGCTCGCCCCCGTTGGTGCAGGCATACCCGCAGGATGCCCAGGTTTTGGCTGTCTCGCAGAGAATTCTAGACCGGGAGGCCCGCTTCAACCCTGGGAAGGGGGCAAGCATGGCAGTTCCAATGAACCTTTTCGGCCTGCAGCCATGGCCAGCACTTTAGCTCTGGCCATTTTAGCCCTCTTTGTCCCCTTGTCGATTGGGAGTTTCTTCGTTATGCGTCCGCTGACCGCCGCTCTACTAGTTCTCTTGGGCAGCGACATGTTTCTTCCAGTGGGGGCTGCCTTCAAGCTTCCCCTTCTCCCCCAACTTGGGAAGCAGAATCTGCCCTATTTGTGCATTTTAGTTGCTTGTCTGCTGCGGTGTCCGCGGAGATTAAGCAGGCTGTCGAAAAGCCAGTGGATTGTATGTTTCGCAGTTCTTGCCATCGTCGGCGGCGCTATCACCGGATTGACCAACAGCGATGCGATAATCCTCGGAGGCGAAGGAGGAAGTGTCCTCCGCGCAATGACTCTGAAGGATGGGATCTTCGTGGGCGTCTCTGAGTTCTTTCCAAGCCTCTTGGCCCTCTATTTGGGATACTCACTTGTTCGAGACGCCGGCGACGTTGAGAGAGTTCTGGTGGCTCTGGCCGCTGCAGGGCTCATTTACTGTCCATTTGCCGTCGTCGAAATGCGCATGAGTCCCCAGTTTCACAGTTGGGTCTACGGGTACGACACGGGTGGGTTTGAGATGACGATACGTTGGGGAGGCTATCGTCCCAAGGTCTTCATGGAAACCGGGCTCACCTTGGGTCGCTTCTTCGTGGCGACCACAGTGGCACTATTTGTTCTTGGCAGGACCCGACGCAACCTTTTCGGGCTGCCAGTTCGTCTTCTGGCATGGTTCCAACTTGTGGTAATGATTCTGTGCAGGAGCACCGGGGCAATAATCGAAGCTCTAGTCGGCGTTCTCTTGGTATCGCTCACAAGACCGAGGCGCCAACTACTCGTGGCTTCCGTCCTGGCTCTTGCGACGCTGCTCTACCCATTGCTTCGCGCTACGGACGTGTTTCCGGTAGCTGGAGTTCTCAACGCCGCTGGCTCATTGTCGGAAGAGCGGCGCGGGTCTATGGAATTTCGATTTCTCAACGAGGACCTCTTGCTCGCACACGCGCGCGAGCGTATCTGGTTTGGATGGGGAAACGGGCGCAATCGGGTCTACGATGAGGCAGGGACTGACGTCTCCGTCACGGACGGGTACTGGATACTTGCCTTGGGCATAGCCGGGCTCGCTGGCTTCCTGGTTTCCTTTGGCTCCTTGCTGTGGCCAGTTATCTGGGCACGTTACCGATTGGGCGATCATGGGGACGAACCTGACAGGACACACCTGGCGGGCGTCGCACTCATTGTCGGGTTGGCAGGGGTGGACCTGATTCCTAACGGCCTTTGGAGCGTGATGCCATATCTGCTAAGCGGGCTGCTAGCACGTCGGCTGCGGGAATTGGAGCCGACGGAAACAACTGTTTCCTGACAATGCCGGAGGCACGGGCCGGGGCGGAGCCCGCGTCGAATCGTTGGCAGACGACAGCGAGATGCACGGCAGGAGGCGCAATGCGCCAGAAGAAGATGAAATGGTATGATTCGCAGGTCCCTAGCCGCCCGGGACCTGCTATGGTGACGCCGGACAATGTGGCCGCTCGAACTCTTACTAACTACGGTACCCCCGAATCGTGGCGCGGCTTGAAATAAGCAAAAAGCTGGTGCTCGTCAACTCTGCGAGTTCAGCAGTGACGATAGCCTTGAACATCTCGGTGCTTGTCTGGCTGCAGCAGTACCTGCTCAAGCGCATTTCAGCCGAAGAGTACAGTCTTGTGCCGTTGATGGCGGCCATCATGGCGTTCGCCCCGCTACTCTCGACTGTCCTCACTGGTGGAATCGGCCGCTTCGTGACAGTTGCCTACGCCAGAGGCGATGATGAGGAGGTTACTCGCATTTGCTCCACTATGCTCCCGGTGTTAGCGGCTGGCGGGATTGCCTTCCTCGCTGTGGGGTGGACCGGCGCGTGGTACATCGACCACCTGATTAGGATCGTCCCGAGTCGCTTGTGGGATAGCCGGATCATGATGGCTCTCCTGGTCTTCTCAACCGCGCTTCAGCTCCCAGCAGCAGCATTTGAGTCGGGATTCATCATTCGACAGAAGCTCGTGCTCCAGGATCTGATCGGCGTGAGTTGCCAACTTCTAAGATTCCTGGTCTTGTTCAGCCTACTTTTCGGCGTGAGCACTCGGGTACTGTGGGTGATAGTTGCGTCCGTGACCAGTGACCTCGTGAACCTGGCCATTTCCGTCCCAATCTCCCTTCGCCTCATTCCGGCCCAGCGGTTCCGTTGGAATGCTGTCCGTTGGTCCTTGGCTCGCGAGATCACCAACTACGGGGGATGGACTCTGGTCAACCAGATCGCCCAGACAGCCAGGATGGCGATGGATCCACTTATCCTCAACCGGTTTGCGTCGGCGATCGATGTTGCGACCTTCAACGTTGGAGGAATGGTCCCGCGGCAACTTTCCGTGCTAATTAATCCCCTCACCCGTCCGTTCATCCCCATCCTGGCGGCATTGTATGCGACAGGGGATTCCACTCGCTTGCGGAATACGTACTTGCGGACAGCTAGATACAACGCTTGGGTTGTCCTCGCCGTTGCCGTACCTGCCATCGTTTTCAACAAGGAATTGATGCTGCTCTACCTTGGAGGCAAGTATCAAGGGGCCGGGGCGGTTATGGCTGTCCTGCTGGTCGTGGCGATCCTCAATGTTTTCAATGTAATGGGACCGGCTGCGCTTATGGCGGCGGGAGAAATGAGGGGATTCGCGTCGCGGCAGATCATCGTGCACTCGGTGAATTTGCTGCTCACCATTCTCTTTGTCGCTTATCTTCGGATGGGAGCGTTTGGGTCAGCCGCTGCAACTCTGCTGGCCACCCTCGGGTTGGACACCGTACTGACCTGGCGTCTCAGTTGGCGCATTACCCACACGCCCGGAAGTGCCTGGGTTCGTGAAGTGCTCATCCCCACAGTGGTGCCGGCACTACCGTCAGTCTTCATATGTCTCTCGGCCAAATGTGTGTTCGGCATCACAACCTGGCTTGGACTTTTCGCCGTGTCCGCCGTAAGTGGTACGCTTAATCTCATACTCATTGCTATCTTTGGCCTGCGCGACCAGGACCGGATAGATATTGCCAGGGTTGCGGGCCGACTGCCTGGGCCAGCCAAGACTCTAGCACGCCGCTTGGGCACCATTCGGGGAACCCGAAGGTAGTTCAATGATTCGCACAGGTATTCTGCGTTGTCGCTCACAGCTGGGCAAAGGCCGCTTCGAGTACATGCGCTCAAGGCGGGGTTCTTGTCCAGCAGCTTTCGATAGAGCGAGTATCAGCCGCAATGGTATCTTGGTCGAGAATAGCGCCGCCAGAGACGAAGGGAGTGTCCGCTGTTGACACCTAGGTCCATGTTCTTTGTGAAGCAAAGAGCAATTCAAAGCCACAGCCAGGGCGCAAGCTTTCGTCTAATTGTGCGGACAACGTTCTTGACCCTGTAGCCTCCTCTCTGATAGTCGACGTTTAGGTGTCCCCCGAAGTCAGCTATTTGTAACCAGTTCACCGACGGGGGGTCCCCGACACGGCCGACAACGGGTAACCAGTTCACCGACGGGGGG
>PMKP01000017.1 GCA_003157775.1 Myxococcales bacterium | reverse complement strand
CCCGCTCAACCCGTTCTTCGTGTGCGACCTCACGGAGCTGATACTTGAACGCCGGCCGCGCCTTTGGCTGCACGGGCACTCACACGCCTCCACGCGCACTCAGATCGGAGAGACCACAGTGCTGTGCAATCCGTTCGGATACATGGGCGAGGAGCCCAATCGCGAGTTCCTGGACCGGCTCGTGGTGGAAATCTGAAAGCACGCTCAACAGGACCAGCCCGGTGATAGGGTGGCGTGGGCGTGACTGGGGACTACATCATTCCCCCGCCACTTCGATCTTGTTGCCCATCTGCCATTTGCCCAATACGATGGCCGGGAAAGAAACACCCAGGAGAACAAATGTCCAACACCGAGCCGAACATCGCCGCTCAGATCGAAACCTTCACCCAGCAGCTCATCGCCACCGTGGAGGCAGCCGTAGCTCAGCGAATCCAGGCTGCCCTTGCTGGTGCCTTTGGCGTTCCACAGAAGCGCGGACCAGGAAGGCCACCAAAGCAGGCTGTGGCGCATGTGGCACCTGTGGCGGTGAAAAGGACGGCGGAAAGGAAGAAGCCACCAAAACAGCTATGTCCAGTGCCCGGCTGCAAGAANNCACAAGAACGTGGCCAAGTCCAAGATCAGAAAGTACCGGGAGGAGCGACGGGAGGGCAAGAGCACCCAGGCGGCAGGGGCCAAGCCAGCGACGGCAAAGAAGGTGAAGAAGGTCACACCGCAGGTCAAGCGGGCGCGGAAACTTCAAGGGCAGTACTTGGGTGCCTTGAAATCACTCACAGGCGCGGACCGGGCAAAGGTGAAGCAGACCGCAGCGGAGAAGAGTGTCGCCGAGGCCGTGAAGCTGGCGCTGTCGCTCAAGAACGCCGCGAAGTAGGAATTGGAGACTGGAGGAGCCGTGGCGCCCCACTCACCCCTCCTCCAGAGGCTCCGGCCGACGCTGCACCCACCACCGCGCTCTTCCGGTACTCCTTGATCTCACCGCTGTTCGGGTCCAGCAGGCGGACGTTGTCACCAAGATCTTCTGCCACAATAGAGATGAAGCTGCCGCCCCTGGTGCGGCAACGCACGACCGCCCCTCGCCCAGCATTGCCAGGCTTGGCAGGCGCGGTTGATACATCCTCTGCCCACGTCACGTGTCGCTCGAGCCAGTCGAGCCCCTGCTCATCGAACAACAGGCGACGCTCGGCAGCTTCTGGAAGCGATTGAACGAGGCACGTCAGCAGCAGGGGGAGTCCCATCAGATTCTCAAGGATCTCGTCTTCGTCCGGCTCGTCGAAGCCGTAATCGAGGGTCGGGCTCAACGCCGTCGAGACATCCAACCCGCATCGGTGGGCTGTCCACAAGAGGAGCGCACAGGCCGTTTGCAGCTCCGCGAACGGGGCGCCTGCTTCTGCCTCGGCGGCGAATGCAATGCCAGCATCTGCGCGATACATCAGCATCGCACCGCGCTTGAAGAACTCCCACATCTGGGGGATTTCCACCAAGGTCTCGCCCCGGGGCACCCACTTCAGCTGCGGCTCTCGCACGAGCACTTGTCGAATCACGCTGAGGGCTGCCGCAACCTGGATCACCGCCTGCCCGGGAGAGTCATTCATCGCGGGCCGTTCGAGCCGTCGTGTGAGGCGCATCAGCAGGCGCTTGGTCTTGGACCGACAGAGATTGGCCAGTTGGCCACCGTTGGCGTCCAGCGCCGTTGAGCGGCGGGCCGCTTCACTGGTGGGTGTGATCTCCTCTTCGCTGATGCCGGACTCGATTGCCTCGGGCTCCATCCCAGCACCCAACTTGTGAATGAGGGCGTCGAGGATGAGGGCAAGGTCGCCGCTCGCCAGGCGACTTGGCCGCGAACCACGGCGTGCAAGTTCACCGATCTTCACGCCGCCATCTTTGCTGTCTTTGTCTCGCTCCCGACCGCGCCGGCCGGATGCATCAAGGTGACTGGTGGAGGGGGCGTCGAAGATGGCCTTTTCGGCAAGCTGGAGGAACTGCTCGAAGCCGGAATCCGAGGTCTGGAAGTCGAGCAGTGCCTTGCGAAAGGCTCGGCGTTTCTCGTCGGTGGCAAGGTCCTGCAGTTCGGGTAGGTGATGCACAACGGCCTGTCGGCTCGGCGTTGTGTCGGTGACCACGACGAGAGCACAGCGCCGGCGCATCTGATCGTCGGCCAGCACCAAGCGCGAACGTCCGTCAGGCGAGTCCGTGAAGGAACCTTCGAGCAAGGAGTTGCCATCGGCGTCCCGGATTTCGGCCTTTTCCGTCTCCCCGAGGAACTCCCGCTCGACCTCGACTCCTTCCCTCGTCGCGAACGCGACCCAGCAGCGACTCGAGGCAGGGGGGTCAACGGGAGCATCGCGGCTGTGCGATGCGACTCTCGCCCACGCAGCTGCGGACATCTTCGGCAGGCCGCCGAGGGCGTCAATGCCGAGCATGCGGGGAAGCTCCGCTCCGGGCTGCAGTCGCTGGACAAGGACAGCTTCGGCATTTCGCTTCTCGGGTCCGGCGAGCCACGCAGGGGCGCTCGGATTTGCGCTACCGGTGACAAGAAGGCTTTCGCCACTCACGAGCTCGATCCAGAGGAGCTTGGCGTGAGCAAAACGCCCCTCTGCGAGGCGCTCCCAAGCTGCAAGGTCCACAAAACGCGCAGCCGGCGTCAAGTGCTGTGCGTCGCTGGGCAACTGGTGCGCATCCGCATCCACGGCGACGACCAGATCATCAGGACCCATATCGCGCTCAACTGCAGCCAGCAGCCCCATGCGATTGTCGAAGTAGGGTCCCAACACCGTCACCCGCTTCACCTTGGTGGTCACGAGAGGAAGTAGCTGCGACCACAAAGACGGCCCGACCGGAAGGGAGACCAGCAGCTGGAGGCTTGCATCTGGCTCGGTCGTATCTCGCTCCCGGAGCCACGGGGCCCACACCATCGACGCATTGATCAATTCCACCATTTCGGGGTGGGTGGTGCTTGCCCACGCCGACAAGAACTCGAAAGCTCTCCGGGCCAGGTGGCGGGTCCCGTCCCCTGGGGCGAGTGTCAAGACGTTGGTCAACTCGATGTTGCCGCCATAACCAGCAAGGGTCAGGTTGTGGCTGCCCAAGACCAGGCGCGAGTGCTGCCGCCCAACCAGAAGGCCCACCTTGGGATGAAAGCGGCGCGGCGCACGCACGGGAACCAACGTGTACTCGGAGCCGGCGAGCCGAGGGCCGAGTTCGGCATCGCCCAGGTGACTTGCCGCCTGCCCGGCATCGATGAGCAGGACGTTGTGCTGGCACCCTTTCGACTGCAAGGCCCGTAGTACGACGTGCTCGTAGAAAGGAAAGCTGACGTTGTAGCTTGAGAGAATCGCCGCATCGACAGCGTGTTTCTTCAACTCTTGGAGCAGCGACAGGGTGGCAGGGTCAGCCATGGAGTTCCTCGCGCAGTTGGCTGCCCAGTTCCGTCAATTGGTAAGTTCCGTCTACCGCTCCGAGATCGCGTAGCACCCGCAGCAGTTGCCTGAGCCTCGGACTGGTCCACACCACGCGGATGTTGTCTACGTATGCCAAGCCACCGTCGGTCGGCTTCAGGCGAAAGGTGTCGAGTCCTTCGGTTCGAAGCTTGCGCAGCGCCACCCGAAGGTGATGCCCCACGCACCAGTGCCGGACAAGCCACTCCAGCCACTGGGACACAGTCAGTGGTAGCCACGTCGAGGTGGCGTGCCTCTGCAGCGCATACAGGTTGAGATCATATGCTGCGAAATACGAAGGGTCCCGCTGAAATGCCCCGTACACGCCCTTCGCCGGGAGGCGCACAACCAGCGTCGCCAGCAGTCGAATTGCGTCCTGGACAACTTTCCCGGGGTCCATCTCGGGCACAAGATCGTTCGCGAGAACGAGTTCGTGGTCATTCGCATTGATGTTGACCAGCGCCGGGACCGTCCCGCAGACCTGCGCGATGTAGCTCTCGAACGCCTCGCCGGCCGTGAGGCCGAGTGCCGAGGCATGGCGCGAAGTGAACCAAGCCGCGACGTCTGCGCTCGATTGCAGTGACGTTCGCACAGGCTGACCATCGAGATCCGCCAGAACTGCCCAGAACAAACTCTGGATGGCGATGGCGAACAGTTCATGGCGCTCGTAGCCGGCCCAGGAAGGCAGTGCCACGTCGGTCCAGGCGGCCCCACCCGGCAGGACTCCGCCGTAGGCTCCGTGTCGAAACCTCTCCACGATCTTCCAGGCGACGACATCCCCATCTTCGCCGTCGTCCTTGGCGTTCTGCTCGGCATCGGCGCTCAAAAAGTCAAGCATCAGACGCAACCCATCCCGCATGACCGGCACGTTCTCGTGCTGGTCACGGCCGAGCAGAATGTCGAGCAGGGCGTCCCGCTCTGGCTGGTTGCGTCCGAAACAGGGGCAGAATGGGTGAAGTTCCCGAAGCCGTGGAACCGACAGCGTATCTTCCTCCACGGTCTTCCAGAAGAGGTCCCCAGGAACGACTGCATCGAACAGCGAAGCCAGGCGCACGCCGCGCTCAGGAGTCACGACCATGCCGGCCTTCTCATTGCCTCCCATGATGTCGAGTTGCTGGAGGGTCCCGAGGTAGTACTGGTCGAGGCCACCGAGGTCCGCCTTGAAGTAGCGGTTCTTGCCCGTGGCGTCTGGGTCCGCAAACTCGGAGAGTCGAATCGCCTGCCCGCTCAACAACGGCCCGATCAAGGTGTCTCGCCCCGGCAACGCGGCTCCGTGGTCAACAGCCGCATGCGAACCGGTCTCGTCGAGCCCATGCTGGGCACCGACAAGCGCAAATAGGCACTCAGCGCGCCGAAAAAGCCGTCGGTATTCCGAATACGAGGTGTCTCCTCCGCGCTGGCGAAAACGCCACGTGAACCACGCGTAGAATGGGTAGCTGCGAATCCGCTCCGTGACGTTGGTGATACACGGCAAGAGTTCCCCGTAGATGGCCTCGCTGATCGCACGCAATGCCAGATGGTCCTGACCACCGGCTTTTGGTGGTGCAACCCACGCCGTCTGGATTGGGCCGGGCATCAGTCACGCCTACGCAGATAGCGCTCCCTTGCTGCTTGGCAGTCGGGGCGGCTTCCAACCACATCCGGCATCGTAGTCGACAGCTTCCAAGCATGTCCAGAGGCACGGGTGAACCTGTGAGCCGAGCGGACATCGGTCGGATTGGCGACGTATAGACACGTGGCCGCAGCCACGACCACGCTGGCAACCCAAAGTCCCGGGCAGGCAAGGCACGTTCGGCATCAGTTTGGTCAGAGACTACATCATCCTCCGCCATCTCGATCTGGTTGCCCATCTCCCCCGCAGCCCATACGATGGCCGGGAAAGAAAACACCAGGAGAACCAATGCCCATCACCGACCCGACCATCACCGCTCAGGTCGAAACATTCACCCGCCGGCCAGCGTTGAAGAAGCCTGGAGGCGCTGGAGTAGTCCCGCCAGAAAGGCGGCGAGGCCGCGTAGCAGCCGGTGGTACAAGAGGTGGAAGTGCTCAGGGGCTGTTGGCGTGTGAGACAGACCCAGGGCTTGCAGCGTCTCCCTCAGCGCATCCCACGACTTCTCTATCTTCCTGGCATCGCCATGGTCCTGATCATGGCGCAGCCACTTGTTCCGAAGGAACTTGAGATTGAAGACCGCCTGCACGAGGGCGTCTGTTTTCTGAAACACGCCTCCCTTCCCCGGTGAATCTAGAAAGCGCAAGTAGTCGCCACCGGCACCTTCGTAGATCACGAAGTAGAGGTCGTCCACCGCATCGCCAAATGTCACCCTGCTCGTCGGAACCATCTGGGTCAGGTTGGCGAAGGCGCGCATCACGCGAGTCGTCGGCGTGAAAATCTCGCTGCCCGAACGGATACGAGCCGCCTCGTTGCACTCGACGACTAGCAAGAGCACTTCAGAAACCAGAAGAGAGATCTCGGCCACCGGGCTGTTCGTCGTATCGCCGAGTCGACCTTCGCTTGTCGCGTTGGTCTGCGAGACAAGTTCCTCACGCCGCTGTGGCAACAGATTCAGGGTTCGATCCAGCGGGAGTTCATCTTCTGCAGCACCGTCTTCCGATTCCCTGTGCTGCTGTACGAGGCGACCGAGCGCGTCGAGGGTGCTGTCGAGGTGGACCGCCCCGAACGATAGCGCCGAGTCGTACGCGGTCCTCAGCGACGCCGGATTGTCATGCCATAAACGCTCTGTGTCGGAAACAAAAGACGTGTAGACGTGCGACGGAGAAAGCAGGTGTGGCACGAGGCGCGCCTCGCCAAGGAGGTTCTTGCCTGCCAGCGCACTGATTACCCCAGCGGTCGCCGTGTCATACGCAGCACGCGCCAAACGCAGCTCACTACTTGGGCCGATGCCGAACCCCTTCCACACGTCCATGTCCCGAGACCACCACGAAGGTGGGCTAAAGGGCCCGAACAAGGAAGCGGTCCCTTTGGCCGCCACTGGCGCAATCATAGCTGCGATCTTGCCAGGGGAGTCTGCCGCGCTATGCAAACCAGTCACACCCTTCTGATAAGTCGAGCCGTACAAGGACAGCTTGGCCTCCAGTCCTGACAGGGACGGGAGCATGGTCTTGCCACTCAACCACTTCGCCGTAGCATCCATCGGTGTGAACATCTTGGTGGCGAGTTCCCCGTAGGGGTCGCTCAGCCGCTTCATTGTCGCGTCCAGCTGTGTGAGCATGCGAACGCCGGCGCGTTCCTCATACATCTTGCTGATCCGTCTTGCCGTCTCGTTCATTTCTCCGAGAATCCGGACTGCCGGTTCCCCATACATCTTGTTCATCCGGCCCACTGTCTCGTCCAGGTTAGAAAGAAATCTGACTCCAGACGACGCTCGGATTGCTGCCGCGGCTGCCCCCTCGAAGAGGGCTGATGTGAACCCGCGATCCCACCGGGACAGGCGCGCCTCGCCTAGGTCGAGAGCCATGGTTGGCCCAAGTGTCTTCCGGACCCACGTAGCCTCTTCCTCAACGTGCAGGAGCCATGCCTGGTGTAGCTTCTCTACGGGCCCGGGCTTCCACGTGATGTCGTTCCGTGGGACGAACTCCAGTGTTCCGATCTGTTCACCGTCGGCATCGACAGTCGTTGTCGATTCGGCTCGACACAGAAGAAAATCGTTGGCTTCGAGAAACTTCGTCGCGAAATGTATCCTCTCGTCATCGTCGAGGTCCAGCTGCAGGCTGCTGAGCGCCTTCTTGTCATCATCATCGCTGGCGTCAAACTTGCGGTCGCCAAGCTGACAGATCGACGCGGCTGCAAGGTTGTCGACGAAAGCTGCTGCCTCGCCTCGACGTGGACTAGGTACACGCGCACTGAGAATGCCCTCCTGGTGGCCGGAGAGCGACAGATCGAACCAGACCTCGCCATGCGCTCGGGTGGAAATGCACAGCTTCTCGGCCCTGTCTGGCCCCGTCGCCGGCTCGTCGAAGTCATTCATGGCATTAGCCTATTATACGATCAATCGGTTCGTGCCCCGCCTGAAGAGTCCATCGAGTAGACCGAACGGATACTCCATCGAGGTTGGTTCTGGCCGTGGTTGTCCGATCTCAGTTCGGGTTCGGCCAAACTGCGTTATGATGACCGTTCGTCCACACAGATCACTGTCCCGTGACTGCCGCCTCCCCCAACTTCGCCTTCCTAGAACCACGTGAGCCGCTGCTTTGCCAGCTCGGCACGCTGGCGGAGCGGTTTTTTCTCGACGATCCCAACACCTGCCTGCTGAAGCTGCGGCAGTTTGGTGAGGTGATGGCCCAGCGGGTGGCGGCGTACAACCGCGTGTACACGTCCACCGACGAGAACCAGATCGATATTCTCCGGCGCCTTGAGTCCCAGCAGCTCCTGCCACCACGGGCGGCCGAGCTGCTGCACGGCATCCGCATCGTCGGCAACCGAGCCACCCATCAGGTCAGGGGTGACCACGGTCAAGCACTGCAGACGCTGAAGATGGCACGAGATGCAGCCGTATGGTTTCACCGCAGCTTTGTGGCGGGCCCAACCTCCGCGCTGGGACCGTTCGTGCCACCTGCCCGCCCTGCCGATGCGACCGAGGCCCTGACGAAGGAGCTGGCGCGTCTGCGAGCCGAGCTGGACGAGGCGCGAACCACAGCCGACCGTGCCAAGGCAACGGCCGAAGAACACGCCCGACTTCGGGAGTCATCCGAGGACCAGGCGCGGCGGGAGGCACGAGACCGAGCCTTCTACGAAACCTACGCGGTCGAGGTGGAAGCACGCCTGGCGAAACAGGCTCAAGATCTAGCCGCCCTCCAAGCCCAAGCCGAGCAAGCACCGGCAGCCGAACTCAAGGCCCGCCAGGCCCAAGCCCAGGTTGCGGACAAAGCGGTCAACCTGGATGAGGCCGCCACCCGGCTCATCATCGATGAGAAGCTACGCATCCGCGGCTGGGAGGTGGACACGGAGAAAATGACCTACGCCACTGGCACGCGGCCTACCAAGAACCGCAACCTTGCCATTTCGGAGTGGCCCACCGCCAGTGGTCCCGTCGACTACGCCTTGTTCTGCGGTCTGACCTGCGTCGGCGTCATCGAGGCCAAGCGAGACCGCAAAGACGTTCCCTCGGTGCTGGGGCAGACCAAACGCTACAGTCGCGATTTCACCGCCCATGACGATGTCATCATGCCTGGCGGGCCGTGGGGCGAGTACAAGGTGCCATTCATCTTTGCCACCAACGGCCGCCCATATCTGGAGCAGCTCAAGACCAAGAGCGGCATCTGGTTCTGGGACGCCCGCCAACCCGGCAAGCCATCACGCCCTCTCGGCGACTGGTACACACCCAAGGGCTTGCAGGGTCTTCTCGAACAAGACGCAGACGCGGCCCAAAGAAAGCTCGAAACAGAACCCTTCGACTACCTGGGT
>PMKP01000257.1 GCA_003157775.1 Myxococcales bacterium | reverse complement strand
GTACACGGGCTTGTCGTTTACCTCAGTGTAGACGCCGATGTCGCTGTCTAGAATTCCGTGAAATCGCACGTATCGGAAGCCGGCAAGTTGGTGACCCTTGCGTAGTGCGCCCTGGATATTGCGGCCCCAGGCTGTGTCCAATACTGTGTTCGCGTGATCGGCGGCCACCATCTTTTCGTAGAATCGACTCCATGCCGAGCCCAGTTGTTTCGCATCGACGCTGATTCGATAGGCGGGCTCCCCGGCGTCTTTCCAGGGCGGGCGGTCCGAGCAGCGCACGCCCTCGGGGTTTGACAAACCGTTGGGCGCGACGGCTTGCGATGGGTCCGCGGCAAGAGCGGCTATTTGTCCCGACGAAGACGGAGTTGTTGCACTATTGCACGTGACGTACGCGGCTCCCTTGGGTCCAACACAGGTGCACAGGATGCCCGATGAATTCGTGCATTCCAGGAGCGACTCGGAGCAACTTGCGCCCGCATTGCAGAAGACGATGCCCGCAGAAGCGCCGTTGGAAAGGCGCATCTGAGCAAGCGTCCCAGCACCGGAACCGTTGGGCGGGCGCAGGCAACCGCCCAGCATGGCGGACAGAAACATTGCATATATGACGCAATGCCTCACGGCGAATACAGAACGAGCGAGCCCAGCACTGCCAAGCTCGCTCGAATCAGCGGTCAAATGCTGGGATTAGTAGAATCCAAGATTGGAGATGGTGATGTCCACCGCGTGGGTGGCGCTATCATCGAACCAGTCAAAGGTGAGGTAGAAATCGGTGATGCCCGGTCCAGGAACGGACCCGCATAGCTTGTCATACTTGAAGCAGGCCCAGGGTATCTTCACGGTTTGCGCTCCGAGGGCGAGAACGGCCGTATAACTAGCATCATTACCATTGGCCAAGTCTATGCCTATGTACAAATGATTGCCGGTAGGGAGTGCCGTGACGTTGATGTCTAGCGTTAGGCCGGTTAGCCCTGTTCCGTCGATCATTTGGCATCCGGAACCAGCATCGGGGTACGTTGTATTCAGATGAGCCCCCCATCCGGCATTGCCATCCATGGTTTTTGTGGTACTGCCCAAATACGAGCCCGCGATGTGCATTGAGTTAGTGGCGCAGGTCATCGTCAGAGTGCAGCTAGTGTTGGCATTGTTGCACCATGGTTGATAGAAGTATCCGGATGAGGTGTAGTCGCTTGCCCAAAGCCCAAGCGTGCAATTGGCATCGAGGGGAAATATCAGCGGATTCGGCGTGCAAGGGTTTCCCGTAACTACACCGGTGGTCAAAGTGCAGTCAGGGTACGAGGTCGCAGCAGGGCATGTAACGGCGCTCGACCCACCTGCGCTGGTCGATCCACCCGCTGCCGTGCCCGTAATTCCCCCGCTGCCGGTGCCGCCCGTAGTGCCGCCAGTCGCGTTGTTGCCGTTACTTGAGCTTACGCAGGCCCCGGTGAAAACTGCGGCTAATGCGCCTAGGAGTCCGAGATGGGTAGCTGTATGCAAGAGACTGTTGTTCTGCTGATTCGCTTTAGACATGCGTTCTCTCCGAATATGGTTGGGAATCGGGTACGGCCTCCCTGGAAGTGCATCCACCCCGCCCGCGGCAGAACGCCACGAGTTATCGCCGTGTCCCGATGCGGCAAAAATGGTATTACGGCCACATTGACTTTGTCAACGACTCATCTGGACCTTTGGGCCCAGATCGGCGACCTGGCAAGACACCGTCGCTGTGCAACGCATCGGGCGGTCAAGCCTGAACAGCCCCATCTCCCGGCGGGCAGCGGCGGCAACCCGGGCACCGCTTGGCTGGTGAGATCGACGGACGCCTGGGCAAGACCCATGCCGCTCGCTGTTAGCGTAATGGTGGCTTGCACCGGGTTTACGGGGTGAACTGGAGATCGTCGATCGTGACATTGACAAAGTATGGAGTCGCAGTGAATGGGGAGGTTGCGACAGTGGGGAACGGCGCTCGTCTGGTATATCCAGGGCTACTACCAGGTGGGGCTCGACGCGAAGAGTCCGACCTGGAAGCGGTGACTATTCGGGAAGCGGCGGCGCTTTTCTCGCTGTCCGACCGTATCTCAGGCGCGAGCCCGTCCCGTCACTTCGCGGGCACCGGCAGCGCAACGTCGCTGAGAGAGTACGAGATCGTGGCGGCTCTCAGCATTGCCTCCATCAATTTCGGGTGAAACACGCTGTTGTTTCTCCGGTCGATGAGTGCGAAGCTTTCTCCTCCGCTGCCTCCACCGCCGTTGTCCCAATACACAGGGACGAGCCCGCGATCGACCGCGGCTTTGGTAACGTACTCCATGTAGTAGCGTCGATAGTCCTCGTAGCCATCCTGGTGGGTAGCGCCATACTCACCGATAATCACCGGGAGCCCCTGATCGACGTAGCGCGACTTGAGCTTGTCGAACTGAGCCANNGAGTCGGTCGGTAGCTTGAAGCCCTTGAGCGTTTCATCGATGTTCGTGTTGTAGCCGGGGACGATCAAGTGGCGCTTGCCATTGTTGCCACCACTTGCCCGCACCAGGTTGACAAAGGCCTGATTGAGGTCGTTGACGATTTCGATATGACGAGGATCGGCCTTGCCATAGCCATCGTGGACTTCGTTCATCGACTCGAACATCAACTCCTCACCTTGATTGGCGAAGTACTTGGCAATTTGCGTCCACACCGCCACGAACTGCGCCTTTACCGCGGCGTTGTTTTCCTCGGTCGTCTTGCCATTGGCGTCCTTGAGCGACAGCCACCCGACGCCCTTCATTCCGTCAGCGCCGTCGTGGTGTAGATTGATAATCGAGTAGAGTCCAGCGGAACGAGCGAAGCCGACGACCTCTTCAACCCGCTCGAGCCAGCTTTGGTCGATGACATAGCTCGGTGCCGGCCCCATATGCTGCGCCCAAGTGACGGGAACGCGCACCAGTCCAAACCCCGCCTTGGCCACGGTGGCAAGAAGCTCGGATGTCGCCCTCGGGTTGCCCCACGCCGTCTCGCCGTTGGGCACATCCAGGCTGTTGCCAAGGTTCCAACCCAGGCGCAGCTTCGCGAAAAGTTCAGGGGACGTGCGACTGAAATCGCCAAAACTTGGCGCGACAGCCGCTGTCGCTCGTGGTGCGTCCGAAGGATTGCCGATCCCTCTGGCGGCAGGCGGGGTGAGGCAGGAGCCTGCGAGGAGTGCGAGGCCAGCGCTCAAGAAGAAGCTGGCGGTCGATATGCGATCAGCGGCGAGAATCATCCGCTTCCAATACTACGTGCCCAAAGGTATTGCCATCGTCAACCACGAGAAGTCCGCGCATGCTCGTCGGAGCTACGTTCTTGCCCATGGCACGAAAAGGGTTTGGTCGCAACCCCTGGCGCGTGGGCAGGCGCGAATTGTATCGTTTCCCCTACCACTTCGAGTTGCCTGCCCGAATGTGCTACAGTAGGCACTGCTCGGCCGAGGATCTCTCATGCCGCACCAATCCCCAATTCGCCTCGAGGCCGTACTGTGCCTCGCCATCTCGGCTTGCATGTCACGCCCCTCCGATCTCCCTGCCTATCCTTTGTATCCCAGCCCGGAGCGCCATCTTGACGCGAGCAAGGTCGCGAGGCTTGTCGCGCTCGCCAACGCCCCCATGTCAGGGGCAATTCTCAAGTCCGTCGACGGTAAGGACGTCACGGACCAGGGGGCGCGAGCGTTCGAGCTATTGCCGGGGTGCCATGTCGTTGAAACCACAAACAATCTCATGATGGCAAACGACTACGTTGCGTGGAGGGGGACCATCGCTTCGGCGACGTTCGCGCTCAGGATGAAGCCCGGCCGCACGTACGTCGTCAGACTGAGTCTCGTCCAAGGGATGAACAACGCCCGCGTATCGATTCGTGCCGAGGAGCAGGACCGCAAAGGGGCGACCACGGCGACATTCGATCCGGCCAAGAATGTCGACGAAATCAAGGCATGCCTGGCCTGGCACAGCGACGAACTCGCGCCTCCATGACCTCAGAGGCCCGCCCGTGAAAGATGCCTATTTACGAATGACTTCGTAATAGCCGCTCGCATTCCTCGGCGAAAGTGGGATCGTCAGTTCACCGTGCTTGCACGAGGTGGGCAGGGGCTTGCCCGGTTTCCCCGAAGCATCCAGGGTTCTCGCGGTGAAGGTTGCCTTCCCCTCCACCTTCAACGTCACTGTCCCTTTCACCCATTGCTCCATCACCGGTGCGTGGCCCGGGTCCTTCAAGGCAGTGCGGGTGGCGTTCCACACCTGCCCGGAGTTTTCCTCCTTCGCGGCCGCGAAAATCACGAAGCGGGCGGATTGCCCGAGCGGCTTGCCGTCCAGGCTGACCGCCAAAACGCCCGCCCAGGGGTTCCTCGGGTCCAGCTTCATGGTCAGGTCGGAAGCCTTCAACGCTTTCCCCGTGCCCACCGTCCCCACGAACCCCTGCACGGAAGGTGCGTCCACCTTCAGCAATCCCCTGCCGTAGTCCAGCGCCAATTCACCGGTGGAAGAGATGATCTTCTTGCCCGCCTCGTCGAAAAGGGCGGCCACCTGATCCAATGCGGGCAGGGGCTTTTCGACCTTGTCGGTGAATTGCTTGCGGACCGCGACCGCGTAAGCAAGCCATGGATGGTCCGCCAGCCAGGAGCTGGCGCTTCCGGGAGCCAAGACCTTCTTGTCCGACAGAGGTTCCACCACCGTCACGTCGGACGGCTTCAACAATCCGTTCCGGAAGATGTACGCGCCCGCTTGGTACATGACTTCGTTGGCGGGACGCGTGTTGATGCTGAGACTCGAGAGCCTCACCGATCCGGGCAGGTCAGGGGAGTAGTCGAACTGAAGCATGCCGCCCCAATCCTGGAGCGAGCCGTAGCAAACCATCAGGACCGGGCCCTCCAGGCGGAACTCATTGGGGACGCAATCGTTCCACTCGGTGACGACTGTGGCCTTGTCCAAGACCGTGCCAGAAGCAAGGTGGAAAACCAGCGTATCCTTGAACGGGTTCAGTAACTGCGAAGTGTTGTCGAAAGGCGCATAGTCGGTGCCCCCGTTCGCGTCGACCCTCCAGATCAGGTCCCAATAAGCGTGGGTGTCGATGTGGTCCATNNCTTGGCGTCGGCGCGCAGGTCGGCCAGGATCGCAAGCCCCTGGTTGCTCATGGTGAAGAGCGACTTTGTGCCCAGAGACCGGAGGTACGCGCGCATTTCCTCGTTGGTGGCTTCCGTGGTGGCTGCCAAAAAGCGCATGCTCTGTTCCGCGTTTTCCAGGTTGCGAACCGCCTTGAGGGATTGCCTGCTCCAGTCCCAGGCGAAACGGGTAATTTTGCCCTTGCCGCCCCAAGCCTGGTAGAGCTTCTGCAGTTCGGCCTCGAAGGCCGGGGGGAAATCCTCGATCCCATAACCGGTGAAGATCGAGGACTCGTTCACGAGTTCGGTGCCCATGAAGAAGGGATCCTCGGCCAGGGACTTCCCGGTATAGGGGTTCTTGTGCGTGAACAGCATCTTGGCGTACTTCTTGTTCAACTCGATGACCCGTCGGGAAAAGTGCGCCACGCCTTTGGCCCCATTCCCCAGCAGGGCAAAATCAGCCACACCGTCGCCTTCCCGGAATTTGCGATGTACGAGGAGGTCTGGGTACACGTAGATGCCGTTCTTCTTCAGGGCGGCGAGCAGGTAATCCAGCTTGTCCAGGGAATCCGCGGAGAAGGTCTGGGTGTCCTCCGCCTCGGGATCGAACATATTGGGGGTGGCCCAGGGCGCATCCATGTGGTGCAGGCGGACGAGGTTGATGCCCAATCGGGCCATGCGTTTGGCGACGGCGTCGGCCTTTTCATGGGAAAGGAACGCGTTGCCGCCCACCAGGTCGGTGCCCCAAAAACGGACGGGGGTACCGTCGGCGAAGACGTATCGGCCCCCCTGGACGGTCGTGAACCCGTGGTTCCCGGCCGGGGTTTCATTGAGCGACGAAAGGTCCAGAGACGTGGCGTCCGCGCTTTGCCCCGGCACAAAGGCCTGCCAATCGCTTTGGTCGCTTCTTTGTTCCGAGACGAGCTTGGCCGTCAGGCGTCTTCCCGAAGCGTCCAACAGGTAGATGGCCAGGTCGTCGAACCAGGCCCGGCCCGTGCAATGGGGCAGCCCTGCGCCCACCTCGGCCCGAACTGCCCCCGCGGGGACCGGATACTCCTTCTCGTATCTCGTCCAGGGCGCGGTACCGTCGATGGTTCCCACGCCACCCTGCCAACCGCCCACCTGCCGATTGTTGGCGTCCCGGAAGTCCACACTGAAACGCGCGGCCATGAAGGGTTGGTCGCCCTTTTTCACGTCCTCGGTCTTAATCCAACCGGACAGCACCAAGGTGGCGGCGCTTTGCCCCTTGAAGTCCACCGTCTGGGACGAGACGTTCCATTCCGGCTTGCTGTTTTCGAGGAAGAGGCAATGGATGGATTCACGGCCCGGCGTGGCCAGACTGAAAGCGGACCAATCGGTCGAAACGATATCCTCGAAACCCGGGTTGAGGAGCCAGTTGTCGGTCGGGGTCTTGGAGGAACTCTTTGATTTCGGGTGGGTGGCGACGGCTCCGGCGGGCAGGGGCCTTGAATCAAAATCGTATACAAAGAGTTTCACCCGGTCGAACCAGACCTTGCCCACGGCGTTGCCGAGGTCCAGCGAAATCACCACGGTCGCCGTTCCGGCGGGTACCGAGTAGTGATGGGTATAGGTCTTCCAATCGGTGGTGCCGACCGCTCGGCCGGGATCTTCGGGCCAGCCACCGACTTGGGTCGCCTTTTCATCGAAGAAGGTCACGTTCATGCGGGCCAGTTCCCAGGGCTTGGAACCCGGCTTCACATCCTGGGACCTCATGCCGAAGGAGATTTCCACTACCGGAGGCGCGGGTTTCGGAAGGGCGATGGATTGCCGGTAGGTGGACCACCGGGGTTGTTGGTTCACCAGCACGGCGGCCCGGCCGCCGTCGCGGCCTTGCTCCACAAACAGGGCATCGCCCGTCCAGGCTTCCCTGGAAACAAAATCGCCGTTCTTCACCCAGTTGAGATCAGCATCAGCGGCAAAGAGAGCCTGTGAAAAGAACAACGGCAGAAACAACATCCAAGGGGTTCGCATAGGGCAGCCTCCACAATGATCAGTCTTAGGGGTTACAATACCGTCAGCCCATCAATTAGACGTCGTTCACCTCCGAAGCCGCCCATACCAGACCTACTTGAGTAGAGGTGCGCGTAGCGTAGTGAGTTGAGCCTCCCACTGTCGCTTCATCCGCTCACCGTCATCATAGCTCTTTGGCTCCTTCGTGGCGCACCAATCGGCCATCGTGGCGGCAATGGACCGCACGGTATCCGCGCCTGTCTTGAATCCCGAAGACGCCATCAGGGCGCTCGAACACAAGAGCGCATGGCTCGTGTCGTCGACTCCATCGCCCGGCCTAATGCTCTCACGTCTCTTGGGATCGAGATAGGCGAGTCGAAGCAAGATCGAGTCGATCTGGGAGACCCACTGCATCTTGCGCGCATCGCCACGACCGAGACGGTAGAAGAACCACGAGACGACGGCGCTTGTTATCAAGCCCGTCAGAAGACCAACCAACACATTTGAAACCATGGAGCACATTCCCTTCTGCCCGACGTCGAAGACTATCGATGCAAAGCGGATGGCGAAGGTCTGTAGATTCAAGGCAAGGCAGCCCGAACGGCCACCGCACGGGTCGCGATTGGGACACTCGCTGACGAGAGCCCCTTGGCGCGCGCGGTGAGCTTGAGCGTGCCCGGCTCTTTCGAGGATTGCACGATGATCTGGGCGAGGCCGCCAAATACGCTGCGGCTCCAGGCCACCTTGGCGGGGTTGTCCTGCAGGCGCAAGGCCACGCCTTTGTTGAGGCCGGCCGCGGGGCCGTAGTTCGCCAAGGTGACCGCGAGGACGTTTTCGCCGGCTCGGAGTAACTTCTTCACGTCGTAGACCGAGGCGGCGCGCGAGTCGCCCGCGCTGCCGATCTTCTGGCCATTGAGGAAGACCGCGACGCCGCCGTCGATCTTGCCGAACCACAGTTCAACCACAGGCATGGCCAGATCTTTCGCGGAGATATTGAAACGCGTGCGAAAGACCGCCCTGTCGTGCAGCCCGAGTGGGCCCCGCTCCCGGTTCACGTCAGCGGTCTGCCAGCCGGAGTCATCGAGTTTTTCCGCGACCTCGGGAATGTTTGCGTCGTAGGGGTTGATCCCTTTCTTGTAGCGCCAGCCATTGATGGGCAGGGAACGAGACGTTGCAGTGGGAACGAGTGTGTCAGGTTCGTGGGAGCTTGGGTTGCCATTGCCCACGCCGAGAATCCGGCCAGGGCCTTCCAGCTCAAAGCTGATGGGATGGTTCGCCGCGGGAACGACGCGGCCCTGCTCGTCGACAACCGCTGCCGTGATGATGGAGATATCCTCGCCGTCGGCATCGATCGCCGGCCGGTCGGGGTGGAGTTGCACGGCCGCGGGTGCGCCGGTGGTCTCAACCCGTTCCTCGACGACGACCCTCCCGGCCTTGCTGCCCTTGGCGGAAAGTACGCCGGGCGCGTATTTCACTTTCCATTTGAGCTGCGAGTCGCGCTGCACCGCCTCTTTGCCAAGGCTTTGGCCGTTCAGGAAGAGTTCGACCTCGTCGCAATTGCTGAGCGCACGGACCTCGATCGTCTGCCCTTCTTTGCCCGGCCAGTTCCAGTGCGGAAGCAGGTGCAACACCGGCCAGTCCTGCCACCACGAGCGGTAGTACCAGAAATTGTCCTTGGCGAACCCGCAGGTATCAAGGATGCCAAAGTGCGAATTGATGCAGGGCCAGTCGTAGGGCGTCGGCTCACCCCGGTAGTCGAAGCCCGTCCATACGAATCCGCCCGAGAGCCAGGGGCGCGCGTCGTAGAAGGTCCACCAGTCATGCGCGCTGTTCGCCCAGTCCGGGGCATTGTCATCGTAGGCGCTGACGTAGCCACGCACGGGATCGTTGGCGTAGATGCCGCGAGTGCCCACCGTGCTGCCCTGCTCGGTACCAAGGTTGGGCTGCTGCGGATGGGCCGCATGGTAATCGTCGCCATCTTTGCCAATGTGGTAGTTCCAGCCACGCACTTCGATGACCTCGTTGATACCGGCGAATTCATTGCCCACCGGCGCCGCGTACGTGATCGGTCGGGTGGGATCGAGACGACGGATCGCGGCCTGCATGGCTGCTCCCACGCGCTTGCCCGCGGGCGTGCCCTGCGTGCTCCACTCCTCGTTGGCGATTGACCAGATGAAGACGCTCGGGTGATTGCGGTCGCGCCTGACGAGACTTTCGAGCTGGTCGGTATTGGCGGCATCGCTACCCAGCAGGCGGTTCTCGTCCATTACCAACATGCCGAGCCGATCGCAGGCTTCGAGCAGTTCGGGGGTCGGAGGATTGTGCGAGGTGCGATAGGCATTGCTGCCCATCTCTTTGAGCCGGGCGACGCGGAAATACTGGAGCCGGTCGGGCATGGCCGCGCCCACGCCCGCGTGGTCCTGATGGTTGCAGGTACCCTTGATGACGTAGGGCTGGCCGTTGAGCAAGAATCCCTTTTGCGCATCGAAAGCCACTGTCCGGATGCCGAAGGAGGTCTCGATGCGGTCTATTGTCTTCCCACCTTCGACGACGGTGGTCACAAGCCTGTAGAGGTCCGGAGTCTCGGGCGACCATAGTTCAGGCTTATCGACCGTGCCTTCATACTGTACGGTGGTCGTCGCCGCTCCAGAGACGCGCGAGGGTTTTCGGCCCCGCGCACGCACCTTGCCATCGGGCGCGAGTATTTCCCAGCCGACCACTACAGAAGCCGGCGTGGGCTGTGCATTTTGCAGCTCGGTTTGCACATGCACTTTGGCCGGACCGGTCGGGGTGTTGTTCGCGAAATGGCTCGTGACGAAGATACCTTCGGGCGCGATCGCGACCGGCGCGGTCTTCACCAGCCAAACGTGGCGATAGATACCCGCGCCTTCATAGAACCATCCCTCGGTCTGTGTCGCATCGACCCGAACCGCAACCAGGTTCTTTTCACCAAATTTCGCCACATCAGTAATGTCGTAGCGGAAGCTGGTGTATCCGCTCTCGTGATGGCCAACAAACCAGCCGTTCACGAAAACTGTGCAGTCGCGAAACACACCATCGAATTCCAGCCAAAGCCGCCGATTGGCATCGTCCTTTGCAAGATCGAACGTGCGCCGATACCAACTGACACTGTTCTGCGGAAAGCCCGAGCCGAGCGCCTTGAATCCGTGCGAGCCATCGGCCTTCGCGTCGAAGGGAAGTTCGATGGCCCAGTCGTGGGGCAGCTGGACCTGGCGCCAGCTCGCGTCGCTGTAGTCCATACTAGCCGGCCCATAGCCCGCGCCGGCTTTTGAGAGACCTTGGCCAATGCCCCAATCATTGCCAAGATGGAACTTCCAGCCGAAATCCATCAACAGACGCTCACGTGAAGCTGATGGATTCGCGGAATTGGCGATACCAGGAATAGCGAGGGTAACAAATACAAAGATGTACTGGAGACGTTTCATCGTTTCACTCCCCCGGGAATCTGCACTTTGGCCTTTCTCCCGCGGTAGGCCAGCCAGAGCATCACGGCGCCGAATGCGATTTGCACCAGGCCCCAGGCAAAATTGACATTTATACCGAGGGAGTGGCTCTGGTAGATGGCCGGGTCGGAGAACAGGCCGAAGATGGCGAGGATGGCGCCAAAGACGACGAAGAGAAGACCGATGGGAATTCTGACATCGAGGTGCATGGCAATTACCAGAAAAGAAGGTTGAGAACGACGGCGAGAGCCAGCACGATGCTGCCGAGCAGGGCCGGGCGTTGCCACCAGCGAGCATCGCGCTCCTTGATCTTGGAGGTGAGGGAATAGACCAACCCGCCTAGCTCCTCGTCGGTTTTCTTCTGGCGGGTGGCGAGTGAAATGAGGATGGTCGCGATAAAGCAGGTCGACCAGGCGAAGATCGCGGTCCAAAAGTTCTGCGCCATTTCGCTCGGGTAGGAGTGGACAGCGCCCAACCAGCCGCCCTTGATGCCAGCGCTGGCGCCGTGAGGCAGGGAAAGTCCGTGGTGGATGGCGGCGGCCACGGTGCCTGCTATCAGGCCGAAGAATGCGCCGTGGCCGGTGGTGCGCTTCCAGAACATACCAAGCAGGAAGGTCGCGAACAGCGGCGCGTTCACGAACGCAAACACGAGTTGCAGGATGTCCATGATGTTGTTGAAGGACGCCGCCGCATAGGCAGCGGCCATCGAAGCGACAATGCCGACCACGGTGGTCCAGCGCCCCACGGCCAGATAGTGCGCGTCGTCGCCGTCCTTCTTGATGTACCCCTGGTACAGGTCGTAGGTGAAGACCGTGTTGAAGGCCGTCACATTGCCGGCCATCCCGCTCATGAACGAAGCCATCAAGGCCGTCAGGCCGAGCCCGAGCATGCCGGTGGGAAAGTAGTGGGCAAGCATGGTGGGAACCACCATGTCGTAGTCCAGCCCGCCGTTTTTCGACGGAAGATGAAAGTTGCCGCCCGCGCTGTGCAGAGCGATGGCGATGAGGCCGGGCAGGATCACGAGCGCGGGGAAGAACATCTTGGGCACCGCCGCGAGAATTGGTGTTCGCCGGGCCGCGCCCATGTCCTTGGCGGCCATC
>PMKP01000045.1:2771-3276 GCA_003157775.1 Myxococcales bacterium | reverse complement strand
TATACCGATCCACGCCTGCGCGACACGGAAGGCGCAAGCACATTCCGGCGGGCCTTCCCGCCGTTTTCGTCCGGCTGTCTACTGTGTCACGACGACCGATCGTTGCCGCCTGCAAGCCGCCGAAGCTTTTCGGCGACCACGGCACCGAACGCCAGCATCGCGCCCCAACGGGTGGCCCTGCGGTCGACCCCGGCGACATCACAACCGCCACTTGAATTCGTGGTAGCTGCCGAGCCCGGGGTTCCGCTGCTGCCGCCCGTGCCGTTTCCTGAGGTGGCTCCGCCTGTCGTCGCTGAGCCTCCTGATGCCGAGGCAGTCGTCACACCGCCGGTTGCCCCGGCGCCACCGCTGCCTGATGTGGTGCCACCGCTGGACGCGCCTCCAGTGGAGTTGTTTCCTCCGCTGGCCGCGCCTCCAGTGGAGTTGTTTCCACCGCTGGCTGCGCCTCCAGTGGAGTTGTTTCCACCGCTGGCTGCGCCTCCAGTGGAGTTGTTCCCACCGCTGG
>PMKP01000045.1:0-2753 GCA_003157775.1 Myxococcales bacterium | reverse complement strand
CTGAGGCGTTAGTCCCGCCGCTGCTGGCGCCTCCAGAGCCGCTGGTCCCCCCGGTGCTGCCGGTGCTTCCGCCTATGGGGGGCGGACTGTCAGGAGTGTATTCAACCCACTGGAAAGTGTCGGTTTCGGCATAGCCGAAGTTCGTGAGGAACATCGGAACGATGGTGGCAGCGTTGGTCACTCCCAGCGCTGGCATGGGAGAACCGCTCATGATCGTGCTGTCGAGTAGGATCTTCTTTGTCGCAAAGTAGTCCACGATGGGGGCAAAGGTACCCATGACAAGACGGTCAGTACGGTTGTCCCAGGCCCCGCCCGGACCGCTGGCGCCGTTGGACAGAATTGCATCCACGATGCACAGTTGCTGGCGAACGGGAGTACCGCCGAGGATGGCGGAATGCTTGTTGATCTCGAAGAGAGCCAAGGGAGCCGGCGGAGGCGAGGCACCGTTGCCAGCAACGTGCAGATTGTCCGAGTGTTGCGCCTTCGAACCGTCGGTGAAGGTGCCGAGATGGTTCTTCATGCACAGGGTGGAAATGTAGTTGAAATGGCCGCCGGTACCATTGTGCATCTTGCATGCCGCGACATTTACGAGGATGTCAATGGCGCCGCTGGCAAGGTCGGCGGCGATGGAAATACCAGTGGCGTTGGTAAGGGTGACCGCCTGGAAACCGCCCATGCCTGCCGCCCTAACGCTGGTTGGTGCTGAGCGAATCTTGGTTGTGTCAGTGGTACTGATGTAGGCGTTATAGTAGACCGATGCGTCGTCACAGGCGTCGTAAAGAACGATGTTCGTCGGCGAGACGCCGAGGTTGATCAGCACATCGCAGATCTTCTTGTAGATCGCCCATTTGGGACGGTTAGTGGTGCTGCCACCAATCCCATTGGTCTTCATGGCGACTCGCGTACTTCCCCAGGCCTTGCTCGACCGGAAGATCGTGCTCCAGGCAGCATCCGCGGTGGATTTCTGGGCGAGCTGCATTGCCATCTCGTCCAGGTTGGCGGCGACCACGGCCCCAGCGATCGCGTTGTTCGTGCTGGTAAAGTCCTTGTTCGTGGGCACGGCCGTCAGCATCTTCGGGTCGTGGCAGCAGATGACCCGCTTGTTGTCAATGGCCGGATTGATCTGCATGCCAGCAACCCACCCCCCAGTCGACTGGGCCTGAACCTTGTCGAATTTTAGGGCACTCATCCCTATCGCCCCTGCCGCGGTTGCTGCGGCTGTCTTGAGGAAATCGCGGCGCTGAGGGTGTGGATCTTTAGACATGGGTGCTTCCTTCTTCAGTTGGTTTTTGCTTTGAGCACGTCAAGAAACAGCTTTGCCGCGGCTCCCGCCGAAGTCGCGTCGGCAAACCCGCTCAATTGCAATTCGAAATACGACGCCTGGAAATGGGCGAACACGTTTTGGCCGCCTAGTGAGAAATTGGATCCGATCGCGTCCGACGCGCCATATCCCGGGATGGTATTGGAAGCACCACTCGTCTGCTGATAAGTGAACATCGTAGTGGCATTGTCACTCGTGCCAAAATCCATGGCTACCACCGTGCAAATCTCCGGATCAGGACCCACCAGGTCCTGGTACATGCTCACTCGGCACCCTCTGGAGGTATAGACGTCTCCGCCGTCGAGCCTGCCAACCAATTCATCGCCGCCGTTGTAAACGTTGTAGGCAGTCGGATCGGAAGCTGGCGCCTGTGCCCAACCGGACACGTCGGTAGCGGAGAACTTGTATTTGTCACCGAATTGGGCTGCGGTGAGGGGAGTACTGCCGGTGCTGCCGCCGCTGCCGCAGCCTGCAGCGCTCAAACCTAGAAGCAAACACACAACAGAGGATAGGACAGTCGAGCGGATCGTCATGGCCTTGAAATCTCCTTTGAACGCTAGGTGGTGATGCAGGATGCTACCCCGCGACGGGCTTTAGCATACTGCAAGGGTGCCGGACGGAAAGACAAAAAAGTCTGATGTCAGTGGGTTCCCGGAAAAATCAGGGTCCTAGTTCTCCGCCGAAATGTCTGGGCAGGATTCACCGCGAAGACAAGACTTCCAACTATCAAAGCAGTGGCGTGGACTTCGGAGGAGGGTCAGAAAAAGTGCGAATCGGAGATAAAACCGCGTCTCGCATGTAGACGTGTGTGGGCACAGGTCTTGGCGTCCGCGCGCCGCAAGGCAGCGGCTGCCGTCCGCCAACGCAATGAATCAAGAGTGCGATGTGCCAATTTTGACGCTGCTGTCGGAACATTGAATGACGCGTACCCATGGAGTGCGGGAGAGGCAACCGAGCTTCGAGCGTTGGGAAGCCCTCCTGCACCCCGCCGAATCACGACGACTGATCGCCGCTGCCGACCAGGCGCCGAAGCTTTTCGGCAACCACGGCACCGATTGCCAGCATGGCACCCCAGCGGGTGGTCCTGCGGTTGACCCCGACGACATCACACCCGCCTCCTGAATTCGTGCCGGTAACCGTCGAGCCCGGGGTTCCGCTGGTGCCGCCCGTCGCGCTGCCGCCCGTCCCGGTTGTCGCACTGGTTCCGCCCGTCGTCGCCGAGCCCCCCGACGCCGACGCAGCACTTGTTGCCGCACCGGTGGTTCCCCCGGTGCCACCAAAGGTAGTGCCACCGCTGGCTGGCGTGCCGCCCGCGGCGGTAGTCCCGCCGCTGCCCGCGCCTCCCATCGCGCTGGCGCCGCCGCTGCCGGCGCCACCTGTCGCGCTGGTGCCACCGCTGCGTACGCCGCCGGCCGCGCTGGTTCCGCCACTG
>PMKP01000420.1 GCA_003157775.1 Myxococcales bacterium | reverse complement strand
CAGCCTGATCGAGAACAACATGGCGAACGAAGGTGGCAGCGCGATTTTCTTCGTCAGTAACAACCAAACCGGGTCAATCACCATCACAGACTCGATCACCCGCAACAACCCCCGCGGCACTTTCGAGACCCCCGATCTTCCCGGCTTCTACGTCATCGCCAAGAGTCCCGCCCAGATCATCAACTCGCAGATCCTGCGCTAGCTGGGTGTCCGCGAAAGCGGATCAAGTCCAGTGTCCTACTTGGCCCGCTTGACGCTGACCCGGAAGCTCGGGCCCTCGGGCGTGATGGACAGAATCTGGTGGCCCTGCTCGGTGAAGCTGGCGGGCACGTTGTCGGTCGGGGCGCCGCCGTCGAGCAGCACATCCAGCGTCTCGCCCACAGCGATTCTCTCCAGTGCGATCTTGGCTTTCACAAAGTTCATCGGGCAGGCCACGCCGCGGAGGTCGGCGACCGGGGTTGCGGGCGTCTGTGCCAGGGCTGGCGCCGGTTTGGTGATCGGAACCAGACGAAACTGGAGATTGGCGTCCAGGGAAGCGAACAAGGCACGCACGCGCTCGTGGAAGACGCGAGAGCTTTCCAACAGATCGTCCAGGTTCTCCCGATCCCCGAGACGCCAGTCGAGGGCGGCGGCGAGCAGTTGTTCGGTATCAGGGGCGACCCATCCCGGCGTGATCAGGTACTGCGAGACAGCGGCGGAAACCTCACGGTCCTTGCGCGCTTCGATGCCAAACAGTGGCAGCAATGCGCGCGCGGTTGCGCTGATGGCGCGGTGGACATTGGAACTGCGTCCAGGACCAGTCGCGGCTCGCGCGGCCTCGGCCAGGGCATCGGTCGCGTCTTCCAGGTCGACGCGGACCACATCAAGAACGCCGGCGCCGCACTCGCCCGGTCCGCGACCAGCCAGAAGCCAACCGAACGACGCCGTCCTAGGTCGCAGATTCGCGCCCCCGACGGATAAGCGAGCGGTGCGTAAGTAGCGACGTTTTGACGTGTTTCCCGACGGCTTTGGCAAAACCAGGCGGCACCGCGTTTCCGATGATTCCACAGAGGGCATCGATCTGATCAGTCGGGAACCGGTACGAGGTCGGGAGCCCCTGCAGGATCGCCGCCTCTCGAACCGAGATCGTGGTTCGTCGCTTGTCGGGATGCCCGAAGCGGCCCTTGCAGGGCGTCGTGCAACCCGAGGTAATGGTCGGTGCCGGGGCATCCCATTCCATGCGGCCGTAGACGTTGGTGAATCCGTCGTAGTCGCCTCGATGGCATTTCGGACGAATCGCAACGGGAATGGCCTTCCACGTCTTGCCGGGAACGGCAGCTTTCAAGCGGGCTTTGGTCTGCGGCTGCAGGTCGCGCACGACATGCCAGTCGAATGTCCGGGGACCGCCGTCTCGTGACGCCACCGAGAATCCGACGGGGAAAGGCATCCCCCCGATTGCCTGCCTGACCGTCACCCATGGACTTCTCGTCGGCTCCGTCTTCTTGTCCGCCACCCTGGCGTGTGTGGCCTCCGGGAGGGAAACGGCAAAACCTCTTCCCGCCAACAGTACCAGACGACGTCGGCGTTGAGGAATGCCGTAGTCGGCCATCTGCACGACCCCGTACTGGATGTAATAGCCCGCGGATCGAAGGCGGGAGGTGAACTCTCGGAATATCGCGCTGCCTCTGTCCGCCAGTCCGGGGACGTTCTCCATGATGACGGTTTCCGGAAGAAGTCCTTCGATGATTCTCGCCATTTCAAGGAGGAGGAGATTTCGCGGATCCTCGCGAGCCCACTTGCTGGTGAGGGAGCAAAAGCCCTGGCAGGGGGCGCAGCCGGCGATCAGGTCAATCGGCCCTCCGACAAGTTTGCGTAGCTCTTCCGCGCTGACTTTCCTAATGTCACTCTCGATCAGCTTCGTTTTCGCGTGGTTCGCGCGATAGACCTCAGCCGACAAACGGTCAACTTCAACGGCAGCGGCTACGTTGAAACCAGCCTTGCGAAGCCCAGTTGAAAGACCGCCACCTCCTGCAAAAAGGTCGATGGCGACAAGACGCTTGCTACTTCTTCTTTCGGTGTTGCCGGGCATACTCGGGTGCGACTTTCTGGAGTTGCTTTTCGATTTGTGCGTAGTACTCATGGGACCTGTGGTGAAGGTCTCGGTAGGTTTCCACTCGGATGTGACTGGCTGCAAGCCGCTCGATCTTGGGTGGCACGTCCGCCTTGTTCGATAGTTTTCCGACGATCAGAATGCCCGAGACGAAGCGCACGGAGTCTGGGCCGGTTCCTCCGCCCCATTGAACCCGAGCCCAGTCGACATAGCGTTCGATCTGTTCGAGGTCCTTCCTGCTGACAACCCTGTTCGGTCTTTTGAGTTCAACGATCACAATTTCGCCGCCCGCTCTGACCCCAAGGAGATCGAGACGCCGATCCTGCTCCTCCGTGTCCTTCGGCTCCGGGAACTCATTCTTGATGAGCTGGGAGTAGGTTGCCTGCGCGTCCGCTTCAGTCCAGGACGGGTCAATTAGCCACAGGTTCCGCTCGAACAGCGGCTGAACCTGTTGGACCTCCAAAGCGTCGCTGTCAATGAATTCTTGGAGCTTGTCGATAGCCTCGGTTCTGCCGTCAGCCAACTTGAGGTGCTCTCGTGCTTCGATGACTCGCCATTCTTGGAATAGACGCATGAGTTGCGCCGGATCTGATCCTTCTGCTTCGATCGTGTCGACCAGATCCCGAAACGCTATCGTTTCGACGCTAGACTTAACGATTTCGAGCAGTCCGGCCGCGGACTCCGGCTCCATTCGCTCATCGTTGGCGAGAATCGCGATCATCTTCTGCGCTGCCCTTTGCTCGGTCGGAGTCCGGCCTTCGAGCCACTTGTCGAATCCGGCGATCTTAATGATCTCACTCGACTTGCGCTTCTTCCTCGCGTCAAGCCATTGATCGAATGCCCACTTCAGAGCTTCCCTTCCCCACTCTTGAAGCGCTTGGCCCGCTTCGGATTCCCACACAACCGAGTTCCTTGCTGTGCCTGCAAGGTCCTCCTCGTCGTCGAGAAACTGGGCGACTACCTCGCCGACTAGATGGGCTCGTGCAAACTGCGCATGGGTGCTCGGGTAGTTGAAGTAGCTCTGCAACTCAACTGCTTTTCCTGACGCGAAGATGTCGATTCCACGTCCGGTCTGCGAGCTGCTCTCTACGAAGCCGATCCAGCCATCAACGGTATGCTTGCTGTCGATCTTTCCGTTGCGGGGTGGAATGGCACTGACCGCCCAAGCCTTCTCGCATTCGGCTCGCCGATCGGGAGGATTGAGCTTCACGCCGTTCACGAAGACCTCGAAACTCTTCCCGATGAAGGTGAGCCGGTTTGCCAGTCCGTCGCGCACGAGCTGCACATTGATCGATCGGTGCCGGCGAAGTTTCCGCAGCTTAACCTCGACACCGTCGGCGTCCTTAGTCGGGCCGCAACGCTCTGCGACGATTTTCGGCTCGTATGGGCGGCCGGCGTTTGTCTGTGGCCATGCAAGCATGTCGTCGTAGTTCAGCGCGATACACGTGGCCAGACCACTGTTCACAGCTCGGATTTCCATTTCCCGGGCGACACCGAGGCCAGAGAGCTTGCCGAGCCCTTTTCGGCCAGTGACGCGAACCTTTCCGTTCTTGGACATCCTTGCGGTGGAGTCACGGCCTCTGCGGTTCCTGCCGATCGGAAGAAAATGGTCCTGGACCTCATTCTCCGTCATGCCGTGTCCCCAGTCCCTTACGACCACCTCAGCGTCGGACGTGATCTCCGACGGCAGCACGACTTCGACCTTGGGAGACTCGGCATCGTAGGCATTTGAGACCAGCTCGGAGATGACCGGTGGCAAGTGGCTGTAGAGTCGGAGCCCGAGGTGTTCGATCGTCATGGGCTCGAAGAACATCGTGAATTTTCGCATCTAGGCCTTCCCGCTAGCTTTGGTTGGAACGGTTGGGCTCGTCATGTTTATGCAGCGAGCCACGGCGCTCTTGTCCGCACGCGCGTCTGTGAGGTCACGCCTCGCCCCATCTGGTTTTCCAGAGATGAGAGCAGGAACGCTACTCTGTGTCCTTGCGAGACTGGGCATCGGGCTGGCTTGTGGTCGGTATCGTATCAGCGGCGACCGGGCACGTCACCAATTGGCTCCATTCGTGCCGAGGCCCTGTGGCTCGGGCTTGCCTCGGCGCTCGACTGTGGCGGAAACGCGAAATGCTCGGACCGCTGGCTTCCGATTTCATTCACGATTCCTCCAACGCCTGCAGGAGGTCGAGCAACCCTCGACGCATTACGCTGCGGTCGCCGGAGCGCTGCCAGCGCTCCCGCAACGCCGCGAGCCGCTGGGTATAGCGATAGTTTGGGTGTGTAGGTTGATGTACAGAACACACATATATCTGACATTTCTATTCGGAAGGCAAAATGGTGCTTCTTCCGACTGCTCCAAGGATGAGGCAGTTGTCGACCAGGGTGTAGGCCACCGCCAGGCGCTCACCGCCGCGCACGGAGCCGGTGAAAAGGAAACCCCGCCGACCGACGGCGAAGTTGCGGATCCGTCTTTCGGTTCGGCCCGGGTATAGGGCCGGGCCAGGTTTCTAGGTGACAGAGTGTATCGGACATTATAGCCCTATGCTCCGGGACCCGCCCCATATTGGCCAAATCCGCCACACTCGGAGGAGGTGTCCAGGTCGTCTCCGACGAGGAGCGAAGCTAGCTTGCCCTTGACACCTCCTCCGAGTGTGGCACTCGCCACGAAGGTGGGTCCCGGGTTTCCGGTGGTGAAGGTGGGCAGCATGTGCCGGCGGCGACAATCGACGATGGTCATGCCGGGGCGAAGCCTGCCCTCGCGTTTAGTGGCCAGCACCATGGCCAGGACGGCGCGATCCTTTTCGCTGCGGAAGGAGGGTTCGGAGCTTCCGTGGCCCACTGGTGGCTCACCGTGACGGAACAATCTTGGCCCGGGTTAGGCGCACGTCGGCCGGCTCCTGGCCTTCGCCTAAGACGGCAAAGCAGAGCCGTGATGCAACGAAGGGCTTGGTCAAAGGAACTCCCGTTCGTGGGTCCTCCTTGAGAACGCTGTTGATCTCTTTGTCGGCATTGCCCTCGATTCGCCCCTTGTAGAGCCACGCCGTCTCTGACGGGCTTCCATGGGTACCAGCCTCGACCTTCACTTCGACATCCTTTTCCTCAGCATCTGCACGAAGAGAAAGCTTGATGCGTTCACCGGTCGAGATTGTGATTGGATTCAGGTACTCTATGCAGCAGCCTCCGAATGGATATCTGCGCGTAGACAAGTGCAAGTGCGCAACCTTGCCTTGCCTCTCCTCCTCACAAAGGCGCCCGCCGTCGCCCAGTTGCCCAATAAACGATAGGCTGTCCCCAGCCATCAAATCCCGCTTGCTCCTCCCTTTCGAGTCAGCAAAGGCTCGGTGTGCCATCTGCTCGGACATCCAAGGGCCGAACCCGGGCCACAAGCCTCCCACAAGTCCCACAAGAAGCGCAATCGCAAGCGTCTTCAATTCGCGTCGTTTCGTCTCCATGGCAAATCCATTCCTTTCTGGGCCCTGCGGCTAGGGATCTTGGTGACCAACGATTTCTGCTCGCGTCAGGCGTATGTTTGCCGGTTGAGGACCCGCGCCGCGAACTGCGAAACACAAACGACTCACGAGAAGATCTCGGTTCAACGGAAGCCCTGACGTCCCGTCTTCTTTGAGCAACTCAGTCATTGTCACCGTGCCTGCAACGGGTCCCTTGTAAAGCCACCCCGTGTCTGACGGGCTTCCATGTTTGCCAGCCTCGACCTTCACTTCCACATCCTTCTCAGCGGCATCTGTTTGGAGAGCGAAGCCAATACGTTCCCCCCGGGAGATCGGAATCGGTTCCCGATACTCCCAACAGCAGCCTGCGAATGGAAGGTCGCGCGAGGTAGCGGACAGGCGCGCGATCGGAGGTTCCCCTTCCTTCGCGCAAGAGCGTCCGCCCGAGCCCAGCGCCCCGATGAACGAAAGCGTGTCTCCGGGAACAAGCGTGCGCACGTTCTTGGGCCCAGCGGCAATGACACGCACACTGTCTAGTGGCGTAGCACCGCTAGGTAGCGGCTCCGGAGGAGACCGATTCTGAAGCCGCTGTGTCTCCAGATATTTCTTGAACCATGCATGAGCAGTCTCGTTCGCCACCACGATCATGACGTCGACAACAGTGCCCTTCGGGTCTGCAACTCGCGCGACGGCATCCCAGTCATCCGAGGCTGGGCGAGAGACAATCTCCCCACCCTGAGGCCAATAACCGTCTAAAGCCTGTACAATCGGATGAACGGCGAGCCAGAGGTGGTGATCTTTGGGTATGTTTCGTGCGATTCCAGAGGCTTTCGTGTTTTCGTCCGCTGGGTCGTTCTTTTGCGGTGAGACTATTTTGGCAAAAGGTGGTGGTGGAGGTGATGGTGGTGGACAGCCTCTGATCAGGCCGACGACCACACCGGTTGCGGCAATAATAGGGACGACAAGTGCCACGATCTTCTCAAGAAGCGACCACCGGCCTTCGCCTGTCGACATGCGATACCTCTTTCCTACAAGACCTTCGGCCAAACAAGACGGAGTCTCTTCCATCCCCCAAGTTGCGTCCAGCAAAATTCAATGAGTTCGGTGGCTGGGTCCGGCTCGTCAAAGAGAAGCCACCGGACCGCTATGTCACGGGATCCCTACTCCGATCGCTCTCCCGTCGCGCTAACCCTAGCGATCTTCTCGATGATGTGAGAAGGGTGCGGCGCTCACATGCGCACAGGAGTGCGGGGCACCGCGCCTCCGGCAGCTCGCAGAGAAGAGTCGGCAAAAAGTTTGGCCGCTCTTACCCTGAACCGATGATGCGACTGACTACCCTGACAATCGTGACCCCATTGGTGGCTCCTCCCTGCCCGGCGCGGGTGTCTGCCCAGACCGCTACGACACTGGAGGCCATCACCACGCCATACCCGACCATTCAGGGCATCTCCATTGAATGAGCGATCACGGGAGATTCAAACAACAACGGCGTGGTGACCGTACGCTACCGCCCAACCGGGACAACCACCGGAAGACCGGGGCCATAGGCGAATCGGAGCGGTTTATTGCGCGTTGGAGAACCCTGCCGGAGCGAGGCAGCGCGACGTTGTCCGGGCCTTCGAAGCGCGGCTGGGTGGGTATTGTCACCAGTTGTGGGCGCTTGACGAGGCTGTCTCGAATACACCATCCCGCCCCGGCCGACGTGTCGTCAGTTGAGCCAGTCTCCGCCCTCACCGCCAGATTCACAGGGAGGAGGTCGTTCAAGGCGCAGCGGCAGCGTCGGGCAGCAGGACAACGATCATCTTGCCCGCGTGGTCTTTGCGCGCGGCCAGCGGCGCAGATGCAACCGCGCCCGCCGCGATGCCAACCAGGATCCCTTCTTCCCCAGCTAGACGCACAAGCGGCGTGTTGCCGACGAGATCAAACGGCCCGCGACCCGCATGGGTGTCCTACTTGGCCCGCTTCACACTCACCCGGAAGCTCGGGCCTTCGGGCGTGACGGCGAGAATCTGGTGGCCCTGCTCGGTGAAGCTGACGGGCACGTTGTCGGTCGGGGCGCCGCCGTCGAGCAGCACATCCAGCGTCTCGCCCACAGCGATTCTCTCCAGTGCGATCTTGGCTTTCACGAAATTCATCGGACAGGCCACGCCGCGCAGGTCGGCGACCGGGGCCAATGGCGTCTGTGTCGCCGCTGGCGCCGGTTTGGCAATCGGGGCCAGACGAAACTGGAGATTGGCGTCCAGGGAAGCGAACAGGTCGAGCACCCGCTGGTGAAAGACGCGGGCGCCTTCCAGCAAGTCATCCAGGTTCTCCCAATCCCCGAGACGCCAGTCAATGGCGGCGGCGAGCAACTGTTCGGTATTAGGGGCGACCCATCCCGGCGCGATCAGGTGCTGCGAGACCGCGTCGGACACCTCGCGGTCCTTGCGTGCTTCGAAACCAAAGAGCGGAAGCAAGGCGCGAGCGGTAGCGGTGATGGCGCGGTGGACGTTGGAGCTGCGCCCAGGGCCAGTTGCCGATCGTTGGGCCTCGGCCAGGGCATCTCCCGCGTCTTCAAGGTCGACACGAACCACATCAAGAACGCCGGCGCCGCACTCGCCCGGTCCGCGACCAGCCAGCGAAAAGGGCTCGCTGCCTCCCACGTCGACGAAGAAATTCTCGGGCGCACGGTCTGGCACCTGAGCGAAACGCTGAACCAGGAGTCGCAGCGCCTCTGCGCCGGCAAGACCCTGGGCGTAGATTTCGGCCACAAGGTCGGGAACCAGCCTGGCGGGCACTGCGCCCAGCCGCTCGCCGAACCTGACCTTGCCTTCCTCCGGGCGTCCGTCAGCCAGGACCTCGTAAAGCGGCATCAGTCGGCCGTTGTGTCGTCGGGCGCGTCCTTCAAAGCCGAGAGCCGCAATGACGTGANNCCGCAAGCATTCGGGCAGCCACTTAGGCGAATGACTTCGGGACCAACGGCGGTGTCGACGGAACCAAGGCGTTGCTCCAGGGCTTCTGCGAGAGCCGGGGAGAGACACAGGCCCAACTTGCAGGTGGAGGCCCCGGCACAGGCGACGATCTTGGGCTTTCGTGATGTGGCAGGGATATCGAGTTCGGCGATAGCGGCGCGAGCCGCCGCCACACGCTCGGCCGGGATGCCAAATACCAGCAAATCCTGTTGCTGGGTCGCCGCCACGAGGCCGGCGCCCAGGTCGCGTGCGATGTGGGCGACCTTGATGAGATCCTCCACTGGAATTCGCCCATTGCGGAGCTGCACGTGCAGCGTGAGGCGCGTTGGATCTCGTTCTGCCAGGAAACCCGGAGGCACTGTCGACTCGTTTGCGCCCGCATCGCCCGCAACTGAAGTCGGAAACGGGCGCAGCGTGGGAACGGCCTCGGCCAAGCCTTCGTGCTCCACGGCGGCGCGTTCCTTGCGGTACTCGTCGACAAACGCCTCGCGGCCCAGTCTGCGCAGCACGTAGCGCAGACGCGCCTGGTGTCGGTTGGCGCGATCGCCCAGGCGATCGAAAAGGCGTTGCACGGCCTCGGCCACCAGGAAGATCTGCGCCGGTTCGATGAATTCCTCGATCAACACGCCAGCGGCTGCCTGTGGTCCCAGCCCACCGCCCGCATAGGCGGCGAAGCCCTGGCGGCCGTCGCGCTCGTGGGCGAAAAGACCCAGATCGTTCACCGAGGCGAAGGCGCAGTCGTCGCTGCAGCCCGAGAAGGCGATCTTGTACTTGCGGGGCAGAGTGAACGAGCGAGGGCTCTGCAGCAGGTACTCGGCGGTGGCGATGGCGTACGGGGCCACGTCGAATACGGCCTTGGGGCAGACCGAGGCACGCGGGCACGCAGTGACGTTGCGAACCGTGTTGCCGCCGCCGCCGCGCGCGCTGAGGCCGACCTCCAACAACTTCTCTTGCACGGCCACGGTGGATTCCAGCGTCAGATCGTGAATCTGGATGTCCTGGCGAGTGGTGACGTGCAAGACGCCGTTGCCGTACTGACCGCCCAATCGGGCGATGCGTTCAAGCTGGTGGGGCAAGGCCAGGCCGGCCCCCAGGCGCACGCGCACCATGAAGCGGCCTGCCTCGCGANNCTCGTACACGCCCATGGGCACGCGGAAAGCGCGAAAGGCAGCGGCGTTGATCTCGCCACGCTGGAAACGCGCCACCTCGGCGCCGTAGCCAGCCACGTCCTGGCGCACACGCGCGGGGAGGCGAAGCAGCGTTTCGGTTTCCACGTTCAGTTGCTTTCTGACGGACGGTTTTCGAGAACTTGCGCAGCCTGCACGAGCAAAGCGCGCCGGCGAGCTGACGTGCCCACGGCCGCGCGAAGACGCTGTCGTTCCAGGCGAAGAGCTGTCGTGTCGCCATCCAGTGTCTCAGGCAGAAGTTGGCGCAGGATCTCGGCGAGCAAGCTCGCCAACGCAGGCGCGGCGCCCCCGGTGGAAATGGCCAACCGCACCGGCCCTCGATCCACCACAGCCCCGAGGTGAAAGTCGGCGCCATCGGGTGAAGAGGAGCCTGCCACCCAAACCTTCGCCTCTCGGGCCGCGACGCTGAGCTGCTGATTCAGGTCGGGATCGTCGCTGAGCGGGAAGAGCAGGGTGTACTTCGCAGTCACGTCATGAACGCTGGCGCGCCGTCGCAGCAATTGGCTGAGCGGCGAAGCGTGCAGTCGGCGGCACACCGATTCGAGCACCTTGGGCGCGATCAAGGTGACCACGGCACCAGCATCCAGCAAGGCAGGCAGCTTGCGTTCGGCGGCCCGGCCGCCGCCCACCACCAGCACGCGACGACCAGCGAGGTCCACGAACAGGGGCAGACGCGCGCTCATGCCGCCGCCTCGACCGCTTGGCGCGCCGACGCCTGTGCCAGAACCACAGCCGCCCCCACATAGATGATCCCTGGACCATCGGTCCGTGGCACCAACTTGCCGGCGGCCGCACGGGCCAGCGTGGCCACGGCCACGTGTTCATCCGCCAAGGTCGCGTTCTCGACCAGAACGATGGGCAGCTCCGGTGAGGCGCCGGCACCAATCAACCCGGCGGCCAGCCTCTCGACTTGGCGCGATCCCATGAGCACAACCGTGGTGCCTTGGTGGGCGAGCAACGGACGGAAGTCGAAATCGTCGTGGCGGAGCGCATGTCCGTCGAACACCACCAGCCGATTGGAAAGGCCCCGGTGGGTGGGCGAAAAGAGCGCCGCTGCCGCCCCGGCGAAGACCGAGCTGACGCCCGGAACAATTTCAAAGGGAATGCCGGCTGCGCGCAAAGCGAGAATTTCCTCTCCGCCCCGACTGAACAGTCCCGGATCGCCGCCCTTGAGGCGCACCACGCGCTTGCCCCGTTGGGCTCCATTCACCAGCAGGGCGCAGATCTCTTCCTGGCTGGTGCTGTGTTTTCCGCAGCGTTTGCCCACGAAGTGAATCTCGGCGTCGGCAGGAAAGAGCGTGCGAAACTCGTCCGAAATCAGGGCGTCGTAGACGATCACCTCGGCCTGGGCGAGCACGCGGGCGCCCTTCACAGTCAGATAGTCGGGGTGCCCGGGGCCGGCGCCCACCAAGCTGACGAAGCCGTTGGTCATGTGGCCGGCTCCTCTGCGATGATGAGCCCGGCCGCCACGGTTCCGTTGCTGGCTTCGTCGACCAGTACGAAGGCGCCGGTACCGCGCTCCTCGGCGTAGGTGTCGAAGGCCAGCGTCCGGGCGGTCTTGATGCGCACCTTGCCGATCTCGTTCAAGGCTAGCTGTGCCGGCGCGGGCTGGTCGGTGAAGCTGTGGACGTCCACCACCGATTCGATGGCGGTGACAATGGCAGGCGAAGCAGCGGTCGCGTGCCGCAGCAACAGGCGGGCGCGCGGGACAAGGGGCCGCTCCGCCATCCAGCACAGGCGCGCCCGCAATTCTTGCCCAACTCGCAGGGGGCGCTTGGCCGAGGCAATCACCTCACCACGGCCCACGTCGACATCGTCGCGCAGGCGAATGGCCACGGACATGGGGGCGAAAGCTTCGGTTACTGGCTCGCCGTAGCGATCGATGCCAGCGATGGTCGTGTGGATGTTGGAAGGCAGCACGACCACGGCATCGCCCGGCCGGAACGCGCCCGAGGTCACCTGACCTGCGTAGGCGCGATAGTCCTGCAGCGCTGGATCGCTTGGACGCAGCACCAATTGCACTGGCAGTCTGCCCCGTTCAGGATCGCTGGGACGGTCAACCTCGAGATCCTCGAGGTAGCGCAAAAGTGGTGGCCCGTCGTAGTAGGGCGTGCGTGTTGACGCCTCGACCACGTTGTCGCCCAGAAGCGCGCTGACCGGGATGGCGTGCACCTCGGAAAAGCCAGAGGCGCGGGTGAGCGCCAGAAACTCGTCGCGGATGCGATGGTAGACGTCTTGCGACCAGTCGACCGCGTCCATCTTGTTCACCGCCAGCACCACGTGCGGAATGCGCAACAGGCTGGCCAGGTAGGCGTGACGGCGGGTCTGCTCCTGCACGCCCTGGGCTGCGTCCACCAGCAGGACGGCCAGATCCGCGGTCGAGGCCCCGGTGACCATGTTGCGCGTGTACTGCACGTGCCCGGGCGTGTCCGCGATAATGAACTTGCGCCTTGGCGTGGCGAAATACTTGTAGGCCACGTCGATGGTGATCCCCTGCTCGCGTTCGGCGCGCAGGCCATCGGTCAGCAATGCCAGGTTCAGCCCGTTGCCACCCTTGGCACTCGACTGTTCCAGGGCGGCCACCTGATCGTGTAGCAGGGTCTTGCTGTCGTAGAGCAGGCGACCGATGAGCGTGCTCTTGCCGTCGTCCACGCTGCCGCAGGTGATGAATCTCAGCAGTTCCATCAGAAGTACCCCTCGCGTTTGCGGTCTTCCATGGCGGCCTCCGAGCGCTGGTCGTCGAGCCGCGAGCCCCGCTCGGTCACAGGTGAGGCCCGCAGTTCGTCGATGATGCCATCCACGTCGCGCACATCCGACGGGAAGGCGGCGGTGCACGTCATGTCGCCCACGGTGCGAAAGCGAACCTGCGTCCGGCGCACGTCATCCTCGGGATCGATGCGCACGAAAGGCGATATGGGAAAAAGCAATCCGTCGCGCACGATGCACGCACGCTGGTGCGCAAAGTACAGCTCGGGCAGGGGCAGGCGCTCGGCCCGGATGTACTGCCACACGTCCAGCTCGGTCCAGTTGCTGAGCGGAAAAACCCGCACGTTCTCGCCCACGTGAATGCGCCCGTTGAGCAGGTTCCACAGTTCGGGTCGTTGCAGGCGCGGCTCCCAGCCGCCGAACTCGTCGCGCACCGAAAAGATGCGCTCTTTGGCGCGGGCCTTTTCTTCATCGCGCCGTCCACCGCCGATGCAAGCATCCAGCTTCAACTCGGCAATCGCGTCCACCAAGGTGACGGCCTGCTGCCGGTTGCGGCTGGGGAATTTACCCTTCTCTTCAACCGCGCGACCCAGTCTGATGCTGTCCTCCACCAACCGAACGATCAGCTTGGCGCCCATCTGGGCCGTGAATCGGTCGCGAAAGGCCAGGGTTTCGGGGAAATTGTGGCCGGTGTCGATGTGCAGATAGGGAAATGGCGACAGCGCGGGCCGAAAGGCTTTGGCCGCCAGATGGGCCAGAATGATGGAATCCTTTCCGCCCGAGAACATGAGCACCGGCCGTTCAAACTGAGCCGCCGTTTCGCGCAGGATGAAGATGGCCTCGGCTTCCAGTCGCTCGAGGTGGGACAATAGACTCACGAATCGCTCTCCTTCCGCCGGACCAGCCGGCCGTTCTGCACGTGCAGTCCGCATTCCTTCTTGGCATCGTCTTCCCACCACCAGCGGCCGCGCCGGGCCGGCTCGCCCGGCGCCACCGCGCGGGTGCAGGGCGCGCAGCCGATGCTGGGATAGCCTTTGTCGTGCAGAGGATTGTAGGGGACGTCGTGCAAGGTGACGAAGCGGCGCAATTCCGTCTCGCTCACATCCAGCAACGGATGGTACTTGAGCAGTCCGTGCTGCTCGTCCCACTCGATCGGCGCAAGCTGCGCGCGTTCCTCGGACTGCTCGCGCCGGATGCCGGTGATCCATAGCTTCGCCCCAGCCAGGGCCAGCGTCAGCGGCTCCACCTTGCGCACGCGGCAGCACTCGCGGCGATTCTCCAAGGAGTCGTAGAATCCGTTGGGTCCGCGCTCGGCAATCAGGCGGCGCAACGCTGCTGGCTCAGGGAAGAAGACGTCGATCGAGATGCCGTAGCGCTTGCGCGTCTGGGCGTGCAGTGCGTGCGTTTCCTCGAACAGGCGTCCCGTGTCCAGGGTCACCACGCGCAGGGCAAGGCCGGCCTGAGCAAGGGCGTGAAGGATGGCCTGATCCTCAAGACCAAAGCTGGTGCTGAAGACTGCGGCCCCGGGAAACTGGCCACACACGGCCGCCAGAGCGGTTGGCCAGTCTTTACCGCGAATGATCGCATGCACTCGAGCGATATCTGGTTCAGATGACATAGTCCTCTACGAACACGCGGGCGCTTTCCAGGTCGACCAGCACCGATTCCCCGGCTATCAATCCCAGACCCTCATATTCGCGCCGGGCAACGTGCACGGTGACTGCATCGCCGGTTGTCAGAGCCAGATCCAGCTTCACGTGCGCGCCCAGGTTCACCATGCGGGAAATGCGTCCGGCGGCGGTTCGGCTACTGCAGACACTGTTGCCATTCCCAGCTCGCTCGATGCGAATGTCGTGTGGCCGGACGATGGCGCGCACAGCGGTCCCATCAGGCGTGTTTGCAGGCACATCCAGCGACAGCGAGGCCACCCGGGCGTGGCCTGCGGACACCCGACCGCGCAGCACATTGGCGGAGCCAATGAACGATGCCACAAAGGGAGTGGCGGGAAATTGATAGATCTCGTTGGGCGAACCGACCTGCTGGATGCGCCCGGCATCCATCACGACAATTCGGTCGGAAAGGTCCAGAGCCTCTTCCTGGTCGTGCGTGACCAGGATGGTGGTCAGGTGGGTGGCCTCGTGAAGCAGACGCAGCCATTCGCGCAGCTCGAGGCGCACGCGCGTGTCGAGCGCGCCAAAGGGTTCGTCGAGGAGCAAGAGCCTGGGCCGGGGCGCCAGTGCCCGTGCGAAGCCCACCCGTTGTCGCTGTCCGCCTGATAGTTGACCCGGATAACGGTCGCCGTAGCCTTCCAGTTGGACCAGTTTCAGCAATTCGGCGACGCGCGCATCGATCTGAGCCTTGGGCGCTCGTTGGGTTCGCAGCCCGAACGCGACGTTCTCGCGCACCGTCATGTGACCGAACAGAGCGAAGCTCTGGAACACGAAACCGAAGCCGCGTTTTCGC
>PMKP01000085.1 GCA_003157775.1 Myxococcales bacterium | reverse complement strand
CATGTTGCCTCGCTCGCGGCACCAGGTTTATGAACACAACAATGGCCAGGATGAAATAGGCCAGGTATCTCACCCTGCCTCGGAGCTGCACCAGTACATCGTTTCCCATATTCCAGTAACTATGAATCATCGATTCAACGGTATCAAATGGCGTGTATATTGACGTGTTGTATCCCAGCGATTCAGCGACACCTCCGTTCCCGCGCAAATTGTAGCGTGCGATGTTCTCCACCAGGGCCCTATAGTTCGGAAAGAAACCTCCCTGGCAAAGCGACAAAGAGACGAAGAGTATCACAACTACGGCAACCGCGCAGGCGGCTGCGTCGCGGTACTTCCTTCTGTGGATGAATACTATCAAGAACGGGGCGTAGTAATACTTCAAGGCTATTGCGACAGCCAAAAGCATTGCTGCGGAGAAGGTCCTGCGGCCAATAAACTGCGCCAAGAACAAGGCGACAATCCCGCCGGCAAGCAGCGAATAGTTGCCGCGGTCAATCGAGAAAACCACGGGATATGAGAAGAGAAACGCCGCATAGAACCACCGCCTGTAACCGTGCGTGACGGCAAATCTCCTGAATAGTCGATTAAACGCAGCAACATAGAACCCCAGCGTGATCAGAGCATAGACTGCGAACGCCATTTTGCCGGCAAGCGAGAACCGTATGTCATGTGGCCTGCCGGAAAGGCCAGGCACAACCTTGTTTAGGATACCGCACAATAGGTAGAAGAACGGCGACGACGCGGTGGCCTGAGCTTCCGCGTACGGGTTGAGCGTCCGGGCAAGATGGACGAGGTTAAAGAAGTCCATATACCTGTCAGCCGCCGGAAACAGCAGGCTAGCCCGCAGCCCGAAGAATTCCGGGTACCGGGAACAGAGAAAGAAGATGAGGAAGTAGAAGAAGGCGCCGCCGGTCAATATGCCCACATACCGCACGAACCCGGGGTGCTTTTCCATCCCGCTTTGCGCCGATGCTTCAGGTCCATTCATCGGCTTGCCACCCTGCCCCCCGCTCTAATGGATTTCTTCACCATTATTCTCCGCCGCACTTTCTCTTCGGAACAGCAGCAAGCCTCATACCGACCAGAAACATCATGAACCTACGAAAACTCCTCGAACAGGCGCAGGAACGGGTCCCCCTAGAAGATCTTGTCCTTTATTATGTAGGTGGGCCTTTGCTTCACCTCGTCGTAAATCCGCCATATGTATTCGCCTATTATTCCTAGCATCAGCATTATTACCCCGCCTATTACGAGCAGGAGGATCATGATGGGCGCCCAGCCCGTGAAGGGCGTCCGGTTGGCCATGCGGCTGTAAACTATGACTGCCCCGTACAAGACCCCCATCAGGGCGGTAAGAAATCCCAGGAGCGACATGAAACGCAGTGGGACATATGACGTAGATATTATGCTGTCAAGAAGGAATTTCACCTTCTTGGCAAAGGTCCACTGCGATTTGCCTATTGTCCGTTTCAGCCTCTTGTAGGGGATGAACTTCACATTGAAGCCAAGGGAGACAATATCACCCTGGAAGAACTTGTTCTTCTCGCGGACCTTGTTTAGCTCGTCCACGCATTTCCTGTCGAGCAGACAGAAATCAAACCCTCCGCTCGGGAGTTTCGGCAAGAATAGCCTCATCATCGAGTAGAAGACTCGCGAGGTGAATCTCGAGAACATGTCGTCTTCCCTGTCTATCCTGTGGCCGATCACTATCTCGCTGCCTTTCTCCCACTCTAAAACCATCTGTTCGATGAGTTCCACGGGCTCCTGAAGGTCCGCGGACATGACCACGCTGCAGTCGCCGCCGACGGAACTCAGCCCGGCACTCAGGGCCGCAAGCTGGCCGAAATTCCTGGAAAAGGATATTATCTTCACCCTCTTGTCGTTCTCATGCAGTTCCAGGAGCTCGTTCGATGAGTTGTCATCCGAACCATCGTCGACAAAGACGATCTCATATTCGAAGGCGGCGAGCTTCGACTTGAAGAGGGCGTCTATCCTTTCGTATGTCAGCCTCAGGGACCCCTGGTTCCGGTAGACAGGTATGGCAAAGGATACCGTCTTCATCTCAAGCTCCTGAGCATGGCGCACATTCTGATGACGTCAGCCGCGCCCAGTTCTCCGTAAAAGGGGAGGCACAATACCTCATTGACGGCCCTATAGGCGACCGGCAGGTTCGCCCTGCCCGATGACGGCAGCTGTTTGTGGCATGAATACTCGTCGCAGAGTGGGTAGAAGTATTGAGAGCCACTTGGAATCCCAGATCTCCCTTGGTCTACTCCCAAATCTATCCAGGTCCGGCAGTACCGGCCGGGTCACATATACCGGTTCTTTGAATGGCTCTATCATTTGCGCCTCCCGATCTTTTCAGGATCGTTCAAATCAGAACATAGCGAGATGACTCAACGCCGTTGGGCAATCCAATTTCATTCCTTGTTGATGTGGCGAATTTTCGTATTACCTTCCAGTGGGCTAGGATTTCGGTCTCTGGCTTTTGCCCTTGTCCTTATCTCTTTTTCGTTCTTCGTGCAATGGTGCGCATCGGCCGTGCGCAAGCAAGAATGGCGCGGTGTTGGGCTGCCTGAGCGACCATGCCGCGGCGCGTGCGAGCCTGGCGGCGGGTGCAGGAAGCCCTGGGGTCGGGGGAGTGGTCACTTGAAGGCCGTAGTCTACCCCGGAGTCAGGACGGCTGGGCAGGCGGTGGCGATTCGGCTGAAGGTGATCAGCGACATCTGTTTCTGCCGGTCGCGTCCGTCCTGACGGCAGGTGTAGGTGCGCGGAATCTGGGGCATCTCCGAATCCCCGTGGTCGCCGACGTGGTCAGGCTCCCGACCTGACCTCGGCGCGTACGACCGACTGCTGGTTGCTCACCCGCGACAGCTACGTCGCCCGCCGGATCGCCGAGCGCCTTTACCTCTTCCTACGCCAGTACCAGGGCGTCGCTGGTCACGGCCGTTCCCGCTATGCGGACCTCTCTACCTCGGCGCTGGCACCGAGACCTCCTCCGTCACCTAGCGGCGGCAGACCTGCGCCGCTGGGCCACCCGCGAGCGCGCTCGTCTGCTCCGGCGCCTGGACTCCGAGTCATGGGGATGCGACCTCCCCCTCTGCACCACCACCCCGGGCACGCCGCGGTCGCCGGTGCGCTCATCCATCCCCCCTGGTCACGACCGGCAGAAACAACTGGCGCCGACCGGCAGAAGCAATTGACGTTGATCAGCCTTCGCCAAGGCAGGCTTCGGACCAAACGATTCCGGTAGGTCTGGTATTATCCTCTGGAGGTGGCAGGCTTGGTTTCGTACGAAGAGAAGACTGGGTGAAGAGAATTGCCGCTGAGAAAAGATTTGGATCACGTCCTGGATCGCACCCGCGATCTGTGGGAGGAATTGCGCGGGCAGCGCGTCTTCATCACCGGCGGTACTGGTTTTTTCGGACGCTGGCTGCTGGAGAGCTTGCTCTGGGCGAATGACCGGCTCGGTCTAGGCATTTCGGCTTTGGTCTTGTCGCGAAACCCTGATGCATTCCGGGACAAGGCGCCTCATGTGGCCGGCCATCCTGCCATCCAGTTTCACCCGGGTGACGTACGCTCGTTCGAGTTCCCGAGGGGCACGTTTTCGCACATCATCCACGCGGCCACGGAGTCGAGCGCGAGACTGAACGCTCAGGACCCGCTGACGATGTTCGATACAATTGTCGATGGGACCCGCCGCACCCTGGAATTTGCCCGCCATTGTGGCGTGGGGAAGTTCTTGCTGACGAGTTCGGGTGCGGTCTATGGCAGACAGCCCCCTGAGATGACCCACATCCCCGAGGACTACCCCGGCGCACCCGACCCGACCGATCCGCGCTCTGCCTACGGGGAAGGAAAGCGGGCCGCTGAGACTCTGTGTACGCTGTTCTCGGAGCGGTACGGCATCGAGACGAGGATCGCCCGGTGTTTCGCATTTGTGGGGCCGCACTTGCCTCTGGATATCCACTTTGCGATCGGCAATTTCATCCGGGACGGGCTGAAAGGCGGGCCGATTGATATTCACGGCGACGGCACCCCCCATCGCTCATATCTCTATGCCGCCGACCTGGCGATCTGGCTGTTGACTATTCTGCTTCATGGGCAGAGCAGCCGGATCTATAACGTCGGGTCTGAGGAAAGCGTGTCCATTGTGGAATTAGCGCACATGGTTGCTGCAAGTTTCAGTCCCCAGGTCGGCGTCATCGTCAGGGGTAAGCCCGACCCACGTAGGGCACCTGAGCGATATGTGCCGAGCACGGCGCGTGCCAACCGGGAATTGGGGCTCGTGCCGTGGATCTCGCTGCCGGACGCCCTGGCCCGTACTATCGCTTTTCATAGGGATGCCGTCGCATGAAGCAGAGGATGGTTCGAGCCTGCCCGCGTGGTCAGCCAGCGCTCCCACCAGCCTCTTCGATCAGCCTCTTGTAGCGTTTCTCCAGCATCTCAATTCGGATTTCGTCTTCTTTGAAGATGAGACCATAGAAACTGCGTTTGTTTTTCAGCCACATCAGCTCAAAGCCAACTGCCTTGAGAATTCCCACGTCGTATCCGTCCTGCAAGGCAGCCGGACAGCCAAAGATAACCTTGCGGGTTTCGTAGCGCGCAATCGCACCGGCGGGGAAGCGCTTGAGGAATGGAATCGTCTCTTTCGAGACCCCACCACCCACGACGACTTCCAGACCCTTGGCACGAGCCGCTGCCACTACTCTCGATGCAATCTCGAAGATTCGGTCGTCGTTGACGTTCTCGCGCACCAAGCCTAGCGAACCCGTAAGATCCACGCGCCCGATGACGACCCCAGAAAGCCC
>PMKP01000287.1 GCA_003157775.1 Myxococcales bacterium | reverse complement strand
CGCCGCCCCCAACCAGCGGGTGTTCATTTTGACCCGCAATGGTTTTGCCGGGCAACAGCGCTATTCGGCCGCGACTTGGTCGGGCGACATCTCATCGACCTGGACGGCGATGAAAAAACAGATCCCGGCTGGCCTGGGGTTCTCGGTGTCGGGCATGCCGTATTGGACGCTCGACAGCGGCGGGTTCGCGGTGCCCACGCGCTTCTCGGTGGCTAACCCGACCGCGGCCGATACGGCCGAGTGGCAGGAGCTGAACGCCCGCTGGTTCGAGTTCGCGACCTTCTTGCCGCTGATGCGCGTGCACGGCCAGGCGCCCTACCGCGAGATCTGGGAATTCGGCGGCGACACCAGCGCAGCCTATGCGGCGATGCTCAAGTTCGATAAGCTGCGCTACAATATGCTCCCCTACATATATTCGCTGGCCGGGGCTGTCACCCAGCGCGCGGGAACCATCATGCGCCCCCTGGTCATGGATTTCCGCAGCGACACCACCGCGCGCGAGATCGGGGACGAGTACATGTTCGGTCCGGCGTTCCTGGTTGCACCGGTCACCACCTACCAGGCGATCACGCGGTCGGTGTATCTGCCCAGCACCCCGGGCGGCTGGTACCTGTTCTGGACGGGCGCGGCTGCTGCGGGCGGGGCAACCATCTCCGCCGCCCCGGCGCCTTTCGACGCCATGCCGGTCTACGTGCGCGCGGGATCAATTGTGACGCTCGGCCCAGACCTGCAGTACACCAGTCAGTACCCCGCGGATCCAATCACATTGTACGTGTATGCCGGCGCTGACGGGACCTTCACCCTCTACGAAGATCAGGGGACGACCTATGACTACGAGAACGCGGCCTTCACCGAGATACCGCTCACGTGGACCGATGCCAGCAAGACACTCAGCATCGGCGCGCGCCAGGGCTCGTTCACTGGGATGCTCGCCTCACGCACCTTCCAGATCGTTCGCGTCGCTTCGGGAAAGGCGGTCGGCTATCCCTCGACTGCCACGCCCGACAAGACAGTGACCTACACCGGCGCGGCGATGGACGTCACGCTCAACTGAAGCACTGGACAAGAGCGCGCATTGAATCGCGCCTGAATTCACGGCCTTCGCTGCTTTTTCCCCGGCGGCGTCTCGCGGCCACCCAACAGACTGCCCAGCGTTTCCCTGGTGAGAAGATCGATGTCGCGCTCGCGTTCCAAGAATGGCCGCACGTCTACTCGCGCGCGCTCCCAGTTGAGCGTCTTCATTCGCCGACGGAGTTCGCCGTGCCAGTTTGTTGCTGTCATGATGGCGCCTTTCCAGCCGGTCTGCGCCAACGCAGCGTTGAGCAGCGACAGATTGGGCGCTGGCCAGGAGCGGTCAGCCAGGTACCAGACGAGGTCGTAGAGATCGCGGCCCTTGGTCCAAGGGCGGCTGAAGACGGCGTGCAGCTTCCCCGCGAAGAGCGAAGCCTTGTCGTAGTGGCAGAGGTGCAGGGTCACATGCCGGCGAACGACCGAGGTCTCTATCCGGGCTCCCGCTGGCGGATTCTTGTCCAACTCGACCTTGATCGACAGGGTCTGGGATGCATGAGGCGAGAGGCCGAGTTCGTGCGGCAGTCCGGGAAACCTCACCCACGCCGAGGCGACTGTCTTGTGTTCGCTGACCTTGACCTCGATCCGGTAGCTTTCCCGTTCAAGCGCCCGTTTCACCTCGGTCAAAGCCGACTTGAAATCAAAGTCATCTCCCGGCGTGATCAGGGAAAAGTCGAGATCCTCGGAGAACCGGGGAATGGAGAACAGGAACCGCAGCGCGGTGCCGCCCACGAAGGCCCAGCGCAAGAACACGCCTTCGTCCTGCAGCGATTCGAGAACGCGCGCCTGAAGGTATTCCCTCACCAGACACGCGCGGGAGAGGTCACTATCCGCCTGTGCCGCCAGTTGCCGCAGATATTCTTTCATACCGCGTCTCCTTCCTCCGCGGCGAATAGCGGGCGGGCGAGGCGGGCCGCCCGGACAAGCTTGGGTTTGCCGCTTCGTTCCGCCAGTTCGTCGAGCGCTGACAAGTTGATCGCCGCGGAATTCTGCAAGCGGAGTTCCCGCAGGTAATCGGAAGAGTCGGCCCCCGGTGTAAGATAAACGAGATCGAGCAGCGCCTTCTCCGGCGAGGCCACGAAGGCGAACTGCCGGGGCGCGACCTCCACCCGGAAGTAGCCGAAAAGGAGCTTCCCGGCAAGGTGGTTGAACTGGAAGGCACCCAAAGAATTGCGCACCGTTTCTGGGCGGCCCGGCCCGACGCTGGTCACCACCGGCACATGCTCGGGGATGACCCCGTGATGGGCCAGGGCGGATTGCAGGCTCACGTAGGATCCCCGCTGCATACGATTGGCGACCAGGAACGGGTGGGGCTCCACTTTGCGCCAGGCGGGCGCCAAAGCATAGAGCCCGCGCCGAAGTTGGAGCAGCCGTTGGGCCTTTACCCAGCGTGACAACTGCAGGCGCACCTGCGCGGCCGAGACCTTCCCGGCCAGCAACAGGGCCGACGGGAAAACCGGTTCGTCGGCGACCATAGCCAGGAGAGCTTGCCATTTCATATCATTTACATATCATAAACGATAACTTGCAGCAACCGTTGTGCCATCTACCCGCGCTCGGGCACGAAGGCCAGGTTGCGCATCACGCGCACCAGGGATCCTGGATCGAGCAGCAGATTGGTGTAGCTGGCGTTGGCCATGGGGCAGGCGCACTCTCGGTTCTTCACGCTGGCGCGAAACGCATCGGCGCGGGCCGAGCGCCACACCGCCCGGAAATCGTAGTCGCAATCCCGCACGTTGCCCAGCGACTCGGCCCGTACGCAGCAGCCCCACACATGACCATCGGGGGCTAAGTGGGCACTGGCCAGAGCAGCATAGCAATCGATGACTTGGCGGCGCTCTTCTAGGATGCGCGCAGCAAGGTCGTAGTACTCGAAGCGCAACGATTCCACCAAACGCGCCAACGGCCGCCACGACCGTCGAGCAGCGATGGCCCTGCGCAGATGAATCACCGCCTGGCGGTACGCCTCCGGGCTGGGCGTGATGTCGCGCTCCATGGTCTGCAATTCGACCCGTTTCTCCGCCACCTCGGTGATGTACGAATCCGGGGCAAAAAGCCGGCGCAATTCCCGCTCAATGACTGCAATCCGTCCTACGTTGGCCGTAGAGATCACGGTGTGCACACCGAAAACAATGTGATGGTAGCTGTGTTTGAGTTCGCGAATGAGTCGGGCCACGCTGAGCAGCTTGGCGAAATTCCCGGGCGCACCTCGGATGCGATCATGCTCCTCGCCTACCTCGTCGACCGAAAGATTGAGCACGAGTTGTGACCCGCGCGAGAACTCGGCAATACGCGGCAGCAAGGAGAAGATGCGGCCGGTTGCGATGCCATTCATCGGGATGTTGATGATTTTGGGCTCGATGTCCTTGGCAATGCGTTCAACAATGGCGTCCAAGTCGCGCCGGAGAAACTGATCGCCACCTGAAATGGTGACCCAGATGGGAACCTTCTCGAACGAAGGGAACACCCGCGCGTACTCATCGAGCGACAGATCGCGCGCCCGCTTCTGCCAAATGCCGCAGGTCAGGCAGCGCGAAGGGCAGGCATAGGTGACTGAGATCGTCAGGTTGACCGGCAAACCCGGGCGGCGTCCCGTGAGGTGGCTCAGCTTGTAGCCCGCCAAATGTGCGGGCAGAGGTAGTTTGCGGGAGCTTGCAATGCGGGCCATGCAATTCCCAATCCTACCGTCCGAATGGTCGCAAGGCGAGGGCGCGTGCGGTCAACGCCCAGCGAGCGCTTGCGACTTACGCCACAGCAACACCCAATCGTCGCGGGTTTCCCAGGCCATCTCCGACAAGTGCTTGCCGAAGATGCTCTTCAGATCGTCGCGATGACCGCGGAACAGGAAGTAGTCAAAGTGGTAGCCAAAGTCATCGAAGCGAAAGACCCAAGGCACAAACTCGTTTACGCTGGTGCGCAAGTCGTCGAAGCCCAGGTCTGGCCGCTGTTGCACCATGGAAATGTGTAGCTCGGAGAAGGAGAAGTTGATGCGGCCACCCTTCTCGGCGAGGTAGTGGGCGCCGAAATGCAGAAGAAGCGGCGGAGCGGTGACGACGGAACTACTGTAGTAGAGAACAAGCGACATTAGGTTCTTTCCCGGCTCGGTCTTGGCGATCAACTCGTGCCCGCCGCGGGTTTCCAGGTGAAAGGCATAGGCGGCCTCACTGGTCAGCACCAGATGCGTGACAATCGTGATCCCGACCAGAACTCTGGCCAGCCTGAGCCGGCCCATTTCGGGCACAGGCAACACCGCGGGCAGCATCAGCCAAGCCACGGCGATCAGGCGCTGGTACACGAAAAGCCCGACAAACGCGGGCGGCATCAGCAGATAGGCGCCGAGAAACCAGGCTGCCAGTGTGTAGAAGCGCGTACCGACCAGAAATGCGCTCACCCCACCCCAGGATGGGCCACCCGCCGGCACAGCGGCGATCTCTCGCTCAGACCGCGCGCGCACCTGGCACAGGCGCAGGATGACAAGCACAGCCAGGAGGAACAACAACCAGTGCTCTCCCTCGGCGTAGACCCCGAACAGGTTTTCCGGAATCTGTATGAGCTTGTCGAAGATCAGAGGCCTCTCTCCGACAGACGCGTAGAGTCCCTTCTCTGCGTAGGTGTAGGTCTCCTCGTGGCGCAGGAAATAGTACAAGAGGGTCATGGCGACCCCGAACAACAACCCGGAGAAGATCCACAGTGAGTTCCGCCAGCCGGGAAAGCGGGTCAGGGTCAACCATCCGACCGCGCCGACGAAGAGAAAGAGAAACTGGACGTGCACGAAGTAGAACGAGCATCCGTACAAGGCGATGATCAGCCACGAGCGCCAGCCCATCGGCCGGTCGAGCAGACGATCGGTGAGAACCACGCCGTACAGAAGCAGCGGGGTCGCGATGACGTTGTTCACGAAGCCGAAAAAGAAGGCGACGTTGTAGGTCGCGAGCAGGGCGAAGAGCCCGAACCAGCCGGGCCGGCCCGCACGCCGGGCCAGGCCCAGTCCGGCTAGCCCGGTCGCCGCCACCGACAGCGCCATCAACAGCTTGCCCGCGATCCCTAGGGGCATGACATACGACAACGCCGCGACGAGGAAGACGAATGCGGTATTGGGACGCGTGTACTCCAGGGTGTAGGTCTCGACCAGGTGGCGCGCTGGATCGTGGTACCAGTGCAGAATGGAAGCCATGGACAGGTGCTGCGGGTAGTCGGTCATGGGCGGGTGGGTGCCCAGCCAGAGAGGCAGAGTGAAGAGAGCCGAAACCAACAGCACAACTGCGCCGTCGCGATCGAGACGCCACCGGCGCCGTTCACCGGCCTCGGTGGTTTGAGGCAGAGCTTCGCTAGCCGCCATCCTTGCTGACCGTTGGCCGCGGTTCTTCGCTCGCGGGGGTAACGTCTCGAGTGGAGGACGCGACCTTCCAGATGGCGTGATTGTATTCACGCTTGTAGTCGAAGTAGCCCAAAGCCCGGGCCGTCCCTTCGATGAGAGCGGCGGCGACATAGGACGCATCGGTCATTGGATCGGCAAAAGTGAGGTAGCGCACGGCGTGCTTCACGATCCGCTTCACGTCCAAGGTCGGCACAGAATAGCCGGTGCGCCGGCGCAGCCAGAAGTGGCCCGCGGCGATCCGGCGGCGCTGGTCGAAGTACTCGCGGATATTGTCGGGACCGCGGTTGGCCACCACCGCCTCGGGCACGTAGCACAGCGCACTTCCTTGCGCGACCACACCCGCTTCCAACGTGGCCTCGTCGACCGGGGAATCCTCGGGGATTGGACGAACCAGGGAGGAGCGCAAGACGATGACCTCCCCCAGCTTGGGTGACTCGCTCGCGACGTCGTGATGAAGCTGCCAGAGAAAACCGACCATGTTGCCCATCAGGTGACCGCGCGGGTTAGTGGGCACCGGACGGGCACCCACCATGCCCACTTGCGGCGCGCTGGCCAAACGCTCAAGCAAGAGCAGCAGGCAGCCGGGCTGCAGGATAAGATCGGCGCTTACCACGGCGACGGCATCTGCGGTCTGATCTCGTTCGCGGCCGTAAGCGTTGATGGCCGAAGCCTTGCCCAGACGGGTGTCCTGGACGATGAGTCGGAGCCGGGTATCGACTTTGGCCAGCTCTTCCACCTCCGCCGTCGTGCCGTCAGTGCAGCCGCTGGCCACCACTACCACCTCGCACAGCGCGTGCGGCTCGACCTTCTGGCCCAGCAGGGAGCGCAGCAGCTTCCGGATGTTCCGCTCTTCGTTGTGCGCGGTCACACACGCACTCACTCGCAAGCCGGTACGGGAGATCATAAGAAGACGATCAGGATATCACGGCCCGCCAGCAAACGAGATGGCAGCACGATTGTCTTCTTGCTCATGGGGACTCGGGCCGCGTCTCGGGATACTTTTCGGATCGCTGGTTCGGGCTCGGCTGCGACGGCCGAGGGCGCGCCCAAATGTGGATCGGAATGTGGGTCCCCGCCGCCCAGAACGTGCCAACTTCCGTGTACTTGTCTCGCCTGACTATCTCCAGCATGGTTAGGTAGAGGTCGCGCTGGCCGCTTGGGGCGCCGCCTCGAAAGAAGAACTCTTGTTCGGCGAAGAGCCGCTCCGGGAGGGCCATCGCGACAATCACGGCGGGCGGTTTCTCGAGGAGAGAGCGCGCGTCGGCACGAGCGAGTTCGTCAGGACACGTATCGAAATAGTGCACGGGAGCGAAG
>PMKP01000041.1 GCA_003157775.1 Myxococcales bacterium | reverse complement strand
GGAGATTCCCGACTAGGCCATCGGACAGACGAGTTTCCACCCCAACCACACAGGTGCGCACGCGGGCCATTGCTCCGGATGGCCGTTGCTCACATCTCGGGCATCACGAAATCACCCCAGCAAACAACGCTACCATCGGACCGCAGACCGCAGACGTGGTCAGAGCCGGCGGAAATCTGCGTGAATGTGCCTACTGCGGGAGTGGCCTCTCCGTAGTAGTTATCGCCCCAGCACGTGACGGTGCCGTCGGGCCGCAGCCCGCAGGTGCCATACCAGCCTGCGGAAATCTGCGCAAAAGTACCTGCCGCGGGCGTCGATTGCCGGAATGAATTGTCGCCCAACAGGTCGCACTGCCGTCCGCTCGCAGCCCGCAGGTGTGATCCCCTGCGGCGGAAATCTGCGCGAAGGTTCCCGCTGCGGGAGTGGACTGGCCGTAGCGGTTGTTGCCCCAGCAAGTCGCGGTCCCGTCGGACCGCAGCCCACACGTGTGGAACCCGCCAGCGGTGATTTGGGTGAAGGTGCCTGTTGCGGGATCGGACTCCCCGGACCCATCGAAGCCCCAGCAGGTGGCACTGCCATCAGCCCGCAACCCACACGTGTGGAATTCGCCGGCGGTGATCTGGGTGAAGACGCCTGCCGGTGGAGTGGATTCCCCGAGGGAGTTGTCGCCCCAGCAGGTGGCACTGCCGTCTCCCCGCAGCCCACACGTGTTTCTGAAGCCGGCGGAAATCTGGGCTAATGCTCCTGTGGGTGGGATCGACTCCTCGTAGCCATTGTAGCCCCAGCAAGTCGCGCTGCCATCGTCCCGCAGCCCGCACGCGTGCGAAGGGCCGGCGGAAATCTGCGTGAAAGGCTCTGCCGGTGGAGTGGACTGCCCGTCAGAATTGTCACCCCAGCAGGACGCGGTCCCGTCTGACCGCAGTCCGCACGTGTAGTTCCCGCTGCCGGAGATTTGAGTGAAGGTTCCAGCGGATGGGGTGGACTGGCCGTAGAGGTTGTCGCCCCAACAAGTCACGCTGCCGTCCGCCCGCAGTCCGCACGTGTGGACTGGCCGGCGGAAATCTGGATGAGGGAGATGGACCCGGTTCTCCCATCGGCACCGCCAGCCGTCGCAGCAGCATCGTGGACCGCCCGCCCTTCATCTTCGACTCCGGCATCGCGTACCGCACCTGTCGCACTCGTTCCGCCGGTCCCGCTCGTTCCGCCAGTTGTTGTGTTTCCTCCACCCGCGCTGGTTATCCCACCAAAGCCACTGGTGCCGCCCGTTGCTGTTGTGCCCCCAGTCGACTTTGTTCCACCCGTGCCCCCAACAACTCCACCGCTGCTCACTACTCCTCCGCTTCCAATGGCGCTGCCACCTGTCAAGACAGCGCCATCCGTTCGTGCGCTGCCCGAACCACCACACCCGGAAAGCGCGGCGGAGAGAAGAACGCAGAGGATGCTACGAGCGGCAGTGGCTGCGTTCGAGCGAGTCATGGCTTCCTCCGTGGCGAGTCATCAGCAAGTTTGGGGCCGAGTTCAGCGTGCACCAGGTCCGCCGAGCAAGCCAGACTATGGCCGCGATCCATCAGAATTCTGAGGGTATGCTGGCCGCTCTGTCACGACCGGTGAACGCACGCTCGACCATCCTGGCGTCGGCATTCACGATCAGACCACGAAACGTGCTTCGATAGCGTGTGGCACGTATGTTGCTGTCCTGTCTGGCAAATGCCACGGCAAGACAGGATGAGCGCAAACAACACTCTTCGTCCGCACGCTTCATGGGGCCTTGCTGCCTTGGCAGCCTGCCTGTTCGCGGGATGGGCTGGGGCTTGTGGCAAGACCTCGCAGAGCGCTGGGAAACTGGCCGACGGTTCTTCTGAAGGCGCTGGAGGTGTGAAGACTGACGCAGGTATGGGCACCGGTGGAGTTTTGGGAACTGGCGGCATGGGAACTAACGCCGGTACGGGCACCGGTGGAGCCATAGGAACCGGGGGCGTGGCGAGCGACGCGGGCTCGGGTATCGCGTGCACCGACGATGGAGGGGTCGGCCTTGCGGCTGTGGCACGCCAGTGCACGCAGGATTCGGACTGCACGATCCTTACCTTAGCAACCTGTTGCGGCGCGGACAGCGCACGCGGAATAGCGAAGGCCCAGGCCAACGCATATGCAGGTTGCTTTGCCCTGCCCTCGGGAGCGTGTAGCGGGCTTGGGTGTGCGAAGTATCTCGGCTACCTGACGGACACTGGCAAGACCACACCTTTCGAGGGAACGGCAACGCAACCTATCGACCTTGTGTCCGTGGGATGCCTGGGTCACTTGTGCATGACAGACGTGGTGGTTCCGGCGGATGCCGGGCAGGACGTCCCCTCTGCTGTGGATGCAGCACCGGACGCTGGGATACAGTCTTGCGGAAGTACGACGTGCCATTCAGGCCAAGCCTGTGTGCTCCGCTCAGGCGGCCCAGCTCCGCTGTGCCAGGCTCTGGGCGACGGGGGCTGTCCGCCGGGCCTCGTGTATGCCTTCTCCTGCTATATCCCGGGTGCGGGAGTCCAGGTGAGCCCAGGCTGCACGGAGCCCGCGCCGGCCCCAGGTTGCGTGGACCTCCCTGATGCGTGCAGCGATCTCTGCAGCTGCATTTGCCCTCCCGTCGGCGGTGGCGAATGCATCGTGACTTCCGCATACGTGCTGTGTGGATATCCGTGAGGCTTGACCCCACACTCCACCCAGAGAACAAGTGAGCACCATGAGTACCTACCGACCAAATCGTTTCAGGCTGTACGTTGTCGGAGCCCTTGGGCTCTCCCTTGCAACACTCGCCAACGGCTGCAGCTCAAACGCGAAGACTGGTCTCAGCAGCTCCGGCGGGACCACGGCTTCTGGTGGAACCACGGCACAAGGTGGAAGTATGGCCAGTGGCGGCAGCACGGCAACGGGGGGTACCAGCGCTCAAGGCGGAATCAAGGCAACCGGCGGGACCACTTCCGGCACGGGTGGCGCAGGTTCGGGTGGAACCGGCAGCGGCGGTGCAACCACCGGCGGTGCAGGCAGCGGCGGCGCAGCTTTGGGCGGAAACAGCAGCGGCGGTGCAACCAGCGGCGGCGCGAGAATGGGCGGCTCGGGAAGTGGAGGCTTGGGCGGTGGCGGCGCGGGTGGCAAGGTTGTGGGTGGAACAACTGCCAGCGGGGGTTCGCCCAACGGGGGCTCCGGTCCAGACGGCGGCATCGGGGCGGGCGGAACTGGTGGGCCTGTCTGTCCGGGTGTTACCCCGTGGCCGTCGGGCTACACCCTGTGCCGAAGCCTGAGCGACTGCCCATCCAGCTACTATCCCTGGTCCTGCCAGGAGAGTCCTCCATCAACGACGGGATCGAGCTGTGGCCCGACATATTGTGTGTATCCGGCTCCGCAGCATCAATGCACTGTGGATGCGGACTGCGGTTCAGGCAAAGTCTGCCTTTCGCAGCCCACCTCCGATTGTTGCCCCGAGCCTAGCTTGGTCTGCGCACCTGCTTGCACGGCGACTTCCTGCCCAGCTGACCAGCAATGTGGCACGTCAGGTAGGTGCGAACCGACCCCATGCAGTGCCGGCTTTGTCTGCCTGGCTGGCACTCTCTGCGCGCCCACGCGCGCGGGAGCAGATAGCCACGGATGTGCCACGATGCTTTGCACGGAAGGCTATTCCTGTCCAAGCGACAGT
>PMKP01000320.1:286-4891 GCA_003157775.1 Myxococcales bacterium | reverse complement strand
GACATCGAACTTCGTCGGGCGCAGCTCTCCCCCGCACTCGCAGCGGATGGCTCGACTAGCTCCTGGCTTCTGCTGTTGGCTCTTCATGGCTTCTCCTTGGGCGGCAGCACGGTGCACAGAATGATCATCTCTTCGCCATCTCCGTCATGGAACGCCTCGATCCCCACGGCAATTTCTGCGTCACCGTCGATATTCAGCCAAAAAAAAACGCCAGCACGTACCGCCGTTCTCGCCCACAGCAGGGTATGTTTCAACCCTGCCACGCCTTGAGAATATGGCTTCAACGTCATTCATAGTCACACGGCGCTCGGCGAGCCTTCGCCCGTAGTGAACTGACGGCACGAACCGCCCGTTTTCGATCGCTTCACCAGCCCCTCTCCTTGCTCCAGTCGCGGTCTTGGGCCCTGCCATTCTTGTAGCTTTATACTACAACGGCTGGGTTCAGTTTCAAGTCCTATCGAAAGTCCTGTCGAAAAGTACGGAGAAAATTGGGACTGCGGCGAAGTCCGCTACAGCCCGGCCGTCTGCACCGGCGCCAAAAAGGTCCCGGTCACTGGCAACCCGGATCCCGCGCACATCTCAACCAGCTACGTCGAGCGCCAGAACCTGACCATGCGGATGTCCATGCGTCGGTTCACCCGCCTGACCAACGCCTTCTCCAAGAAGGTCGAGAATCACTGCGCTGCCGTCGCGCTGCACTTCATGCACTACAACTTCTGTCGGATTCACCAGACGCTGCGGGTGACGCCAGCCGTGGCGGCGGGGGTCACGGACCACGTTTGGGAGATTGGGGAGATCGTCGATCTGTTGGGAAGCTAGGGGCCTGGGTGATACCAGGTTGGACGTCCAGGCGGATGAACTCCCCAGTCAACGATGTGTACAGGCTGCCTGCTCCTGAACGCCACGACAACATCTCCAGCTGGTGCCGTCATGGTTCCGAGCCCGTAAAAACCCTTTGCTGCAATGGGCGGGTCGCGGATCTCCCTACCATTAAGAAGGAAGCCGCCGAACCCTTCAGGAAATTCAGCCGACTCATAGGGTCCATCGAAGCTGAGGCTTAGCTCCGTGATCATTGATTGATCCCAGATTCCGGGTGAGCGATCGAACGCGACTCGCGTGATCCACGCGTCTTCAAACTTTCCACCGTCTCCAACGTATCCAACATGGTGTTCGCTAGATGTGATGTGGGGTGGCAAATATCCACTTCGCTCGTTCACGAGGGTAAGGTCCTGCTTGTTGTGATCACCAACCTGTTGTCCCACGACGGGTCCATTTATGGTGACTCCTTTCGTCTCGTGCGTGATCTTCCAAATTTCAACAAAGGCGCCCGTCACAGCTCCACCAATAATGACGACGTAGACCAGCACCTTCACGGCCATTGGCGCTTTATTCCAAGCGGCACTGATGCCATTGATTCCAGATGCGATTCCGCCCAGCAGTTTCCCAGGTGTTTCTGTACCCATGCCGCGAGCGTATCAGTCCGACGCGCGCCAACGAAGGACGAAACGATCCGCGTCATTTCTCCCCTTGATTCGCGCCGCTTTCTGTGCATCCCGGCTTCCATCTCAAACTGACCCACTACCAAATTTCCGCCCGGCTTGACGGTCCGCGAGTGGCGCGGTAGTAACGCTCGCCTCCAGCCGGCCTAGCTCAGTGGTAGAGCATCGCTTTCGTAAAGCGAGGGTCCCCGGTTCAATCCCGGGGGCCGGCTCTAACAAATTTAGACTTTCGCAATCAGCTGCATGGCAACCGCGGCCGTGATTCCGGCGATGCGCACTGTCTTGCGCTTGCCGGCCTCCCCGCGAAGGATGGTCACGGCCGAGCGGGGCACGCCAAGGGCCTCGGCCAGAACCCGTTGCACGGCCTGGTTGGCCTTGCCCTCTACCGGCGGAGCGTTGACCGAGACCTTGAGACGGTCGCCCACCACCGGTCCCACGCCCTCGCGCGGACAGCGCGGCTGCACCACTATGTCGAGCGTGGCTGCGCCGTCCTTTTCGCTGACTTTGAGTTCAGCCATCGGGGGTCAAGGGGTGTCAGGAGCCGGAGGCAGAGGTTCCCACAGATCCTGAAGCTCGATGGCCACAGCCTCGAAGGGCGGGATGCGCGCGGGCTCGTCGCCCCCGAATGCGCCCGACAGGATCCATTCGCCGTGTTCCAGGCGCCAGGCTTCCAGCAAGCGGGCCAGGGGATCCACGAACCACAGCCAGGACACGCCGTTGCGGCCGTAGATTCGCTGTTTGCGCGTTCGATCGAGAAGCGCCGTGGAGGGCGAAAGGACCTCACAGACCCAGTCGGGCGCCAGTTCGAACCAGGCTGTCGACGGCAAACGTGGCATCCGCTCACGCCGCCAGCCGCCGATATCAGGCACCAGTACGTCGGCGCCCAGGTGCAGCTCGGGCTCGTCGAGGATGAGCCAGCCGCCCGGTCCTCCCCGACCCTTGGAAAAAGGCCCGAAAAGATCGCCGGTCAAGCTGCTGGCAGCCAGCGAATGTCGCGGCGCCGGCCGTGGCGACACGAACAGCTCGCCGTCCGCGATTTCACCAACCTTGTTCTCGGGCAGAGCCAGTATGTCCTCGTACGAGGCTGGTTTTCCCGCTCGCCCTGGCTTGGCTGCCATGACTCGCCTAGCTTACAACGATATTGACGATCTTGCCGGCAACCACGATCACCTTGCGCACGGTCTTGCCTTCAAGGTGCTTGGCCACATTGGGCACCGCCATAGCCTTTGCGCGCACCTCGGCCTCGGGCGCGTCGCGCGCGATCTGCACATCGCCGCGCAACTTGCCGTTCACCTGCACGCCCAGGGTCACCATTGCATCGATGGTCAGCGCCTCGTCATAGCTCGGCCACGGGGCTTGCAGCAGGAAGCCCGACTGACCCAATTTCTCCCACGCCTCGTCGCCCAGATGGGGGGCAAAGGGCCCGAGCAGCTTGATGAGGGTCAGCAAGTCCTCGCGGGTGGCGCCGTTGCTCTGCAGCTCATTCAGGTATTCCATCATCGCGGCCACCGCGGTGTTGAACGCCATGCGATCGAGATCGCCCGTCACCTTCTTGATGGTCTTGTGGCGCAGGCGCAGGTGCGGATCGCCGGCCGGCGCCGGCTTTGCGTCGAACTCCTCGACCAAGCGCCATACGCGCTTGAGGAAACGGTAGCAGCCCTCAATGGCGCGCGCGTCCCAAGGCTTGGGCAGCTCGAATTCGCCCATGAACATCTCGTACAGGCGCAACACGTCCGCACCGTACTCGGCCACCACGTCGTCGGGGTTGATGCCGTTGAGCTTGGTCTTGGCCATCTTGTCCACCGCCACCTTGAGTTTCTCGCCGGTGGCCTTGAGGATGGCGTCCTCCCCGCGCAACTCGATCTCGGACATCTCGTGATAGCGGCCCAGGGCATCCTGGTACGAATAGGCGAGCACGGTGCCCTGGTGGCGCAACTTCTTGAAAGGCTCTTTGGTCGAGACATGCCCCAGGTCGTAGAGCACCTTGTGCCAGAAGCGCGAGTAGAGCAGGTGCAGAACCGCATGCTCGGCGCCGCCGACGTAGAGATCGACCGGCTGCCACTGCTTTTCGGTCTCTTTGGACCAGGGCTCGTGTTCGGCCTTGGGGTCGAGGTAGCGCAGGTAGTACCAACAGGATCCCGCCCACTGAGGCATGGTGTTGGTTTCGCGTCGGGCCGGGCCGCCGCAAGTCGGGCAAGTGGTCTTGACCCAGGACTCAATCCCGGCGAGTGGCGATTCGCCTGTGCCGGTAGGCTGGTAGCGCTCGACTTCGGGAAGGGTGACGGGCAGCGCCGATTCTGGTACTGGCACCGTGCCATGGGTAGGACAGTGAATGATGGGGATCGGCTCGCCCCAGTAGCGTTGCCGAGAAAACACCCAGTCGCGCAACCGGTAGCTGACCATGGCGCGGCCCAGACCGCGGGATTCGAGCTGCCCGGTGACCTTGGCCTTGGCCTCGGGGGTGGACAGACCGTCGAGATCGCCCGAGTTGATCGCGATGCCGTCGTCGCAAAACGCTTGACATGGGAACCCTGGGAGGGTTCCCAAACCCTCCCGCGATGGTGCGCCGCCGGCACAGCCGGCGGGCTCCCCACGCGACTGGCCGGGTTCGGGCGCGCGGCCGTCGGCAGGCCGCACCACGGGACGGATGGGCAGATTGAACTTGCTGGCGAATTCGTAGTCGCGCTGGTCGTGCGCCGGCACCGCCATGATAGCGCCCGTGCCATAGCTGGAAAGGACATAGTCGGCGATCCAGACTGGGGTTCTTTCGCCATTGACCGGATTGATGGCAAAGGCGCCGGTGAACGCGCCGGTCTTTTCTTTGGCCAGGTCAGTGCGTTCCAGGTCGCTCTTGCGGCGTGCGGCCACCTGGTAGGCGCGCACGGCGGCCTGCTGTGCCGGCGTGGTCAAGCTGTCGACCAGCGGGTGTTCCGGGGACAAGACCATATACGTCGCGCCGTACAGGGTGTCGGGCCGAGTGGTGAAGACTTTGATTTCGTTCTTCGACGGCAAGCCATCGGGGCCGACGACCTTGAAAATCGCCTCGGCCCCGTCGGAGCGACCGATCCAGTTGCGCTGCATAGCCAGGGTGGACTCGGGCCAGTCC
>PMKP01000320.1:0-235 GCA_003157775.1 Myxococcales bacterium | reverse complement strand
GGGCACGGTGCCCTCGTAGGCCAGACCCTTGTTGAAGAGCTGCAGGAAGATCCACTGCGTCCATTTGAGATACTGCGGATCGGTGGTGTTGATCTCGCGATCCCAGTCATAGGCAAAGCCGATCGAGTCGATCTGGCGGCGGAAGTTGGCGATGGCCTTTTCCGTGGTCACGCGCGGATGGATACCGGTCTTGATGGCGTAGTTTTCCGCGGGCAGACCAAAGGCGTCCCAGCCC
>PMKP01000465.1:6275-7094 GCA_003157775.1 Myxococcales bacterium | reverse complement strand
GAAGGTCACCTCGATCTGCGGCACGCCACGTGGCGCGGGCAGGATGCCCTCCAGCCCAAACTTGCCCAACAGACGGTTGTCGTTGGCCATGGGTCGCTCGCCCTGGAACACCTTCACCTCGACCGAAGTCTGGTTGTCAGCCGCGGTGGAGAAAGTCTCGGACTTCTTGGTGGGAATCGTGGTGTTGCGTGGAATGAGAACCGTCATCACGCTGCCCAGGGTCTCGATGCCGAGAGACAGGGGCGTGACGTCGAGGAGAAGCATGTCCTTGACCTCGCCGGAAAGCACGCCCGCCTGGACCGCCGCGCCCAGCGCCACCACCTCGTCGGGGTTGACCCCCTTATGGGGTTCCTTGCCGAAGAAGTCCTTGACCACCTGTTGCACACGCGGGATGCGGGTCGAGCCACCCACCAGCACCACCTCGTTGATGTCTGAGGTCTTCTTGCCTGCATCGGCCAACGCTTTCTTGGTCGGCTCGACGGTGCGGTGGATGAGATCCTCGATCATCTGTTCCAGCTTGGCGCGCGACAGGCGCATCTGTAAATGCTTGGGTCCGCTGGCGTCGGCGGTGAGGAAGGGCAGATTGATCTCTGTCTCCATTACCTGGGACAACTCGATCTTTGCCTTTTCCGCCGCCTCACGCAGGCGCTGCAGGACCATTTTGTCCTTGGATACGTCGATGCCCTGGTCCTTGCGGAACTCGGCAATCAGCCAATCCATGATGCGCACGTCGATGTCGTCGCCGCCCAGGTGCGTGTCACCGTTGGTGGACACCACCTCGACCACGTTCTCGCCAACTTCCAGGATGGAAATGTCGAA
>PMKP01000465.1:0-6253 GCA_003157775.1 Myxococcales bacterium | reverse complement strand
GAAGTAGGCCGGAACGGTGATCACTGCGTCGACAATCTTTTCACCCAGGTAATCCTCGGCTGCCTTCTTGAGCTTCTGCAGGATCTTAGCCGAAACCTCGGGTGGCGTGACCTTCTTCCCGCGGATCTCGAACACCACCTCGCCGCTTGCGCCACGCTGGGTCTTGAAGGGCACGCGCTTCTCATCCTCGGCCGCCTCTTCGTAGCGCCGGCCCATGAAACGCTTGGCCGAGAAGATCGTGTTCTCGGGGTTGGTGATGGCCTGACGGCGCGCGATCTGCCCGACCAGGACTTCGCCCTTATCGTCCCACCCAACCACTGAGGGGGTGAGACGACCGCCCTCCTCGTTGGCGATGATCTTTGGTTCCTTGCCATCCATGATGGCCACCACCGAGTTCGTGGTTCCGAGGTCGATTCCAATGATCTTGCCCATTTGCTTGTCCTTTTCGTGGGATGGAGGTTCGCTTCGCGGTCGCCGCGTACAGTAAGCACCGCCCTTTCACGCGTCAAGGACCGGATCCGGACTGGACCGGATCCGGACTGGCTGATCGGGCGCGTGCGTCCTTCAGCCCGTCTGCTGGTTGTCCCAGCTTGTCACGGCGATTCGTCGTTCGCGCCGATGCCGTGCTTCCTCAGCTTGTCGTGCAAGGTCACCCGCGAGATACCGAGCTGACGCGCGGCCTCGCTGCGATTGCCCGCGCAAGCGCGCAAGGCATCCACGATCAGCCCGCGCTCGTAGGTGTCCATCTTGTCGCGCAAACGCGACTGATCGTCGGATGAAGACACCGGCCCGCCGGGCGAGAGCAAAGAGAGATCAATCTCGCCCTCAGGAGACAGCGCCACCAGGCGCTCGATGGCATTCTGTAGTTCGCGCACGTTGCCCGGCCAGTTGTGCGCTGCAAAGCGCGCGAAGAGCGCATCCGGCAAATCAACCGGCGCGACCCCTAGGCGCTCTGCAGCTCGGTCGAAAAAGTGCCGGGCCAGCACAGGAACGTCGTCGGGCCGCTCGCGCAGGGGCGGGATATGCAATTCCACCACAGCCAAGCGCCAGTACAGATCCTCCCGGAACGCGCCGCGCGCCACCTCGGCCCTTAGATCGCGATTGCTAGCTGCCAGCACACGCACGTCGATATGGCGCGGCCGATCCTCGCCCACCGCCCGAATCTCGCCTTCTTGCAACGCCCGCAGCAACATCCCCTGCAGGGGCAGGGCCAGCTCGCTCACTTCGTCGAGCAACACGGTACCACCGTCGGCCTCGCCGAACAGGCCGCCGCGCGATCGCACCGCGCCGGTGAAAGCGCCGCGCACGTGACCGAACAGCTCAGCCTCGGCCAGCTCGGCGGTCAGTGAGGCACAGTTGAAGCGCACGAAGGGCTTGCCTGCGCGCCGCGAGGCCCGCACGATGGCTTCCGCCAGCCTTTCCTTGCCGGTTCCACTTTCGCCGGTAATCAGCACGGTGCTGTCGCGCGGAGCCACCCGGCCCACCAACACGGCCAGCGCGCCCATGGCCTCGGACGCAAAAACCAGGGTGCGCGACAACGCCAGCTCGCCCCGCAACCGCTCATTCTCCAGCGCCAGGCGCGCCGCCTCGGTGGCCCGCTTGACCACCGCGACCAACTCGTCGGCGTCGAAAGGCTTGCGAAAATAGTCGTGCGCGCCCGCCTTGATCGCCTCCACTGCCTGACGTTCCGACCCGTGGGCCGTGATCACCACCACCCGCGGGGCCGGGTTTTGCGCGACCAATTTGCGCAGCAGTTCCATGCCATCCATACGAGGCATGCGCAGATCGGTCACCACCAACTGCGCCGGTTGGACTTGCAGCCGCTCCAGGGCCTCGACCCCGTCGCATGCGACGTCGACCTCCAGGCCAGACGACTCCAGGATCTCGCGCAGCGTATAGCGAACGCCGGCGTCATCGTCGACCACCAGCACGCGTGGTTTCAACATGAATCGCCGATGGGCTGGCTGGCTTGCCAGGCGTGGACCTTCCTCATGGCAGCCATGGTACGCGCGATCCTCGTTTTTTCCAGGGTGACTGGGCCGTCATTGTGACGGAGGCGCAGGCAAGCGCAGCACGGCCACACAGCCGCCGCCTTCGCGAGAGACAAGATCGAGATCGCCGCCATGCTGGCGGGACAGGGCGCGCGCAATGGTCAGGCCCAGGCCCGAGCCCTGCGCCTTGCTGGTCACGCCCGGGTCGAAAACCCTGGCCGCAAGTTCCGGGGCCACACCCGAGCCTCGATCCAGTACGCGAACCTGCACGCCCCCGCTGTCATGGCTGGCCTCGATTTCCACTGTCGCACCTGTCGGGCTCGCCTCCAGTGCGTTCTGCACCAGGTTGAGCATAACCTGTTCGATCTTGCGCGGATCGCACAGCGCGGTCGTGTCGGCGCCGCGGACCTTGATCGAGACACCGCGCTCATGCGCCATGCCCTCGTGCAGAGAGGCCACCTCACGACAGAGCGCATCGAGATCCACGCTTTCAGCCGCGACTGGCACCGGCGGGCGCGAGAAATTGAGGAACTCCTCCAGAATCCCTTGCATGCGTTCTACCTCGCGCCGGAGTACGGCAAGCCGCTCGCCTGACTTGCCCGTGGCCACATCCTGCGCCAGCAAACTGGCCAAGCCCTTGACACTGGCCAAAGGATTTTTCAGCTCGTGTGCGATCTCGCCGGCCAGCGCCGACAACTCGGCGTGGGCCCGCACCGATTCCTGTCGCGCCCGCAACGCTCGCCGAATCATCGCATCGAAGGCTCCGCGAATGATCCGGCCTAACCCGGCGACCACCAGCAAGCCGCCGCTGGCAAAGGCCGCATTGACAAAAAGGTGCGTGTCACTCCAACCCGCACGTGAGCCTCCCCCAAAGGCGACCAAATTCAGGTTGGGCACCAGGCCCTCGGCCTCGGCCAAGGCCATGGCCCACAGGGCGACAACCTGGCAGGCAACCAGAAAGAAGGGCGCCGGCGGCCGGGCGGTGATAGCCACCACCATGGCGATGGGGAACATGGCAAACAGGAGCGGGCTGCCCAGACCGCCGGTGGCGAAGGTGGCAGCAGCCTGTGCCAATACCGCGAAGGTCAGGTTGATGCGAACCGTGCCACGGTGAAGATCTGATCCTCGGTGGCGTCCGGCTTCCACCAGGAAGAACGCCGACGCCAACACGAGGAGAGTGCCAAGCAGCCAGCGCCGCCAGGGCGTCTCGTCGGTGGCCAGCAGCCACATGACCAACCCCACCAGAGCCGGCAACACCGCCACCCGCGCCCAGGCGACGCGGCCAAACAGGCGCGACAGCTCCTCACGCTCGATCTCGTCGAAGCCGGGGCTACCCGTTTCGGCACGCGCACTGTCGGCAAGCTTGCCGCGATCCGGTTCGGTCATCGGCTCGTTCATCAGCGCATCCGCCCCAGGGCCCTGTCCAGCGCCACGCGCGCGATGCCCAGCCTCCCGCGCGCGTCGGCCATGGCCACGTCGGCCTGATACAACTTGTCGTTCGCATCTAGCACGTCAAGCGAGCTAGCCACGCCTGCCTCGAAGGTGCGCTTAGCCGAGGCTGCTGCCGCGGTGGCGAGGTCCCGCTGCTGCTCAGCCAAGCGCAGACGCTCGCCGGCCACCGAGACATCTCGGCGCGTGTCCTGCACCTCCTGCACGATACTGAGGCCCTGCGCTTCGGCAGCAGCCCGCGCCGTGACCAAAGCTGCTTCGGCTTGATCGCGCTTCCCGCTGGCTAGCCCGCCGTCATAGAGCGGCCACAGAACGTCCAGAGTGAGGCGCCATCCCTCTTTCTTTCCCGTCGGATAGGGCACGTCCGCGGCGAAAACCGCGCCACTGCCAGAGATCTGCGGTAGCCAGCGCAAGCGGGCCGCAGTGATCTGCGCTCGGGCAACACGAATCTGCGCCGCTTGTGCCATAAACTCGGGCCGACTCTGCAACGCCTCGGCCACCAGGCTCTCCACTTGCTGCGGGACCTCGCCGGCCCCGACAGGCGGCAGCAGCACGCGCAATGGCTCGGTCTTGCCCAAGAGCACACCGAGGGCCAGGTGACTGCGTTCGCGGTCGGCGCGTGCCTGCGCCAGATCGCTTTGACGTTTGACCACTTCGGTCTCAGCCTTGAGCACCGACAAAGGAGCCTCCGTGCCCGCCGTCACGCTGCGGGCAGCACTGTTGCGATGTTCGTCCGCCACGGTGACTGCGCGTTCCGACACGTCCACGATTTCCTCAGCCGCGGCTGCCGCCCAGGCGGCCTGGGCCAGCGACGCGCGCAGTTGCAGGCGCGCAGACTCGGCGGTGGCCGCGACCGACTCGGCCGCGCGCTGGGCAGCGGCCCAGTCGGCCCACGCGTTGGGTACGACCAGGGGCACACGCACCGTGCCCGAAACCGTCCACACGCTCAGAGGCTGGATGACCAATGGACCTGAGGGCAAGGCGCCCGCAGGCAAGCCAGGCAGTTGAATCTTGCTGAAGTCGACTCTCGCGTCAGCGCTGTTGCGCGTATACCCGCCTGCTGCAAGCACGGTCGGCACCAGCGGCACCCTGGCCTGCGTGGCCAGCGCGCGCGCGTCCGCTACACGACTGCGCACCTGAACCAACGCGGGACTCTGGCTATCCAGCTCGGCCAGGGCTTGGTCGAGTGTCAAAGCTCTCAGCGGCCGATCATCCTCGGCCCGTGTGGCGTGCTCCAAACCAAACGCCAATAGGAACAAGGCGCCAGTAAGCCTGCTCGATTTCATTTTGTCTTCCGCCCGCCTTGGAGAGCAAAACCGATGCCGGAGGAAAAAATGCGTCGCCACCACTTTCGTAGGGGCGACCTGCGGTCGCCCTTGGTCCGCTCGGCGACAAAGCGACCAGCCGGCGCTGGCGTTCGGGGGCCACCGCAGGTCGTCCCTACACAAAGGGCATTCTTCTTCCCGTCGGAAAACCGAACAGTGTGTCGGAGGTCTTTACAGTCTTGCGTGCGCGGGCAGCGAAAATGCGCGGCGATCCCCGGCATGCAACTTGCTGATTTGCCAGCCAGCAAGGAGTCTTCATGCGAAGGGTCGTCATCGTTCTCGTCGTCTTGGTGCTAGCCCTCGCGGGCCTGCTGGCCACGCGCCTGCGGATGCAGGAACGCGCCTTGCGAGGGCCCACGGGCGGCTCAGGCGAAATCGAGGGCACCGAGGTCGACCTCTCATCGCGCATCAGTGCGCGCGTGTTGCGACTGCATGTGAAGAAAGGCGCAGCCGTGAAGAAGGGCGACCTCGTGGTCAGCCTGGACTGCGCAGATGCGCGCGCGTCTCTTTCCGAGGCCCAGGAACGCTCGACAGCGGCCGAGGAGCAGGCCCGGGCGGCAGAGGCATCGATCGGCGCAGCTCGGGCCACCCAGCAGGTGGCCGGGGCTGCGCGTATCGCCTCCGAGGCTCAGGCAGCGTCGCTGTCAGCCCAGCGCGACGCAACCCTTCGGCAAGCCAGCCGCCTCGACAGGCTGACTGACGACGTGGCCCTGTCCAGCCGCGATCAAACCCGCGCCAGCGCCGATGGACTTTCCCATCAAGTGGAAGCCCTGCGCGCCCAGGCTCGCGCCAGCCAGGCTCAGGTCGGCGCCGCGGGCGCGACCTGGAAGGCATCCGCAGCGCAAGCGCAAGCCGCCCACGCCAGCGCCCGCGCGGCCGCGGCCAGCGCAGCCCGCGTGCGCCTGCTGGTCGACGAATGCGAGATCGCAGCACCCCGCGACGCCTGGGTCACCGAGTTGCCCCACGAAGAAGGCGAGCTGGTCGCGCCCGGGAGCACGCTGGTGCGCCTGCTCGACCTGTCCGAAGTACGCGCCACCTTCTATCTGCCCAACGCCGAGCTGGCTGCGGTCAAGCTGGGTGCGCCCGCCCTGGCTGTCGTGGATGCCTATCCCGACGAGGAATTTGCTGGCCGGGTATCGACCGTAGCTTTCAAGGCCGAGTTCACCCCGCGCAACATCCAGACCCGCAGCGATCGCGATCGCTTGGTCTATCCGGTCGAGATCGTGCTGGCCAATCCCGCCGGCAAGCTGCGCGCGGGCATGCCTGTGCAGGTCACGCTGCCAGGAACGGAGCGCCACTGATGGGCGGGGCTCCCGCTGCCGCGCTAAGCGGGACCGCTGTGGGCTACGAACCCGGCGCCGCGCTGGAGGCGCAAGCGCTCGTGCGCTGCTTTGGCGCCACCCGGGCACTCGACGGTCTCAGCTTCACCGTTGGTCGCGGCCAACTCTTTGGCTTGGTGGGCGCGGACGGCGCAGGCAAGACCACCGC
>PMKP01000165.1:8950-51843 GCA_003157775.1 Myxococcales bacterium | reverse complement strand
CTTCAAGTACGTTCCCGGGATGAACTACTTTCGTTTTCCGACCAGACTCCTCCTTGTCACCGATGTTTCACTTGTCGCGCTGGCATCCCTGGGATTGACCAGGTTTGCGCAACATTTCGTCGTCCGCTCCGCGAAATCCGAGGGCGCCGGCGGCGGGGAATCTCCCCGTTCCCTTCTGATCCAGGCGACGGTCTTGGTCGTTACCATTTGTGACTTGCTCTACTTCCAACTTCGCCAGAATCCGATTGTCGATGCCGAGAAGTGGATCAAGCCGCCGAAGACGGTCGAAGTACTAAGAGAGGATCCGTCTCTCTTCCGGATCTTCTGCGTAGGTGGAAATCACTCACACCGGAAGATGTTTCTGGAACAGGCACGAGGCTGGGAAGGCGATCTCCAGCCATTCGTTGATCAGCGTGAGTTCATCCAGCCGAGCAGCAACGTCCTCTACCGGATATCTTCGCCGAACGGCTATGCGAATCTCACGCCGAACTACATCGTCGACATCTGGGGTGACCAAAACCGCGCCGGCATCATCACACAAGCCGCGTCGATCCGGGGCGACACCTTTTCGCCCAACCCCCTCTTTTGGAAACTAATGCGAATGTACAACGTGAAGTATATCACGTCGTTCTGGCCGTTCAGTACTGCGCCCAACCTCAGGCCGATGGGCATGCAGGGCAGCGCATATTTCTATCAGAACGACGACTTCTTCCCGCGGGCATATCTGGTCGGAGACGTCCTACCCGTGGCAGAGGGCGACGCTGCGCTCAGGGTGCTCAAGTCAGATGAATTTGATCCGGAGCACGCAGTGATGCTTGAGGCAGTGCCGCCGAACTATCGACAGGGTTCAGCCGCCAGCGGGAAGGTCGAATTCTTGCGCTACACAACCAACGAGGCCGAGATGGAGGTGCGTACCGCGCAGGATGCTATCCTTGTCTTTTCCGATTCTTACTATCCAGGTTGGGTCGCTGACGTCGACGGAAGGCCGACCAGGATTTATCGGGCGAACATAACCCAGCGGGCGGTGATTGTTCCAGCCGGTGAGCACAGAGTCAGATTCCGCTTCGAGCCGATGACGGTTATTGTCGGATTCTGGGTGTCGATGGGCTCTCTCATCGGTCTTTTTGCATGTTTCTTCTTTTCGGTGCGGCGGAGCAGGAGGGGGGAGGTACAGGCGTGACATCCAGGCTTTCGTATTACTATGAAATGGGCCGTCACGTGCACCCGTGGCGTGCGGCGCCCAGGGTTTGGAACTATCTAAAGTACCGTGGCCTGGCGAGAAAGGCCAAGACATCGCTACACAGGTATGCGCCGCAGATCGCGCATGTGATGGCTACAAGACGCTGTAACCTTGATTGCGGATACTGCAATGCGGGGAATTTCGTTAGCAGCAAGGGAACAGACTGGCGCGAGGGCGAGGCGACACTTGGGAAGATCAAACGTATTTTCGCCAGCCCCTTGTTCGCGAATTGTTTGTTGGTCGATTTCGGGTGGGGAGAGCCCTTGCTGGTTGACGATTTTGAGAGCATTGTTTCCTATCTAGCGCAACGCGGCAGCATCGTAAATATCTCCACAAACGGCTTGCTGTTGGCAAAACGCATTGCCGGATTGAAACGGGCCGGAATTTCCAGAATCAACGTCTCTTTGTATGACGCCAATCGCCAGGTGATAGAGCGTGATATTTCGCAGATCAACCAGATCTTCCCGGTGCATATGAGTGTCGTGCTGTTGCGCAGCGGGGTAGAGAGGGATCAGGATGAGATTATCAGGACAGCACGCTTCGTTCGCGAGTCAGGATGCCGCAGCCTGCGTTTCTGGATCTATCGTCCGATGGGGGTAGACCCAAGACCTGAAGAGATCATCGATGACGCCGTTGCTGCCTTTATTGAATTCCGTAGGCGCATGGAGGAGGCCCTTCCCGGTTTTTGCCTCTGGCCCACTCCCGTTCGTACCAAAGGATTCAAGAAGCTTTGCCCGCAATTGTGGCAGCGTATTAGTTGTGATGTCTTGGGCAATGTGGGGATCTGTTGTGGCACCGATATGATGTTGCAGGGACCCAACAGCAATCTGTTCGATAGCGAGCCGGACTCTGTCTATAACCATCCAACCCTGGTAACCATGCGCGAACAACTCCTGGAGCCCGGGGCTGATCCGCCGAATATCTGCAAGACCTGCAATTTATTGGGTGACCCGGGCTGGTAAGCGAGGGCGCTCCAGCAGTGATTTGCGAATCAAGTCGAGCTGGCCGTCGGCATGGTAGCTGGAGCGGACCAGCGGCCCGGATTCGACCTGGGCGAACCCCAGGGCTAGCGCCTCTTGTTTGAGCTGGGCGAATTCTTCGGGCGGGACGTGGCGGGCCACCGGCAGGTGCTGGCGCGATGGGCGCAGATACTGACCCAGGGTTAGTATCTCCACGCCGATAGCGCGCACTTCACGGAGAACCGCACGCACCTCGTCCAGAGTCTCGCCCAGGCCCAGCATCAGGCCGGTCTTGCCCAGGAACCCGCGCCGGCTGGCATGGGCAAGCACCGCATAGGAGCGGGGATAGCTGGCCTGAACGCGAACCTCGCGCGCCAGGCGGGGCACGGTTTCTAGGTTGTGGGCGAAAACATCAGGCCCGGCATCGAGCACCTGATCGACCGCGGCCAAGTCGCCGGCAAAGTCGCCGGTCAAGGCTTCCAGGAGAAGATCCGGAGAGCGTTGCTTGACCGCGCGGAGGGTGGCAGCCCAGTGGGCTGCGCCCCCGTCGTCGAGGTCGTCGCGGTTCACGCAGGTGATGACGGCATGGCGCAGGCCCAGGCCCGCTAGCAGGTTGGCCACCCGGTCGGGTTCGGCGGGGTCGGGCGGTTTGGGGTGGCCGCTGGGAACATCGCAGAATCGGCAGGACCGGGTGCACACGTCACCCAGGATCATGACAGTCAAAGATCGCCGGCTCCAGCATTCGCCGATGTTGGGGCACGACGCGCTTTCACACACGGTGTGCAGCCCCTGCGCATGCACCTGCGCGCGCAGGTCGAAGTAAGCCGCGCCGGTGGGAAGCTTCATGCGGATCCACGGCGGATGCCGGGGCAGCGCGTCCCTCGTGGCCGGCGCGGCGCGCAGGCGGCGGGATCGCGTGTCCACGGCGCGGCTCATGGACGGAATCTGGTCGAATCCGTCTCAGCCTGCAAGGCACATTGCACTTGCTTGTCGATGCGTTTCCATGGCCTATGATGAATGGGTCTCATGCAACGAACCATCGTCGTGGGCGACGTTCACGGCTGCCTGGACGAGCTGCAAGCGCTCCTGCACCAGTGCGGCGTGGTGCGCGGCGATCGCGTGGTCCTGGCCGGCGATTTAGTGGCCAAGGGGCCGGACTCGCGCGGGGTCGTGCAATTGGCGCGCGAAATGGGCGCGCTGGCCGTGCTCGGCAACCACGATGACTACTGCCTCGACGTGTGGCACAGGCGCCAGCAGGGCGAGACCAGGCGTCCGCGCCGCTGGTCGCTCGACACACTGGACGAGGCAGATTGGGCGTTTCTTGAGAGCCTGCCGCTCTTTGTGCGGCTGGGCCCGGAAGGCCCTGGCGGCCCGGAAAGCGTAGTCGTGCACGCCGGGGTGGTGCCCGGCGTCCCTCTTGAGGAGCAAGAGCGGGACAGCTTGCTCAGCCTGCGCAGCATGGTCGGGGGCACCGCCCCCACCAGACGGTTGCTGATGCGCTGGCCCTGGGCCGCGGCCTGGCATGGTCCCGAGCACATCGTGTTCGGGCACGATGCGGTTCGTGGTCTGCAGCAATACCCCCTGGCCACCGGGCTGGACACGGGGTGCGTGTACGGTCGCGAGCTCACAGCGCTGGAGCTTCCCGCGCGGCGCCTCCACAAGGTGGCGGCGCGGCGGCGCTATGCAGCGGTCTGAGCATGCTAAGCTGCAGATGAGCGTGATCGTCGAGTTGAAGAAGCAGTTTCTTTTCGAGGCGGCGCACCACCTGCCCCATGTGCCGGCCGGGCACAAGTGCGCGCGTGTGCACGGGCACAGCTACCGGGTCGAGGTTGGTTTGCGCGGGCCAGTCGATGCGCAGACCGGTTGGCTAGTGGATTTTTCGCTCATCGACGACGCCTGGTTGGTGCTGCAGCGGCGTTTCGACCATCACATGCTGAATGAGGTGGATGGGCTGGGAAACCCCACCTGCGAGAATCTGTGCGGCTACATCTGGGCGGCCTTGCGGCCGCGTATCCCCCAGCTTTGCGCCGTGACGGTATGGGAAACTGCGGATTCCTGCTGTACCTACCGGGGAGATATGGGGTAATTACCAACCCATCGTGCGTTATCTACGTTGCCTGACCCTGAACCTGTGGGGAGCCGAGCCACCCCTGCAACGTCGGATGGAATTGCTAGCCACCGCCCTACGCGAGCTTCAGCCCGACGTGGTTGGCCTGCAAGAGGTGCGCGAGGTGCCTGGCCAACTGGCGAACCAAGCCGAAACTCTGGCGGCGGCGGCTGGATACCACCACGCCTTTGCGCCTGCCATGCCTTTTGCCGGCGGTCAGGAGGGTCTGGCCATCCTGTCCCGCGAGCCCATCCTGGAGCACGTGGCGTTTGGCCTGCCCCATGCGGAGCCCAACGAGCGGCGCATCTTGCTTTCCGCGCGGGTGCCATTCGAGACCTTCTCGGTTTGGGTTCACACCACTCACCTCAACTACCGGCTGGCGCATGGCAAGCAACGCGAGGATCAGGTCCAGGCCATCGATTCCATCGTGGCTGCCCGCACGGGCGAGAGGCCGTCGGTGCTAATCGGTGATTTCAACGCGCGGCCCGAGGCCGACGAGATTCGATGGCTGCGCGGGCTGGTCACGCTGAGCGGCCGGCGCACCTTTTACCAGGACGCCTGGGACAGACTGCACCCGGACGAGCCCGGCTGGACCTGGGCCCGGGCCAACCCCTACACCACGCGCCTGGCCTTTCTCGAACCCGACCGCCGCATCGACTACATCTTCGTCACACCCATGCGACGGGACGGCCGCGCGACCATCCAGGCGTGTCGCATCGTCTTGGACCAGCCGGCCGCTGACGGGGTGTACGCCTCCGACCATTTTGGACTATTGGCCGAGATCCAGATGGATGGCGGGGAATCCTAGTGTTTCGACTGGCCCACGTGACCGATCTGCATGTCCGCAACTTTGCGGGAGCACGGGTACGAGATTTTTTCGGCAAGCGGGCCATCGGTGCGCTCAACCTGGCGCTGATTCGCCGGCGCAAGCACCGCATGGATCTGCTGGCGGCGCTGGGCGAGGATCTCCGGGCGCGGCCGCGCGATCATCTAGTGGTGAGCGGCGATCTGGGCAACGTCTCACTGCTATCCGAGTGGCGCGCGGCCAGAAGCTGGATCGAACGCATCGGCGCGTCGGTCGACAACACGACGGTCATCCCGGGCAACCACGACGCCTACGTGAAAGAGGTAGTGCTCAGTGGGGCTTTCGAACAGATCTTCGCCGCCTACCAGCGCGCGGATGTGCGTCTTGAGGCGGAGACCTATCCCTTCGCTAGGCTACGCGGGGAGATTGCCCTGGTCTGCGCCAACACCTGCTTGCCCACCGGCGATCTGGGGGCGTGGGGTCGGGTGGGCGAGGCCCAGTTGCGACGGCTGGAGGCTCTGCTGGCCGCGCCCGAGGTTCGCGCACGCTTTCGCGTACTATGCATCCATCACGCGCCCGTCATGCACCGGCCCCCGGAGACTCGCAATCTCTGCGACCGCGCGAAGCTGGCAGAGGTGCTGGGGCGGGTAGGGGCCGAGTTGGTTGTGCACGGGCACGACCATCGCGACGAATTCGCCGAGCTGCCCGGGCCAGACGGCCACCGCATTCCGATCGTGGGCGCCGGTTCAGCCTCGTACGCCGGTGCGGCCGACCGGTGTTCTCGCTACAACCTCTACCAGATCGATGGCCCGCGCGTCGAGGTGCTCACCTATGCGCACGATACCGAGACAGGCTCTTTCCGCGAGGTCCGGCGGCGAACGATCGCGCCGGCTGTCAGTTGATCAGGTAGGCGCCCAGCCCGATGCCCTGGTCTTTGAGCGCCTTGGTGATTAGTTGGGCGATCTGCTCGGCCCCGGCTAGCTCGAAATGCGTGTGATCCTGGCAGAAGAACTGGCCCACCTTGCTTGTGGTTGAGGTGTAGTCGGCACTGTTCGGGCAAAGACCAAGGCTATTGTACAGGGCCACGCTGAGCGCGCCCAAATCAATAACCGGCACATTGTTGGCGGTGCCGGCGTCGTTGGTGGCGGTGGTGAAGTAGGGGGTGCGGATGTTGACAGCCGTGCTGCCGCCGCCACAGTCGATGGCGCCAACTGGAGGCATAAGGATGGGCTCCACTCCCAGAGTCTTGGCGGCCGTTACCATAAGGTTGAGGTAGCCAAGGTACTTGGTTTGGCCAACGTGCTTCGGGCAGGACGAATCGCCGTCGTTGATTCCAAAGGAAATGAACAAGTAGTCGCCGGCCTTCATCGCAGATGACCCGCTGAGCATGTTGGTCCAGCGTGAGTTGAAGGCAGTGTTGGTCACGGCGCACTCGCCGTTGGCATCCGGGGTCGCGCTGACACCCTGATAGAGCCAGGTTTGAATGGTCAGACCGCCGACCGCATTGTTCACGACGGTCACGTTGCTGTTGAACAGAGGGGCGAGCTGACTCCCGTAGCCGCACGGGCAGGCGGCGCAGGCGGTTGTGGGACCGCCTGCCATAGTGGAGTCGCCTGCCATCCAGACCTTGACGGGGGTCTTGCCGTCGCTGCTGCCCAGGCCGCCACCGATTGCGGCGTCTCCGATCGCCGTCGTACCGCCGGCAGCAGTCCCCCCAGAGGCGGCGCCGCCGGTCGCGCCGCCAGTCGTTGTCTTGCCACCCGTAGCTGCGCCGCCCGTCGCGACGCCGCCGGTCTGGCCACCCGCGCCCGCACCGCCAGTCGCGGCGCCGCCGGTTACGCTTCTGCCACCCGAGGCTGCGCCGCCGGTCAATGCTCCGCCGGTGACTCCTCCACCCGTCGCATTGCCGCCTGCCACGCTTCCACCCGCGGCCGCTCCACCCGTGGTGCTTGTATTTCTGCCACCGCTAGCCGTACCGCCCTCCGCAACCGAGCCGCCTTGCGTCTGCCCACCTGCGGCAGTACCTCCGTTGCTCGTCGCGCCTCCCGTATTTGTCGAAGTCGTCGAGGTGCCGCCAGTGCCCCCGGCAATCACGCCTCCGGAGGCTGTGCTCGTGCCGCCTAGGCTTCCTCCTGAACTAGGGGCAGGGGAAGAGCCACCGCTGACAGAGGTGCACCCGAGCACCGAAGGGCCAACAAGCGCAAGAACGCTGGCGAAGATTCGGGTGAGAGAGGCTTTCATCGTGGAAGACCTCCGCAGCAACATGGCGTTCACCCTACTAGTTGACGACGTAGGCCCCCAGCCCAATCCCTTGGTCCTTGAGCGCCTTGGCGACAGCCTGGGCGATTTGAAGGGCACCGGCCTTTTCGAAGTGCGTGGTGTCGTTGCAGAAGAAAGCACCTGACGCGCCCGAGGTCACGCCGCTGCTCGGGCAGAGGCCAAGGCTGGTGTACAGAGCGGCCGAGATCGTGGTCATGTCGATCACCTCCACATTGTCGGCTGCTCCAGCGGCCTTGGTTTCGGGCCCGAATGCGCGGTTGGGCTGGGCCGTGCTACCGGAACACTGCAGGCCGCTCATCGATGTCAAGAAGATGGGTTGCGCGCCCCGATCCGTGGCTGCCTGCGCCATTGTGGTAAGATAGGTTTGGAAGAGGGCGGAGCCGACGTGCCGAGTCTTTCCGGGCTCGCAGGTCGTCGTGGCGTCGTTGATGCCAAACTCGATGAACAGGTAGTCGCCGGGTTTCATCCCGGTGTTCGCGTCGAGCATGGCGGTCCAGCGCGGGTTGTAGGTCTTCGGATTGACAATGCACTCGCCGTTCGCGTCCATCGTCGAGGTCACATTGGGATCATAGAGCCAGGTCTGAATGCTCCGACCGGCTACCGAACTGTTCACGACAGTCACGCTGCTGTTGAACACCGAAGCAAACTGGGTCCCCCAGCCGCCGCCGTCGCAGCCTGAGCCCGACATGGTGGAGTCGCCCGCCATCCAGACTTTGACTGGAGTCTTGCCGTCGCTGGCGCCGAGGACCCGGCCGACTGCGGCATCCCCGACTGCCACTGTACCGCCAGTCACTGTCCCACCGGAGGCGGTCCCGCCAGTTGTCTTGCCGCCAGAGGCTGCGCCGCCCGTCGCGCTGGTGGCGCCGCCGGTTGTGGTTCTGCCGCCCGTGGCTGCGCCTCCAGTCGACACTCCGCCAGTGATGACCGCTCCGCCCGTTGAGCTGCCGCCTGCCAGGGTGCCTCCCGTGGCTGCACCGCCCGTGACGCTCGTGGTTCCGCCGGTTGTGATCTTGCCACCGCTAGCCGCACCGCCCTGGGCAATTGAGCCGCCCTGTGCCTGCCCACCAGACGCAAGTGTACCGCCATTGCTCGTCCCGCCCCCGGAACTCGTGATAGCGCCACCAGCGCCACCGGTACTCACGCCGCCGGAAGCCGTGGCCGCACCGCCTAGGCTTCCCCCCGAAGGACCAGTCGGGCTTCCACTGTCGTTGGAGCTACACCCAATGAGTAAGGAAGAAGTGAGCGCGAAAACGCAGGCGAAAACTTGAAAGAGAGAGGTTTTCACGGCGGAGAAACTCCTAGTTGATGAGGTAGGCCGCTAGCCCGATGCCCTGGTTCTTGAGCGCCGTGGCGGCGGTTTGGGCGATCTGAAGGGCACCGGCAGCCTCGAAATGCGTATGATCGTTGCAGAAGAACAAGCCCAACTTGCTGGTGGTCGATGTGTAGTCACCGGCGTTCGGGCAGAGACCAAGGCTGGTGTACAGGGCAGCTGTGAGCACGGTCATATCGATGACCGGAACATTGTCGGCTGCGCCGGCGGCTTTGGTCTGTGGCCCGAACCCGCGGTCGGCCTGGGCCGTGGCGCCGTTGCATTCGATGGCGCTGGTTGACGTCAAGAAGACGGCTTGCGCGCCTCGGTCGCTGGCCGCTTTTGCCATTGTGGTGAGGTAGGTTTCGAAAAGGTCGGTCCCGACGTGCCGCGGACAGGTGCCATCGCCGTCATTGATGCCGAACTCGATGAACAGCCAATCGCCCGTCTTCATCCCCGTGAGCATGGCGCTCCAGTTTGCCGAATATGTGGTGCCAGTTAGGGTGCACTCGCCGTTGGCGCCTATCGTGCTGCTCACGTTGTTCTCATAAAGCCAGGTTTGAATGCTCCGGCCGGCCACCGACTTGTTCACGACGGTCACGTTCTTGTTGAACAGAGAACCGAACTGGTCCCCCCAGCCGCCACCGGCGCATTTGTCGCCCGCCATGGTGGAGTCGCCCGACATCCAAACCGTGATCGGGGTCGTGCCATCGCTGCTGCCCAAGCTGCCGCCAACCACGGCGCCCCCGGTCCCTGTCCCGCCGCCAGTCGCGACCCCACCTGTTGCTGGTTTGCCACCCGTGACTGCCCCGCCAGTCGAGGTCTTGCCGCCAGTTGCGGCGCCGCCAAAGGAAACTCCACCCGTGGCCGCGCCGCCGGTGTCTGCTCCACCTGCCGCGCTGCCGCCCATCTTGCTGCCACCTGCCTCGTTGCCGCCGTTGGCAATCCCGCCGCTGGCGTGGCCACCCGCGGCGCTGCCACCAGTGCCTGGCTGCCCGCCCGTGCTCGTCGCAGTACCGCCAGTGGCCGCGCCACCCTGAGCGATCGTCCCTCCCTGAGATTGAGTCTGCCCACCGGACGCGGGCGTACCGCCGGTCAGGGCACCTCCTGAGCCGGGTGGACTCGTGGAGGTGCCACCCGCGCCACCGGAAGCGGTGACCACGCCGCCCGTGGCTCCTCCTGAGCCACCAGCAGGGATAGTGGTGTCGGAGGTGCAGCCGAGCAGAAAAAGAGCAGAGAGAGCAAGAGCGCTAGCGAAGACTCGGGCAAAGCGCGTTTTCATTGCGAAGAACTCCTATGCAGTGCGGTGTTGCAACCTTGAAGGACCGGTAGGCAGAATTCTTCCGAAAAACCGCTTGCCGGTATGACCCGTTTTGGTGGGTCGCTCCCCCTTAAATACACTTTAGGAGTGCCTTTAGGGGAAACTACGGCTCATCGAATTCGATGGCGCGCAGCGCTGTCGACGGCCTAGTAGCGACCCGAGAGGCCCGGCAGAAAGGCAAGCTTGCCGCCGACCTCGACCACCGGCACGAGCGATAGGGCAACGGGCTGCTTGTCTGTGTCGAGACCGCCATGGGCCTTCGCGTGCCGGCCCTCGATGAAGCCGAACACTGCCCCCAGCACGGCTCCTGAAAGCACGCCGATGGATGCGCCCAGCAGGATGTGTTCAGGCTTCTTGGTCGAGATCGCGGTGAGACCGCCCGCGATGACGCCCACGGTGGCGCCAAACCCCTCGCCGTAGAGCATGTCGCGCAAGACGTAGCGGGTGCGGCCTGGCTTGTCCTGCGTGACGTCGACAACACCCAGGGTCAGCCCGATCCCGCTGCCCACCAGCGCGCCGATGCCGGCTCCGTACACCAGGGGCTTCCAGTCCGAGGTATGCAAGCCGTCTTCGCGCGCGACCAGGTAGCCTCCGGCCAGTCCGGCCCCAGCTCCCACCATTAGACCCTCGTAGGCCAGGGTGAAGACAGTGGGCTTCTGATCATCGGCCCGCGCCGTGCCGGCGAGCCCGTGGGTCAGGAGGGTGGCAACCGAGAAAGCAAGACCGATGTTATTCATGTCTTCACCATATCTGTGACGGCGCGGACCACCGCGTCCGCAGTGAATCCAAACTCTTTCATCAAGACCCCGCCCGGGCCCGACGCGCCGAAGTGGTCTATACCGATGGCGACGCCCTCGTCACCTACCCAGCGCTGCCAGCCGAGCGTGGTGCCTGCCTCTATGGACACGCGTGCCTCGATCGCGCGCGGGATGACCGAGTCCTGGTACTCCGGGCTCTGGGCCGCAAAGATCTCCCAGCATGGCAGCGACACCACGCGAGCCCGAATGCCTTGGGCCAGCAGCTTTTCCTGCGCGCCGAGAGCGATCGCTACCTCGCTGCCGGTGGCAATGAGCACGGCTTGCGGCGCGGGCGCGTCGCAGAGAACATAGCCGCCCTTGCGCACGCCCTGGGCCGAGGCGAGCTTGGCGCGATCGAAGGTCGGCGTCTTCTGCCGGGCAAGAATGACCGCGACAGGACCATCGCCGCGCTGCATGGCGATCCGGTAGGCCTCGACGACCTCGTTGGCATCCGCTGGACGAATGACCCACAGGTTCGGGATCAGGCGCAGCGACATGAGCTGTTCGACCGGCTGGTGGGTGGGGCCGTCCTCGCCCACGCCGATGGAATCGTGGGTGAACACGAAAGTCACGGGCAAATGACTGATGGCAGCCATGCGCACAGCCGGGCGTTCGTAGTCCGAGAACACGAAGAAGGTGGCAGTGAAGGGGTGCACCCCGCCGTGGTAGGCGAGGCCATTGGCGATGGCACCCATGGCGTGTTCGCGCACACCGAAGTGAATGTTGCGCCCCAACCCGGTCTTGCCGTCGAAATCACCCTGGCCAGTAAGCGTGGTCAGCGTGGAGCACGAGAGGTCAGCATCGCCCCCCAAGAACCAAGGCACCTTGCCGGCGATGGCGGCCAAGACCTTGCCGCCCGACTGGCGCGTGGCTAGCTCATCCTTGGGCGAAAAAGTGGGCAGGCTCGAATCCCAGCCCGAGGGCAACTCACCCTGCAAGGCCATGTGCCACTCGCTCGCCAGGTCAGGGTTTTGCGCGGCCCAAGCGTCGAACCGTTTCTGCCACGCGGCTTCGGCCCGGGCGCCGCGCTCGACCGCGGTGCGGAAGTGGGCCAATGCCTCTTCGGGAAGAAAGAACTGCTTGTCCGGATCCCAGCCCAGATTCTTCTTGGTCAGCTTCACTTCTTCCGCGCCTAAGGGCGAGCCATGGGCCTCGCTGCTGCCTGCCTTGTGGGGCGAGCCGTAGCCGATAGTGGTGTGAACCATGATGAAGGACGGCCGCTCCGTCTCGGCCTTGGCTGCGACGAGGGCGCGGTCAATCGCCTCAAGGTCGGTGTCACCGTTGTCAACCCGCAAGACTTGCCAGCCGTAGGCTTCGAAGCGCTTGCCCACGTCCTCGGTAAAGGCCAGCGAGGTCGGGCCGTCGAGAGAGACCCGGTTGTCGTCGTAGAGCCAAACCAGCTTGCCCAGCCGAAGATGACCAGCCAACGAGGCCGCTTCGTGGGTGATGCCCTCCATCATGTCGCCGTCGCCCACCAGGGCGTAGCTGAAGTGATCGACGATGGTGTGGTCCGGTTTGTTGTAGCGTCCCGCCAGAAAACGCTCGGCCATGGCCATGCCGACCGCGTTGCTGGCGCCCTGACCGAGCGGGCCGGTGGTGGCTTCCACCCCTGGGGCGAGAAGCGATTCCGGGTGGCCGGCCGCGCGCGAGCCCCACTGGCGGAAGGTCTTGATGTCATCCAGGGACAGATCGTACCCGGTCAAGTGGAGGAGCGAGTAGAGCAACATGGAACCGTGGCCAGCGGAAAGCACGAAGCGGTCGCGATCCGGCCACTTGGGGTTGCGCGGATTGTGCGCGAGGTGCTTCTGCCAAAGTACGTAGGCCATGGGCGCGGCACCCATGGGCAGGCCCGGGTGGCCCGCGTTGGCTTTCTGTACGGCATCGATGGAAAGGATGCGGATGGTATTGATGGCGAGGTTGCTGAGCTGGTCCATGCCCCTAGCGTCGGTTGCTAGCACGCAAAGGGCTGAATTGGTAGTTTACACTGCTGGGGAATGCGGCTGGCCCAGATGGGCGACCTGCCTTCCGGGCCAGCGCAGGCCGGCCAGCGTACCCGCGAGTGGCCCGCGGCACGCGATCCATTTTCCGCGTACCGCCCACGAACGCGCTCACCCTCACGCCTTTGCACACGCGGCTCGCGAGTGCCGCCTCTCGAAAGTTCGTAGCTGGTTGAGCCGGGTTGACGGGGGCGGTGCCGGTGGCCGGAACCGGATCCGGCGGCCGGTCCCGGATCCGGCTACCGGTCCCGGCCCCGGCCACCGGAAACTGGATCCAGCTACGAATTTACGAGAATCAGTACTAGCCGCGCCCCGGCCTGGCCGGCGGCCCCGAACAGGCCGTAGCTGGGATTATCGTATCGCCCCTCGGCTGAAGGCGGCGGCGAGCGGAATGTCCCATTCGCCAGTACCAGCTTGGATGAAGGCAAGCGCCAGACGATCGACCGTGGCAGGCCGCTGGCCCGAGGGCCGGACGGAACGCGCCAGTACTCGCGCCAGTTGGTCGGCAGCGGCGCGCAGCTGGCGGATTCCGGCGATGGCGATCTGTTCTTGGAGGCGCAGGGCCAGGGGGCTTCCTTGCTGCACAAGGCGCTGGAAGGTCTTGCGCCTGAGCTCAAGGGCTGTGGTGGCGAACATGGCACGTACCGACGCCGAGCGGAACGCGCCGTCGACAAGCGCCGTCTGGCCCACTAGGGTTCCCGGCCGCAGGGTGGCGAGCACGCGCTCCTCGCCGTCGAGATACTTGACCACCTCGACCGCGCCGGTCGCGATAAAGAAGCAAGCTGAGGCAGAGTCGCCTTCGCGGCATAGCCAGGTGCCGGCGGGAAAGTGGCGAGTCCGCGTCGCGCCCAAGAGCTGCTCCACCTCGTGACCGGAGTACCCGGGCAATAGAGATCGCAGGGCAGATGCCTTCATGCGCTTCCTCGCAGGCGGCCAAGCAGGGCCGCCCACGTGCCCGGCCCTGTCGGCCAGGTAACGGATTCGGCCGGTGAAGGGGTGCGCGCAGAGGTGCCAGTCGTTTGTCGCAGTTCCGGCAGCCGTGCCGCTAGGTGGCCGGCTAGCTCGCGTTCAATGCGCTCATCCACGCGGCGCAGGCGCAAAGTCACGCTGCGGACCACGGCGCCCACCAGGGCGGTCGCCACCGCTGGCGCCAGATGTCGCATGCTGGTGAGCTCCTTGCGCCCGAACTCGTAGGCAGTGGTGCGCATGGCGGCCACTATGGTGGCGCTGCGCGGGGCGGGGGCGATGCACGAGGTCTCGCCGACCACCTCACCGACGCTGACCCGGGCCACCTCAATGTTCCTCCGGCGCTGGCCCGGCATGACCACGGAGAGCGCGCCATCAGCGACCACCAGCATGGTGTCACCTGGCTTGCCGCGTTCGAAGACCGTCGCACCAGCCTCGTACTGGCGAATGCGCATAAAGCGCAGCAACTCGGCGCAGTCCTTGTCAGACAGCGACTTGAACACCTCTACGGCTCGGATCGCGGAGCTCATTGTGCGCTAGCAACCATCGGCAGATTTGCGACGGACTGCAGCCGGGCCGCTCAGCCAGAGATGCTGCTTCGGCCACCTCTGTAGCAGCAAGGTCTGCCCCGTGAAACTCGGCCGCGATTGGGTTGCCAGTTGAATTGAAGTCAGTGAAGGAACTGGACGCCGACGCATCGCGCGTAGGGAAGTGACCACGGACAGCGCCTTGTCCATGACGCCCACGTCATGGGGTCCGTGGATTTTCGATGGGCACAGCAGCTCGGGTCCCGGTTTTCTGAGGAAAGAGACCGGCTAGCTCATGCTTCTTGCAGGGGAATTGCACGGCATGAGCCTTGCTAGCCTGTTCAGGACGGAGGCCTGCCATGCGCTCATTATCAAGATCACTCGCACTCGCTTTCCTGGCCGCTGGGTTCGCGGCGTCATGCGGCGATTCAAGTCATTCCGGCCCTGTCGGCCAGCCTGATGGGGGCAAGGTGACCCCGGGCGATAATACTGATGCGGACAATCTGACCCCGGGCCAGACCGACTTCACGACCGAGGAACAGGGGAGTGGAAACGGGCGAGGGGGCGCTGACTCTGCAAATGGGCCGGCTGTGCCCGCGGTAGCCGGCGCCGGCGGATCAGCCGGCACGACCAGTGCTACTGCTCCGGGTGCCCCGAGCGGTCGGGATGCCACAGTCCAGGAAGCTGACATCTACCGCATCGATTCCGATCGGCTCTTCTACTTCAATACCTACCGCGGCCTGCTCATCTACGATCTGACCGATCCCAAGAACCCCAAGCANNTGGCTATCCCATCGAGATGTTCGTGGCGGGCAACACCGTGTACGCCCTGTTGAGCGATGCCCTGTATCTCACCGAAGTCAACGGCAAGCTGCAGTTCGACCGTCACTACGTCTCGCAACTGGTGGCCATCGACGTCAGCGACCTGACGAATCCGCGCGTGCTCAGCACCACCGACATCATCGGCGAGCTGCGTGAGGGCGTCTCTCGCAAGATCGACAACACCATCTACCTGGTTTCCTACATCTCGCAGTCCTACTACTGGGGCTGGGGTTACGAGGCGGCGAGCAACCCGCAGCCCGAGCAGGCCTGGGTCTACTCGTTTGACGTGTCCAACCCGCAGGCGCTCAAGCAGGTCGGCCAGCTTCAAATCTTCCAGGGTGGCAGCGTCCAGGTCAACGATCCGAACGGCCTCTATTCCTACAGCAAGACCTTCTCTGACGTGACCATCTCGGCCACCTCCAACGCGCTCATGGTTGACGAGAACTGGTGGGTGTACGGATACAGCTCAAACGGTTCGACCAATAATGGCTACTACAACTGCGGCAGCTACTCCTACTCCAGCCAGCAGCAGTCGGTGGTGTCGATCATCGACGTCAGCGATCCCAAGGGGAACATCAGCCTCTACACCCGCTTCGAGGCTGCTGGCCAGATCGGTGACCAATTCAAGATGACCTATGTCTTCGACCCGACCAAACAGACAGGCACCTTCTATGGCATCTTCGCGCGTCAGGGGTGGTCCGGGTCCAACTGCATGGGCAGCGAGTACACCCAGAATACCCTCGAATCATGGGACATCACCGACGGCAGCAACCCGGTCATGCAGGCCAGTCTGGACTTTGGGGGGCAGAACGAAACCGTGGCTGGCAGCGTCTTCGATGTAACCCGGAGCGTAGTCTATGCCGTCACCTCGCAGGCCGTGGATCCGCTTTACGCCCTCAGCTTCGCCGACCCGAAGAACCCGAAGGTTCTCTCCGCGGTGAACGGCCTGTCTGGCAGCATGGACGTGTTCCAACTAATCGGCGACAACAACACCTTCCTGCTGGGCATCGGTCAGGACACCAGCTCGACCTGCACTGGGCTTCAGGGCAACTCCGGCAACGAGCCGACCAACATCGCGGTCAGTATCATCGACGTTCGCGATTTGACCAAGATTCGGCTGGTGCAGCGCCAGTGCGTGGCAGTGCAGAACGCCGAATGGGTGGGCTCGGACATCACCTGGAATTTGGACCAAGCCCACAAGATGATCGGCATGTACTCGGACAGCCAAGCCAATGTGGTGACGGTGCCGGTGTACTACTGGACCAAGAGCGATCCCAACGATGACTGGTGGTGGTACCAGTACAAGAGCGCCGTGGGGATCATGGCGTGGGACCTGACCAAGTACGACGACACCAAGGACCCGACCCAGCAGACCGTGTTGCAGAACTACGGCACCTTCATCCATCCCAACGGCGAGGTCCGCCGCACCATCGTGTTCGGGCACCAGGCCACTGGCCAGCGCATGATGGTCAACCTTTCCGACACCAACGCTTCGATTGCCAGTTTGCAGGACCTTGCCAATCCGCAGTTGCAATCGATCATCGAAATCGCACCCTACTACAATCAAATCTATCAGTTCGGCAACTACTTGGTGGCGCAGGTTCAGTCGCAGCAAGACTACTACTACAACACCAACCAAGATCTCTCGCAGTTCAGGGTTTTTGTGGCGGGCGGTGATCTCGACGGCGCAACTCCGGTGGCCAGCTTCTCGGTGGGCCAGGTACAGCAAGCGATGAAGCATGGCAACCAGTTGCTGCTCTTTCGCTACCTTCCTTACGACAAGAGCACCGGATACAACTACTATCAGCAGCAAACCCAGGTTTTGGTCTATGACCTAACCGACCCCACCCATCCGCGGCGGGCGGGCTCTGCGATTATGCCGAGCAGCGTGATTCCGTACTACCCGTACTGGTGCGGCTGGGATGGCTACTGGGGCGGCTACTGGTTCAACGGATACGGCAACTGGACCGAGGTCGAGAGTGGCCTGGTGACGGTCGACGAGCAGTACAACTATGACTACACGACCCAGCTGAGTACTTACACGGCAAGCCTGGTGTACTTGGATTTGACCAATGCCGATGCCCCCGCTATGAGCCAGGTTCCCCTGCCCAGTTCCAACACGGACTGGAACGCGTATACCCTGGTGGGGGATCCGGTAGACCCGACCGGATTCTATTTGGGTCTGCGCGAGGTGGTGGGCCAGCGGACGGGCAGTTATGGCTATACCTTCACCGAATACAAGTACTACGCCCAGCGCTGGAACCAGTCAGGCAGCAGCTTTGCGGCGGCGGAAAAGATCAATGTTCCGGGCCCGCTGGTGCGCACCTGGGCGCCGACCGCGGGCAGCCGCCACTTCATGACGGAAGACCAGAGCTACGTCTACGTTGCGCCGACGGGAACCGATACCTATGGATACTATACGTCCAACACCCGACTAAACCTTTTGCACCAGGTTAGCGTCGGCGGCCAGCCGGCCGCGGAATTGCTGGACAGCAAGGTGTTCAGCAACGTCTACTTGGAAGGGCTGACCGTCGAGGGCAACACCCTGTACGTGACGGGCGAGCAGAGCTACTACGGCTACGGCTACTACGGAGGCGACATCGCGGTCCCTTCCGGCGCGGGCGTCGCCAGCTCGGGCGGTTCCAGCACCCCGGACTGGGAAACCACGTCTGACCGCCTGATGATCTTCGACTTGAGCAACGACACCTTTGCCACGCTCTATGACCAGCCGACCAAGGCGTACAACCTGCAAATCATGGGCGCCAACCAGGGCCGCTTGTTCCTCAACCTGTCGGGCGACGGCATCCTGGAGGTGGACGTGTCCAGTCCGACCAAGCCCACCGGAGTCAACTTTCTGCGTACTCTGGGATGGGCCAGCTCCATGCAGGCGTTCGGCGATGACCTCTACGTGGCGTCAGGCTACTTTGGCCTGGACCACATGAGCCTGACGGCGCCCGCGAATATTACGCAGAACTGAAGCGCGTAGCAAGCGACGCGAACCCGAAATTCGGAGCAGGAGTCCGGGACGGAGACGGGGTCACCGTCTGGGAGGCCGGCTCCGACGCCAGCGGCGGCCAGGGGACGTACATGATGGTGCTCAGCAGCGTGGGTTGGTCAATCATCGGAACCAACGGCGATCAGGTCTTCTCATCGGTGCTCGGCACCTTCAACGCCTCGATACCGGCGATGACGACCACCAGCGCCACCGGCGTCGTGACGATGCAGACTACCTTCTGACGGCCGGACGCGCGGCGGCGCTGTCCGCCCTGCGGCGGCCGAGGCAGCTCTAAGGTTCTTCGACCAGAGGGCCGATATTGACATCAACGGCCATGGCTGCGACATCCAGTCCCGAGCTTCAGGAGCGTTTCATATCCACTGCGAAGGAGCGGGTCTCCTGTGACCTGGGGCTCCTCGGCAGGGAGGGCGAGGTTTGGGACCTAGCCAGCGACCTGCACAAGCTGGGGGGAGAGGCCGCCATGGTCAACCTGCCGGAAGTGGCCCGGGCGGCTCGGGAGGGCGAAGCGGCGGCGCACCTTCTCGGCACCGCATCGGACCGGCAGGCGCGGGTCACCTGCGGCCGCCTGCTGCGCAGACTGAGATATCTGCTGCAAGAGCTTTCTGCCAAGCGATCCACCCCGGCGCCCGCTGAGGCGCCGCGCGCGACAGGTGACGGCCGCCGCGTTCTGGTAGTGGACGACAGCCCGGTGGCGGCACAGGCGCTGGTCGATGTCTTGGAGGTGCGGGGCTACGAGGTACGCAGCGCCACGTCGCTCGACGTCGCCATGAAGGTGTGCGCGTCATTCTCCCCAGCGGTGCTGGTGGCGGACGTGCAGATGCCTAATCTAGATGTGGCCGAGCTGTGCCAGCGTTTCCGTGAGGTGACGCGCGGGCAGCACACGGCAGTCCTGCTGATCTCCGGACGTTCTGAGGCCGAATTGCGCGATCGCCTGGACGCCATTCGACCTCAGGCGTTCGTGTCCAAGTTGGCAGGCGCCGACGTGGTGGTGAGCCGCGTGGCCACGCTTTTCCAGGGACTTCGGGCATGAGTTCTGGCGGTGTGCCCTTGCCCGAGGCGCTGCCGGACTCGCTCGATCGCGTGCCGGAGCCAGAGCGCGGGAGGGATGGTGATGCCGTGGCGCTCATGCTCGTGCGCGTGGGCGGACGCTGGTTCTCCCTCGACGCGCGCATGGTCCAGGAGGTGGCGGTCAAGGGGGCGGTCACGCGGGTACCCACGGCCGCACGCCACGTGCTGGGAGTGGCTGGCTTACGCGGCGACGTAGTGCCAGTCATCAGTTTGGAGCAAATGATCGGGAGCGTGGGTCCTGCGGCGCCAGGGCTCGGCACGACCCTGCCACGCCTGGTGGTTGTGCGCGCCGGTGAATGCGATCTCGCCCTGGTGGTTGATGAGATTCGCGGCATCATCGACGAGCTTCCGGCAACAGTCACGGCCGAGATCCGCAACGCGGGACGGCCTCCCTTCCTGGGCGCGGAGTTTGAATGGCAGGGCAAGCTCGTGTGCGTGCTGGACGTGCCCCAGCTTGTGGCGGCGGCGGCCGGGGGGAGCCAAGGGGGCGCCTGATGGCGGGACCAACGCGCAAGGGTGGCCACCCGTGAGCACAGTAGTTTTGCGCGTGAAACTGATTCTGGCGTTCACCCTGGTGATCGCCGTCGTCACTCTCTGCTTCGCCGGGTACCTGCTGGTTCAACAGGAACGGACTGCCAGCGCGGCCCTGGTCACGCGCGCAACCGGCATCACCGGCGTGTTGGCCAGGTTGGTGACTCCGGCGGTGGAGACTGACAACCGGCGAGAGGTGAGCAACTCCTTGGCCGCGGTCTACGGCCATGCGGATCTGCGCTACGTGGTGGTGATGAAAGCCAGCGGCGAGGTTTACCAGGAGCAGAGTGTGGGCACGCTGGCGCCTGGTGAAGAATTGCACGAGGACAGTCGCCATGAGCGGGTCGTGCAGACCCGCGGGGGCTTGCTCCATGTGCTGGTGCCCCTGTCAAGCAAGGGCAACCACTTGGGGACGCTGGTGGCGGGCTTCTCGCGCCAGTCAATCGACGATGCCATCCGGTCTAGCCAGGTCGCCCTGCTGGTCGGGGCATTCGTCATTCTTCTCATCGGCGTGGGCGTGGCCTGGTTCGTGTCGGGCAACATCGCGCGTCCCATTCGCGCGGTGGCCAAGCGGCTGACCCGGCTGGCCCAGGATCTGGTGGATTCGGCGCGCAGCCAGGAAAGTGCGGGGATGCAGCAGGCATCCGGTATCGAGCAAACTCGGCGCACTATGGAGCTGGTGCTGGCCTCGGCCCAGCAAATTGCCGAAAACTCCAGCGCGGTGTTGGGCAACGCCGAGCGGACAGTGGCGGGCAACCGTGACGTGGCGTTGCGGATCAAGGAACTCGACAGCCATGCGGAGAAGGCCGCCGAGATCCTAGCTGCCATCATGCAGGTGGCGGACCGCACCGACCTTCTGGCTCTCAACGCCGCACTGGAGGGCACCAAGGCGGGCGAGGCGGGGCGCGGGTTCACCTTGGTGGCGGCGGAAATGCGCCGGCTGGCCGAGAGCGTGATGGAGTCGGTTGCCGGCATCCGGCGGCTGATGAGCGACATGCGAGCCGCCTCGCAGGTCGCGGTTCAGGCCGGGCAGGAAGGGATTGCCCTTTCCGAGGAGACCACACGTTCCGCCCGTGACATAGCCCAGGTCACCCAGAGGCAGCGCAAGGCGACCGAGCAGGTGGGACAGAGCATGGACGACATGGCGGCGACCGTGACCGATGCCATGGCGAGAACCCGCCAGACCGCTGCCAATGCGGCGGAATTGGCTGCGGCGGCGCTGCAGCTCGGCACCTTGGTGGACAGTGGTCGTCCGACCCCTTCACCGGTTCCGGTCGTCGATCAAGCGCGGCTGCCTGCGAGCGCAACCGCCGATGGAAGCAAGCGGTGAGATCGTGGAAATCACTGAGGAGGCTCGGCGGCAGAAGCGACTGGATATGTTCCGCCAGGTGGCGGGCGAACGGATCGGTCGCCTCAATTTGGCGTGGATCGACTTCGAAACCAAGGGGGTAGACCCGGCTGGGTTCTTGCGCGAAGGCCACACCTTGAAGGGCGAAGCCAGCCTCACTGGTTTCGTTGAGGTGTCGCGCCTGGTCCACCTCATCGAGGGTTTCGTGAAGCTGGTGTGCGATCGGCATGGTCGCCCCGACCAGCACGCCGGTGACCTGATCCTGCGCGGGTTGGATCTGATCACTGAGTTGGTGCAGGGCGAGCCCGGCGCTTGGCCTTGCGAGGCTGCGGCCTTTGCCAGCGAAGTGCAGGCATTGCTGTCCCAGACGGAAATCGGCGAGAACGCGGTCCCCGATTCGGCGGCACCAGCCGCTCCGCCGGTGGCGCCCACCCGCGCAACCCCTGCGCGGCGCGAGGCCCCGGTTCGCGTCGCTTCGGAGAAGATCGATCGGCTGCGCGGCGTGGTCTCGGACATGTTGCTGTCGCATGTGCGCTGCCGCCAACTCGCGCGTGAATTGCATCAAGTTCGCGAGACGGCGGAGGACGCGCAGGAAGCCTTCCAGTTGTTCGAGGACGAACACCGGGCACACAAATGCGGGTGTGTAGTGGAAAGCTTGGCTGGGATCGAGTCCCGACTGCGCGAGGAGGCCCACGGGCTGTCGCGGGTGGTGGCAGAGCTCGACAATGCCACTCGCGAGTTGCGCATGACCCCGCTGTGGACGCTGCTGGAGCGATTTCCCGTGCCCCTGCGCGCGCTGGCGCGCTCGCTTGCACGCGAGGTTTGCCTGGACACCGAGGGCGAGCAGGTCGAGGTGGACAAGGCGTTGCTTGAGATGCTGGAGGAGCCACTTCTGCACCTTCTGCGCAATGCCGTGGATCACGGGATCGAGGACGCAGAGACGCGCAAGCGGCTAGGCAAGCCAGCCGAAGCCACGGTGCGAGTTGTCGCAAGCGTTGCGGGCCAGCGCCTGCACCTGCGGGTGTCCGACGATGGGGCAGGGATCGATCTGCCAACGGTGCGGCGGCGTGCGGTCGAGATGAACCTGCTGGGTGCGGCCGAGGCGGAGTCGGCGCCGGACGCACAGATCATCCGCACCATCTTTGCCACTGGTTTCACGACGCGGCGTCAAGTCACTGAGCTATCAGGCCGCGGCATCGGGCTCAACGTGGTGCTCGACGTGGTCGAGGGCCTGGGTGGGACGGTGGACGTGACGAGCCGGGTCGGTCAGGGGACGACCTTCGACATCTACGTGCCCATCACCGTCGCCATCTCGCGCGTGGTTTTGTTTCGGGTGGGCATGGGCACCTACGGCCTGCCCGCAACCTCGGTGCGCGCGCTGGTTGATGCGCGCTCGGTGCAAACGGTGGACAGCCCTGACGGACCGGCCATCCTCTACAACGGTTCGCTGCTACCCCTGCTCGATTTGGGCAAGGCGCTTGAGGAAACCCGCGGCACCGGCGCCAACACGCGCATCATCATCGCCCAAAGTGGGGCGGACGTGGTGGCCCTACATGGCAGCAGCGACCATTTGGAGCGCGAGGTCGTGCTCAAGCCCATGGTGAAGTTCTTCGAGCGCCAACCCCTGGTTACCTCTGCGGTGACCCTGGAAGACGGGACGCTTGCGGTGGTGCTAAAAGCCACCGAACTGGTGTTGTTGGCGCGCAGCCAGCAGGCCAAGGCGCGCGCTGCAACTGCGGATCCATCGGCCCTCGGCGGGTCCGGTCGCTTGGCATTGGTCGTGGATGATTCGCCGATCGTGCGTGACATCATCGCCGAGGCGCTGCGGTGCTACGGCCTGCAGGTGCTGGTCGCCAACGATGGCGAGGAGGCACTGGCGGTGCTGGCGAAAGAGCCGGGGGTGAACATCGTGCTGACCGATATGGACATGCCGCGGCTTGATGGGCTGGGGTTGGTGCGCGCTATTCGCAGTCGTGGCAAAGGCAACCACGTCCCGGTGGTGGCCATCTCCATGCGGGGCAACGAGGGTGAGAGGAGACTTGCATTGGAGGCAGGGGTGCAGGCCTACATTGACAAGAGTGACTTCACCCAAGCCCTTCTGTGGCGGACCGTGAGTCCCTTCGTGGTGCGGCCATGAAGACGCGGGTGCTGGTGGTCGATGATTCCCCACTCATCCGGGCGGTGCTTTGCCAGACCTTCGCGGCCACCTCGGACATCGAAGTCGTGGGCGAGGCGGGCGATGGCAAGACCGCGGTTGAGCTGGCCGCACAACTGCAGCCGAATGTCATCACTATGGACGTGCTCATGCCCGTGATGGACGGGCTGGAGGCGGCAGAAAGGATCATGCGTGACTGTCCGACGGCCATCGTGGTGGTGGCGCGTGACGGTGGGGATGTGCGCATGCTGGCGATGGAGGCATTGGCTCGGGGCGTACTCGAGGTGTTCCCTAAACCAGCCACAGGTTTCGACGCGACAGCGGCGGCGGCACTTGCCGCCACCGTGCGCCGCATGGCCCGCACGCAGGCTTGCACTCGTGTCCAGGCGGAGGGCAGGGGAGTCGGGGCGATCGCGACCGGTCAGCCAGCGCGCATCCGCGTGCTCATCGTCGACGATTCTCCGGTGGTGCGTGAGGTGCTGCGCGAAGGGCTTTCCCGTGAGCCCGACATAGAGGTGGTGGGTGAGGCAGGCGACGGGGCGCAGGCGGTCAGCCTGGCCACCGACCTGCGACCCGATTTTGTCACCATGGACTTGCTGATGCCGATCATGGGGGGAACCGACGCCACCTTGCGCATCATGCGCGAGGCTCCCTGCCCGATCCTGGTGGTGGCGAGCGCGCCAGACTCGACCGGCCCGCTGGTGCAGGGGGCGCTGGCGGGCGGGGCATTGGAGGTTTTCCACAAGCCCGGCGCGGGATTTGACGACAAGAGCCTGCATCGACTGGCAGGGACCATCCGCCGCATGGTGCAAGTGGCACGCGCGCGCGCCCTGGCTCAGCCGGTGATTCGTCGATCGCTACCCCTTCGTCCCAGCGAGGTTGCTGTGGTGGGCGTGGTCGGCTCGACGGGTGCGCCACGCGTGCTGCGCGATCTGCTGGCGGGCCTGCCGGCCGACTTTCCTGCGCCCATAGTGGTCGTGCAACACACCGAACGGGGATTCGCGACCGCGCTGGTCTCGTGGTTGGCGACGGCCACCAAACTGTCGGTGAAACTGGCGCGCGACGGAGACAGCGCAGCGCCTGGCGAGGTGGTGGTAGCGGGCGACGACGCGCATGTGGAGGTGACTCTCGACGGGCGGGTGCGACTGCGGTCCGGCGACATCGTCGACGGCTTTCGGCCATCTGGCACGGTCTTGCTGTCGTCGCTGGCCGTCGCCTTCGGCCGGCGTGCGCTGGGCATCGTCTTGTCGGGCATGGGCACCGACGGGGCCGATGGCTTGGGCGCGATCTGCGCCGCGGGTGGCACCGCGGTGGTGGAAGATCCCGAAAGCGCAGTGGTGGCGGGTATGCCTGAACGGGCACTAGCCCGCGCGACCGGTGCCTTCGTCGAGCGGGGCGAACGACTTGCGTGGCTGGTGACGGAGCTGGCGGGCAACTAGCTTTGACGCTACTGGCTCGCGAGGTCCTTCAGGAAGGCATCGACTTCGGTCAGGTTCAACCAGTCCTTTCGGTGCGCATCCAGGCCTGGGTAGGTCAGCTCAGCCGGCAGCTTCAGCTTGGTCTGCTTGCCGCGGGTGATCACCCCGCAGCCACCGTCGAAATTGATCACGGTCATCTTCAGATCATCATGGGTGGACCTGAGCTTGATCCAGGCCTTCCAAACGTCGCCCGCTGCCGAGGTCGGATTGCAGTCACGCATGACTATGGTTCCCCCTTTGTTGAGAACCTTCAGGGAGTTCACGATGGCGTTCTCCACCTGGGCGGCATCGTGCAGACCGTTGATGAAGATGAGATCGAAGGTTTGCTTGTTCTGCGCGAAGAACTCATCGGATGTCATTTGGAAAGCGGCGTTAAACTTGCGATCCGGGTCAACCCCGATCTTGATCTTGCTGTCAATCGCGTCGAAGTTCCCCTCTCTGCCGCCCTGGCCGATTTCCAAATAGGATTGATAGCTGCGTCTCGACCTGATCAGGTTGATGAGATCGGTACGGTTCTTGGGAAAACTGACGGCATTGAGCGGGCCCTTTCCCGCGGGGGGCCAACACAGGAAGTTGTCATTCCACGTGTGCGGGTCTGAGGGCTCGGTAATCTGCAGGCACTGCATAGCCCCCACCGGTCCGTCGAAGGACCATCGGAAACCATAGTCTTTGGGGGCGCAAAGATAGTTGTCGCTCCATCCATCGGGATCGGAGCCCTCAAAGAACTTGGTGCAAACCATTCCATTGATGGGCCCCAGGCTCGACCAGCGCAGGCCAAGATCGTGGGTTGAACAGAGGAAGTTGTCGTTCCATCCGTGCGGGTCTGTCGGCTCGTCGATCTTGGTGCAAAACATCCCGGGAACCCAGCCTTGCCACGACCAGCGCAAGACTTCCAGCTTTGCGGGCGCCGCCGGTGGCGCCGGCTTCTTCGCCGGTGCTGGCTCCGGCTTCTTCGCCGCCGCGTACGCCGGCCCAGAGCCACAAGCGAGTATGGAGACAACCAGCCATGCTCTATGCAATCGGTTCATTGTTTTTCCTTTCCTCAAGATGCTCTTTGTACGATCCCCCTCAGCGCGACCGCCCGGCGCCCATTCTATGGTTCGCGCAGGCAAACGCAACCGGGACCTCGGCTCGCATTCGCTCGCGCCACCCCTGCTGCGCCTCCAGAACAAAGGGCCGTGATGCCGGGACCAGCCGCCGCAGGGCCGCCGCTCGGCACCCGCCCAAACAGCGCCGGTCACGAAACAGCTCGCAGGCGGAACACTCGGGGAAGATGCCGAGAGCCGCGTAGGGCGCAAGCACCCCTTGGAAGTGGCGTCTGATAGTGACGGCCGTGACGGTCTGGTCCAGCGCCACGGCGCCCAGATCGGCGAGCGGGTAGCAGGCGATCGCGCGACCATCGGGCAAGATGTCGGGCAGTGGATTGCAGCGCCGACCGCAGTCGGAGACGGCCACGTCGAGCGACGGCAGCGACTCGTGGGCGAACATGCAGGGAACGAAACCGCAATCTAAGCTCAGAACTATGCCGCGATCAGCGGCGGCACGCGCGATCGCCGAGATGTTCCGTCCCACCTGCCGGTAGGCTTTCGCGGCCAGGCTGAGGTTGCTCCCGGCCAGCGTGGGGTGCGCCAGGCCCAGGCGCAGACGCGGGATCAGGTCCAGCGTCGCGATGGTGTCGAGAAGCCGATCCAGCCGTGGCTGGCGCGTGTGCAGGTTCACGCCGAGCATGGCCCGCCGGCCAAGCAGCCGCAGGGTCTGGCGCACCTGATCGACCAGGGCCGGCTCGCCCTCGATCAGCGCCGAGGCGTTCACCATCACCCGCAGCCGTCCTGGCTCGATCGCGCGCAATCGGTTGAGCGCCTGCGGCGGCATGAGCCCGTTGGAGAAGACGATCGGGCGTAAGCCGGTAGCGAGGATCATGTCCATCAGCGCCGCAAATTGCGGGTGCAGTGTCGGCTCGCCGCCCAGCAGCCGAATCTCGTTGATGCCCGAGCGCTGCAGGTACGCGAGCACCGCCGCGAAAATCTCCAGAGTCATGGCCCTGTCTGCCCCATACCCGGTCAACGTATCGCGCGCGAAGCAGTAGGAACAGGCTCGATTGCAGGCGGAGGTGATCGAAACGTTCGGCATCAGTCTTCCGGCTCGGGCGATGAAGTAGGGACCAGAATCGCCAGCTTCGCCAGAGGCAAGAAGAAGCTCTTCACCTGGGCAAAGGCTTCTGCCTCGGGCAGTCCCGTCTCGGCGGCCCAGTCGCGCGCGATCTGGCGCACGCTACGGACCCCGTCAAAACGCGAAAGCAGCCGCGTGTGTTGCTCGCCCAGCTCCATCAAGGTGGCTTCCGGCGTTCCGTCGCGCCTGCATTGTACAAGGCGGTTTTCCTGCACCCGGATCCGCCCGAGCCGGCGCTGCGCAGGAACCATCGCGGCGATCACGTGGTCGGGCCGCTGGTGGATCTCGCTCAGTCGAAACTGCCGTATCCCGCGCATCTCCCGGACCTTGCTCATTGCGTCGGCAACGAACTAGCGAAAGAAACTGCGGCGCGCGCGATCAACGTCAGGGTTCGTCACCTGCTGCTCGTCGTTGCTCATGCTTGGCGACTACTTTACCGCGCAAGAGATTCCAACACACCACCCAAGCCCGATGGGCAACCGGGATGGGCGAGGGCAATCCGGCCGCGCGCTAGCGCAACGCGACTAGAGGGTTGATTGGGTCCATCCAGCGCGTTCGCAAACTCTTCGGAATTCGGTATTCTGCCCGTCAAAATTTGCACGGCAGGCTCTGACCTTCCGACCAAGCATAGGAGATGGCACGCCCATGGCTGACAAGAAACACGATGACCGGGTGAGCGAAATTGCAGGCGGGCAGCATGCCGACGAGGCCCCGCAGGTTTTCAAGGTAGGGAAGATGGGTTCAGCGCAGAGCGGCCGCCGGGATTTTCTTAAGAACGCGCTGGCCGGCGCCGCCGCGGGGGTGTCCGCGGCGACGATTGGCGGGTGCACCCCCAACAACCGGACCTCAAAGCGCATAGACGAATGCACCGGTACAGTGGTTGTTTCGCACATGGATGTGGTCCAATCGGTAGCAATCCGCAGGGACGGGGGACTGCTCGCGTCGGGAAGCGACGACGCAACCATCAAGCTGTGGAGCCTGCCCGATGGCGCACTCTTGAACACGCTTACGGGGCATTCTGCTGGCTTGGAGGCAGTCACCATCAGCCCAGATGGAACCTTGCTCGTCTCAGCCAGCGGAGACCATACCGTCAAGCTGTGGAGCCTGCCCGATGGCGCACTACTGAACACACTTACGGGACATTCAGACTGGGTGACGACAGTAGCTATCAGCCCTAATGGAACTCTGCTCGCTTCTGCAGGCTTGGACGATACCATCAAACTCTGGAGTCTGCCGGATGGCGCGCTCCTGAACACCCTTTTAGGGCATACTGATAAGTTGAGGTCGGTAGCCATCAGTCCAGATGGAACTCTGCTTGCTTCAGGAAGCCACGACAGGACCATCAAACTCTGGAGTATGCCGGATGGTAGGCTCTTGAACACACTGACAGGGCATTCTGATGTAGTGGCTGCCGTATCTATTGGCCCCGATGGAACATTGCTTGCTTCGGGAAGCTACGACAAGACCATCAAGCTTTGGAGCCTGCCTGGCGGCGCGCTTCTGAGGACGCTGGCTGGGCATTCTGATTTGGTGACCACGGTGTCAATTAGCCCGGCTGGAACACTGCTTGCTTCCGGAAGCTACGACAAGACTGTTGCGCTTTGGAGCCTCCCGGACGGAAGCCTGCGATCTGGTCTTGCGGATCCCAAGTGCGGCTCTCTGGAAGTAACATCGTGCGTGCCTGGCTACACTACAACAGCAGCCTGTACCTGCGACACGGTCGCCTGCACCTGCCACACAGTTTGCACGTGCGACACAGTCTGCACCTGCGATACCGAAGGCGGGGGCGACGGCACGTATTACTTCCCCGGCTGAGATTCGAGCTGTACCTCATGGAAGTCTTCACCATTCCTCACCAGGGGCAGCACATCGTCTACTTTCCGTTTCGCCACACGGTTCTTTTGGGAAATGCGGCTCTGGCGAATCTGGTCGGTCAGGCCAACAAAGGCGACGTCTCAGCTCTGCAACGCTTGCGCGACACGCTGGGCGACAAGTGCGATGTCGATGAGCCCCGCGAAGATCCCTTGTGCGTTTGCCAGCAGCCCGGGCCGTTTCAGCCCACAACAGTTTCGCTATTCCTCACCGAGGACTGCACGCTTCGCTGCAAATACTGCTATGCGCGTGGCGGAAAGAGCCGCGAAACCATGCCCTGGGACATGGTCACTGGGGTCATCGACCGGATCTTTGACAACGCCGCTGCCGCCCGCCGAAAGCTCATTGCGGTCAATTTTCATGGCGGGGATCCGGGCGCGGTGTGGCCGCTGTTCATGAGAGCCAGGGACTACCTGCGGGACAAGGAGAGAGACCTTGGCATTCACGTTATGACGTCGGTCGGCACCAATGGCGTACTGGACCAGGCTCAACGGTTCTGGCTGACCGAGAACATCGATTCCGCGACTCTGTCAGTGGACGGCCCTCCAGCCATTCATGATTCCTACAGAATCTTGCCGGACGGCAGTCCATCGTCGGGACTCGTGATGAAGACCATGGAGCATTTCGACCAGGTCAAGTTCCGTTATGCCATGCGGAGCACTATCACCGCGGAAAGCGTCTCGCGCATGGACGAGATCGCGCACTTCCTGTGCACCAATAGCGCCGCAAAGCGGATTCAGATGGAGCCGATGTTTCCGCGCGGGCGGGCGGAGAGCGGGGACGTCAGGGCGCCGGATGCACACGAGTTTATCGACAACTTCCGCAAGGCCCGCAACGTGGCTGCAGGCTTCGGCAGGACGCTCTCCTACTCGGGGGCCAGGCTCGACGTCTTGACCAATGTCTTTTGCAAGGCGTGCGGCGACTCGGCCGTGGTCACGCCCAGCGGCGACATCACGAGCTGCTACGAAGTAGCGGACGCCAAGGACCCACTTGCACCGGTCTTTTTCTTTGGCCGCTATGATTTGCAAACCCGCTCGTTTGCGGTGGACGAACAGCGACGCGCGCGTCTTTTCGACCTCTCGGTGCTCGACAAGCCGCGCTGCCAGGATTGCTTCTGTAAGTGGCACTGTGCCGGGGATTGTCCGGCCAAGGTGCTGCACGCAGAGAGTGCGGCCACGCGGGATCTGCCGGACCGTTGCCTGATCAACCGGGAGTTGACCAAGGACCAGCTCGTGGCCGCCTTGGGGAGAGATTAGCCTTCGAGTCTGGTCAGCATCCTGAAGTTCGCAAGCTTCCCCCAGCGTGCCTTCATGCAGGTCTCGTGGATCGACCGCGGCCGTGTGCGCAGGTGCCGTTCCATGTCGCGATAGCCGCCCACGGTTTCATTCACCCGGGCGCAGCCTGCCAGAGTGCCATCGGGGCTCACTGTCACACCGCCGAAAAACGCCCCACAGTCGTAGTTGAAGCCACAGGAGTTAGGGCCGTGGCTCATCTCTAGGCCGAGTTGCATGGCGTAGCGCTTGAAACGGTACTTGAACTCTTTCCACTCAGGGTAGGCAAGCATTAGCTCCGGATCGCCGGTGTACGGCGTAACATTGTTGAAGTGCGAGTTCGTGGCGCAGGCCACGTCCAAGATCTCTTCGTAGCAGTGCCGGTTGGTCTGGCACACCGTGTAGCTGATCCAATGCTGGAGCCTGTTCTGTTTGAGAGCGTGCAGGGCAGCCAGGGCCGCGTCGTACGCGCCGATTCCGCGAATGGCGTCGTTGGTCACCTGATCTCCATCGAGCGACACCTGCACGCACAGTTTCTCCTGGTAGGGCAGAAGCCCAGGCAGCACATCCACGACGCCGATCCCATTGGTGAGAATGTTCACGCGGTCGAATCGCCGGCAAGACTGGTCAACCATCTGCGAAATATCGGGGTGAATCAGCGGCTCGCCACCGCTCAAGTAGATGACCGACTTGCCCCTGCGCGAAGAATCAATGCGCAAGATAGTGTCCAGGACATCGCGGAACATCGGCAAGTCCATGCGCGCAGAGCGGTCTCGATCCCTCGCGTAGCAATTCGGGCAGCGGAGATTGCACGCCTCCAGCAGGCGAATGTGAAACCACATCAGGTCACTTCCTCCACTTGCACCAAGTGCCCGGGATCGTCCAGCGACAGGGGCGCCGTGCGCCGGATGAAAAATAGGCGTTGCTTGCCCCCGCTGCGTCGCAGCCGCGGAATCTCGTTCGGGTGCACGAACGCGTACTCCTCGCGCGAGGTGCAGGCGAGCACTGTGTCCAGGTACTCGGAGTCGACCAGGCGCTGGTGGGGCTGGCGGCGCAGGACCGCCAGATTATTCCTTCGGCCCCGAAGCTGCAGCAGCTTGTTGGCAAGAGAGCATAGATTGACGTTGAGCGGGATGTTGCTGTCGACCACCGCCTGCATGACCTGCAGGGCGACTTCCCGGCTCCCAACCGAAACGTCCGTCACATGTCCGTCGGCCAGAACCACTTGGCGAAACTCGCCTTGCAAACGGGCCGAGTGGCTGTTGCACTCGCGCATCAACTCGTGAAGATTTAGATAGGTAGCGCCCGCATTGGACCAAGCGGCGAGGCACGCGAGCAGCTTGGCCGCATCGCCGGGAATCGCCGGAATTTCTACGGCTACCGCAGGGATCCGTCGCGCTGCGCGGGCCATGGTCTCCAGCACGATCGGATCGTCGTAACCCGTAGCTGCGGCGTTGAAACGGATCTCGTCGAGGCCGAGATCCGCCAAACGCTCAATGTACTCGGGCCGCAGCGGCAGCCCATTGGTGTAAAGCCAGAGGTATCTGCCGTGCGACCCTTTCCTAAATGCTTCGAGCAAAGAGAAGGCCAGCTCGGGCTCAAGCAATGCCTCGCCCCCGCTGAGGCTGACCCCACCAATTCCGATGGCTTCATAGTTCTGGATGAGCTGCTCGACCGATTTGCCGAGCGCCGATGCAAATCCCTCGCGTGGGTTGGCCCTGGCCGAGCAACAGAAAGAGCAGGCCAGATTGCACAGCTTGGTAACGAAGATGCAGTCCCAGCTCCCGCGCTTGCAGTGACCGCAGCCAGGGGACAGCTTGCCCAGGTAAATGGTGGCCCCGTCGTCGGCCACCTGGGCAGACGGAACCCGGCTGCGCAAGTCGTCGACGAAACCTTCCCACGCAGCCAAATGTCGGCTGCTATTGGGAACCACGTTCTTCTGCCCGCGCAGTTCGCGCTGGGCAACCAGCAATACTTCGGGAAGCTCGCCGGAGCCGCTTACCCCGGCACGCGCTGTGCTGCCAGCCCGGTCTTTGCCCTGCTCCGTGGCGTGAAGGAGTCGGTTGATGCGACAACGCAGGGTCTGGGTGACGTCGCGTTCTTTACCGGCGACATCGATGGGGCAGAAGTCTGGACACCCGCGCACGCAATGATCTCGGACAGCGCAGGTCTCGCAAGGCTCCGGCAGCCGCAACACCGCTGCCTCGAACTCATCGATCCGCTGTTGTGCGATCGCGAAGACGTCATTCTTGGGAAAATGCGCTCCGATGACAAACGGACTGTCGCTGCCCTCGCACTCGCGGAACAGGCACGCCGATGCCGTCCCATTCCCGGTCACGAAAAGCACGTGCCGCAAGGTCTGGCAATACGGTCCGTGCACTTCGCCATGACGGTAGCCGGAGTAAAACGCCACGCCGCCACAGCTGCGAGCGATCGCGCGTGCAGCGAGCAGGCCCTGCACGAACTGCTCGGATTCTGGATATAGTTCAGGATGGCTGTACACGGGCTCGAACTGTACCTCCGTCAATCCCAGCTCGACCAAGAGGAACGTGGCCATCGCGCGCATTCCGTCCACGTTGTCGCGAGTCACGGTGACACGGCAGGCGGGTGGCTTGCCCAAAGCCATTAACAGCTCAACCGTGTCGCGCACTTTGGCCGAGGTAGGAGTTCCGTTGCGAAAACGTCGCGCCAAATCGTGCAGCCGGGGCGGGCCGTCGACTGAAAGGCATATGCGATCGAAACGCTGCGCGGCCCAACGATAGGACTGCTTCCCCATAGTTCCATTGCTGGTGATGTACGAAAATACCGACAACTTGTGGTTGGCCGCGATCGCGCGCACCGCCTCATCCGCACTAGCGAGCCGATCGAAATCCAAAAAGGGCTCGCCGGCTCCCTGAAATGCAAAAGACAGACGGCGGCCCTGTGCTTGGCAGGTGCGAGCCACCAGTTCGGCTCCTGCCCGGATAGCGGTTAGAAACTCGGCCGGGTTGAGCAGCGGCGTCGTCTGGCCCGGCCGCGCCTTGGCGTAGCAATAGCTACAGTCGAGGTTGCAGTCCTTGCCCAATCCAATGGTTAGGCATTCGGGCGCGAAGCTGGCCTCGCGACGCGCGCTAGTCATCGGCCTTCTCTCTGCTGCCGAATCCGCGTTCACTGAGCATCTGCAAAGTATCGAAAACTACCTGCTCTGCATGCGCCGGTGTGACCCCGATGATGTGCCGGAGAAGGTCGACAATCCTGGCAAGGTCGTAGCCCCGGACTGCCATGTCCCAGATCGCGGCCTCGGGATATCCCAAAGTCGTTTCGCTCTGCCCGTGGACAAGCCTGACCCCCGCTGGCTCGACTACGAACCGGGTATCGGGATCGGGCTGGAACACGGGACGCGGTCTCATGGCCCTTCTTCCATGTCGACGACACGATCCGATGACCGCGCGGAAAGTTTGTCCAGCCCCTCAGGATCCGTCACCAGATCCTCGGCGACCTCCGCTTGCCCGAGATCTTCGAGAAGTGTGGCAGCGGTCAGAGCCCGGGTGGCGAGACAGGAATCGCTGTAGCGTTCCGGACAGCCGGGGTAGCTGTTGTTCACGTGACATCCTCCCGCACAGGTCAGACGGCAGAAGCAGCGGGCGCAGCGCGGCTTCGACCGGATGAGCCTGCGCAACTCGAGCACGTCAGGCATGCGAATGTCGACCGTCCCGTCAGCGAGAATGCGACCGACGGTCAGGTCCATGCCGCGGGCTTCCCAGTCGCTGGGCAGAAGGTAGCAACTAGCAAGCAGGCCATCAGGATGCACAATCACCGCGTCCTTCCCCACCGGGCAAGACGTGTTTTGCAGGCCGTCGGTCAAAATGGGGGCCGAGGCTGGCTCGCAATTGTGTGAGCCCAGGACCTGCCAAGAGCGCAGCGCATGCCTTGCGAAATCGTGCGGGGATGGCGGGGCGAGGCCAGCTTCTCGCGACTCGGGACTCTCAGTCATGGGCTCAAAGTTGACAACAGCGGGATGAAACTCCTCGCACAACCAGCGCGCAATGGATTCCAGGTGAAGAACGGATTCCGATGTCACGCAACAGCGGATGCAAAGCTGCGCCCGCGCCGTGCTCAGATACCGTGCCGTCTCGACGACCTCGTCGAAGCTGGGGCGATCAGGGGATATCGGGCGATTCCGATCGTGAAACTCCCGGAAACCATCAAGCGAAAGAACGACCCGGCTGAAGAAATCGCCAACAAACCGCCGCCGGGCTGGGCCAAACAGGCCATTGGTCGAGACTGCAAAAGAGGGAAACACCCCAATGCGCGAGGCGACAAAGCGGGCATGGTGAACCACGACATCGACCACACGATCCTCGACGAACGGCTCCCCACCGAAAAGCTGGATCTGGTAGGCCTTCTGCCCGCGTTTCTCGCAGTATTCCGCCATGAAGTCGATGGCATGAACCGCNNCAGGCCATGTTGCAGCGCCGGCTGGGAATGATACCTAGGAAAGCGGGCGCGAGCGGTCCCCGCCTCTGCACCGGGTCTGGGACCTCGGACGGACCGAGTTGTTGCAGCAGGTCCTGCAACTCTGAAGGCAACCCGTCGCGAGCTTCTCCTGACGCGAGGTACGCCCCAACCTCTCGGATGGCAGCCTCGTTGACCACTGCGACTAGCTTGCTAACCGGAGCGTACAGCAGGTAGCGATCGAGTACCGGCACGGCATAGACGTGTGATTCGCCGATCTCGCCGATGGGGTTCATGAACAGTCCCCCTCGATCTTCTTGTGGACGCCGCGCCACACGCCTCCCGCCTGCTCCCCGAGCTCGTGGATGGTTTCCATGACCGTGTCGAAGGTTCCCTGGCCCGCCAGCGAGGGCCGCTGCTGGTCTTGACAGAATCTTGAGATCGAAACCTCTCACGGCGAGATCAGCCGGTCAAGCACCCGGCGCACGGCACTGAGATTCGGAGTGCTGAATCTGCTGCTTGTGCCCCGACGCGCTTCAGACGTCGGCCACCATCTTCCGATATCGCTCGCAGTTCTTCTCGATCTCCGCGCCGTTGCGCAAGAGATCCCCGCCAACTAGGAAAATGACTTCGTTGCCGTAGAACTCCAGCAGTTCTGGGATGCGCTGCAGGCTCATGCCGCCGCCTGGGGCAGGGAATATGCTTCTCAACCCGCCGAGAGGTGCCTGCGTCCCGTCCGCTACTTCGCGACAGTCCTCCGGCAAGAAGCCGAAGCGTCCGCCCGCATGCGGGAAAATGATGGCATCCGCCCCCGCGATGCGCATGATCTGGCCGAACAAAGCGTAGTGTGAGATGCCGTTGTCCGGGCTGGTCACGAAGCTTCCGAGAAAGGCCGGGTGGGCCAGGATGGGTAATTGCAGGGTATCGTCGTCGGCCAAGGTCCGCATGGCATCGAACCCGGTGAGGCCGGGACAGACCAACAGGGCGCCCGCCCCGAGTTGCTTGGCGAAACGGGCACGCCTGCACACTTCGTCCGCTGGCGCCGTGACGTTGGGAGCATAGAGGGCCTTGTGGCCGGCTTGCGCGGAACCCTTGCGTACAGCTTCGGCGCAGCGCCCTGCGCGCTCGGCAAAGGCCGCGAAGGGTTGGTTGCAAAGGCCGTGGTCGTCTTTGATCAAGTCGATTCCGCCCGCGGCGAAACGTCCGGCCAACAGCGCCAGCTGCTCCGGCGGCAGCCCCATGGGTTTGATGGCAGTGGAGAGGAGTGGTCGACGGGGCACGCCCAATAGGGTGCGAAGGCCCTCGCGCCCAAAACGCGGACCCTTGAAACGTCTCCAGAAGGGGAAGCAATCCCGCACGCGATCGAGGCAAAACCCCTTCTTCAGGCTGATGTTGCCGTATAGGACGTTGAGGAGCTGGGGCAGTTCGCCGCCCGTCACGTCGTCCAAGAACGAGACCAGCGCCCGGTGCGCTCCGCCGTCTGTCCTCTCGAATGCCTCCAGGCGTCCAACGACTTGGTCTTGGATGAACCCCGCAGGGAGGATCTCCTCGGGGCACTCGACGGTTTGCTCCAGGCAAAGGTCTTCGGCCTTGGCGCGGGCCTCGGCTTCGTCGCCGCCAAGAAGGTACCAGGCGGCGAAACGGTCACAGTCGTGGCAAGGAGTCTTCTGACAGGATTTCCGTTCTTCCATCAGAGATCCTCGGCCTTGGCTTCACTGGGTACCGCGTCGACCTGCACCTGGGCAAGATCCTCGCGGCGAATGTTGAGATCTGTCTTGAGTGCCCGCTCCGCGGCTTGCACCAAGGCGAAAGCGTCCAGCCCGTATTCGCGCATCAGGTAACCCTTGGAAGCGCCGTGGGCGAACGTGTCCTGAAGTCCCAGGCGAAATAGTTTCACTCCCAGGCCGTTTTCGGCGATCTTCTCGGCCGCGATCGATCCGAGCCCGCCCTGCACCAGGTGATTCTCTAGGGTCAGGACTCCATGCTTCGGCTGGGCCAGGGCCTGCAGGATTGCCGGGTGATTGCAGGGTTTGAGGGTGGAAATATGCAAGTGCTCTACCGCCACCCCGCGGGTCTTCAGCAGGGCGACGGCCGGCAAAGCCTCTTCGGTACACAGCCCGCCCGACAGGATGGTCAGGTCCTTCCCGCGCGAAAGCACGCGGGGCTGGTCAAGGCGAAAAGGCTCCGAGGCGGGGAAAAGCCGCGGCAAATCGCCCCGAAGCATGCGCACGTAGACCGGCCCCGGCACCGAGGCTGCGACGTCCAGCACGCTTTCCACCTCCGTGGCATCGCCGGTCTCCAGCACCGTCATGTTGGGGAGCGTGCGCATAAGCGCCACATCCTCCACTGCCTGGTGGGTGGCACCGCCCGGCGTGCTGATCCCGGGCAGAAATCCGAACATCTTCACCGGAAGGTTGGGGTAGGCCACGCTCATGGCCACTTGGTCGTAGGCGCGGCGGAAGATGAAGACCGCGAAGGTGTGCACGAGAGGCAGGAAACCTTCGCGCGCCAATCCGGCCGCGAAGGACAGCATGTTCTGCTCGGCGACACCCATGGAAAAGAAGCGGTCGGGAAAGGCGTCGCGGAAGGCATCGGCCTCACAAGAACTGGTGAGGTCCGCCGACAACACGACCGCCTTGGGTTTGTCCTTGGCCCAGGCCACCAGGTTTTTGGCGTGCACACGCGAGAAAGTTTCCACTACATTGCCTCTAGAACGCGACGATAGGCTTCGCGCTCGTCGGAAGTTCCAAAGCGGAGGTAGTGCAGCTTGGGGGCGTGCTCCCGCAGCAGTTGCAGACCGAAGCAGGGATCGGTATCGCACAACACCACCAGGGGACGCCCGTCGGCAGTCTGGGCCGCGGGGGCGGCGAGCGCCTCAGGGTCGTGGCCGCTTACCCGGACTACGCGCCATCCGAAAGACTCTAGGCGCTGGTGGAGTGGCTCCAGGTGCATCACGTTCACTACCAAACCATCGCATTGTTGACGGTTCACATCCACGAAGACCCCGAGCCGGTCGAGACGGTGAAAGGAGGCCGCCGCAACGGCTTCCCAGGTTTGGCCGATCTGGAACTCGCCGTCGCTCATGAAGACCCAGACCTTGCCTTGCTCTCCCTTGATCCGCCGCGCCAGCGCGATCCCGGCGGCCTGGGACAGGCACTGACCGAGAGAGCCGGCGGTCACCTCCATTCCGGGTGAGTGCTCCGCGCCGATCATTTCCACCGACGATCCGTCGCGGTTGAAGTCCTCCAAACCGGAGGGATCCATGCGACCGGTTTCTATCAGCGTTGCGTACAGCACCAACGCGTAGTGGGCAGGGGAGAGGAAAAACCTATCCTGGTGCGATTGGGCGCGCCCATTGAACTCGGCGCCCGTGAAGTAGCGCCGGTTGGTGCGCGAGGGAACCCCAGGGAAGGGCCTCGGCCGCAGGGGCTTGTCGAGAGGGGCGAGGTTCATGACCTTGAGGTACAAGGTGGAGAGGATTTCGGCTGATGAGCAAGCCTGGCTCATGTAGCCGCCGTTGTGCTTGAGGATGTGTTCCAGCACCCGGCGCCGGATGCGCTTCGCCGCCTGCCGAACATCGTCCGTCCACGTCGTTTGCATCATGGTTCTAGTGTTTTTCGCCGTGTTTGTAGGCGGGATCATAGCGGCCGTTGTTGTTCACGTCGAAGAAGATGGGATTGCTGAGCGCCAGCGGGTAGACACCGAAGGTCTTCCGGTCGCCCACCACGGGGGCCAGCAGTTCGTTGCCGTCGACCCGAACCAGGGCGTAGCCATCCGCAGCCAGAGTGATGTCGTGACTGGCGCGAAAACGCGCGACCTTTTGACTGGGCGGCACGGGCCAGCGCTGGGCCTCTTTGCCGTTCACATAGAGGATCACGCGGTCGACTGACACCCAGGGCGCGGCATCGACCTCGATGTCAATCCGGGCGTGACCGCTGGGCGCGGACACTAGGTCGCCGATGTCGGCCTGGCCCGCGCGCATGCGCACAAAGGGACCTGTGGTGAAGAACACTCGGTGGGCTTTCACCGCCTGGGCCACGTCCTGCGGGGTGACGTGGCCGATGCGGTCGTCGGGAACGCGCAGGTAGTTTCGTGGATAGCCGCCCATGTTGAAGGTGAGGTGATGGGTGTCGGAGTTCCCGGTGGCAGTGGCCAGGTGTCCGTGGTTGAGCAGGCCCAGGTAGTCGTCGATCATGCGATCCACACTGCGCCGAGCCGGGTCCTGATAGCCGTTGAGTACCTCGATGGCGTCGAAGTCGAAAGAGAAGCCCTTCTTGCCCGCGCGGTCCAGGTGCGGGTCGAATTCGCCAATGATGAAATATCCGATAGTCGGATCGATGCGCGGGTGGTGCACGTCGATGACCGCACCAGGCGCATGGGTGCGCACGTCGTCGAAGATGGCTTTGGGTGTACGGCCGTGGGCCAGCACCGCGCCCTGGCCTGCCCGTGCCAGATCTTGCGGCAGCGGGAAAGCACCGAAATGACCCCACGAGGCGGTGGTGATCTCGTCCCCTATGATGGTGCTGATCAGGTGGCCCACACCCAGCGCCTTGATGGTGGGACCGTAGTCGGTGACCACGTTGTGGTCAGTGGAAGTCAGCAGGTCGATGCCGTCGGCGATGAATTCGATGACCCGGTGGGGCAGGGGCACGCTGGAATCCGGCGAAGGCGCGGCGTGCACGTGAAAATCGGCCGAATACCAGCCCGGCGAGCTGATCACGTGGTGCAACTGGGCGACCAGATCAGCGCCTTCAGGCGTGACTTTGAGCTTGCGCACCACCGCCACGTCCCACTCCAGGCCGCGGCTGACGTAGACATCGTAGGTTCCTGGTGGCACCCGCACTGCACCGTCGCCGGCGGCGGAGAACACGCGATGGTAGGCGGCGATGGCCAAGTCGCCCTCGGGCTTGCCGATGTCGTTGTGGGTGAACTCAGGGTCGCGGGTGCCCTCAACGCCGACGAAGGTCAGCTTGCACGGGATGGGCACGCCGGTGTCGGCATCGCGCACTTCCCAGGTGAGCAGTCCCTCGTAGTGGCGGGCGGGACGCGGCTTGGCAGCCGGGGCAGGGGGCTGGTCGCTGGAGGGCTCAGCGAAAAGCGCAGTCGCGATGAGAGCGGTGGCGGGAAAGGCGATGGTCGTGGTCATGCGCATGGTGGATCCCATGCTACGACAGCCCGAATACCGGCGGGAAGCGATATACTGCGTCGGTAAAGAATAGCCGCCATGCTCAACGGGTTTCTTCGCCTTCTCATTCGCTGCCTGCTCTGGTTGCGCTACCGCATCCGCGTGCGAGGTCTGGAGCGCATCGCCTCACCTGACGGTCGCGGCGTTCTCTTCCTGGCCAACCACCCGGCGCTCATCGATCCCATCATGTTGATGGCCATCCTGTGGCCGCGCTTCCGGCCGCGCGTGCTGGCCGACCGCGCCCAGGCCCGGCGGTTTGGAATTCATTTTCTGGCGCGGCGGGCGCGGGCTCTTGAGATCGCGGACATGACCCGCGACGGCCGGGGTGCCCGCGAGCAGGTGGAATCCATGATCGAGGCCAGCGCCGCCGCCTTGCGCCAGGGCGAAGCGCTGTTGCTCTATCCTGCGGGTCGCATATATCGCCAGCGCCGCGAAGATCTGGGCGGCAACAGCGCGGTCGAGCAGTTGCTGCGCGCGGTCCCTGACGTGCGCGTGGTGTTGGTGCGCACTGCCGGGCTGTGGGGCTCCAGCTTCAGTCGCGCCTCAGGCAGGCCGCCCGAGGTCCTACCCGTTTTGCGCAAGGGCCTCTGGGGCTTGCTCAAGAGTGGGTTCGTGCTCGCGCCTCGCCGCCACATGGCCATCGATGTGGTCGAGCCCGACGACCTGCCGCGCGCCGCGGACCGGGTCGTGCTCAACCGCTATCTGGAGGACTTCTACAATCGCAACGCGGGCGGAAGCACCTACGTCCCCTATTCTTTGTGGGAGGGCGGCGGCGTGCGCTGGCTGCCCGAGCCGGTGGGCGGCGCCGAACCAGGCGTGGCGCGCCGGATCCCGGCGGCCACGCGCGACACCGTGCTGGAGTATCTGCGCCGGATCACCGGCGTGCAGGAGATCCACGAGAGCCAGCGCCTGGCCCACGATCTGGGGCTGGACAGCCTGGTGCGGGTGGAGATCCAGGCATGGATAGAGAGCGAGTTCGGCTTTCCCCAGCCCGAGGTGGACGCCATCGAGACCGTGGGAGACATCATGCGGGCCGCCGTGGGTGAAACCGTGGGCAAGGCTGTGGCCGAGCCTCAGCCCGTGGCGCACGCCTGGTCAGCCGCGGCCGAGGACGCCACCGCACCGCCGGCCATGCCTGCAGGCGACAGCCTGACCGGCATATTTCTGGAAATGGCCCGCCGGCATCCCAGCCAGGTGGTCATCGCTGACCAGCAGAGCGGGGTGCGCAGCTACCGGGATTTCATCACCGCACTTCTGCTCTTGCGGCCGTTTTTTGCGCGCATGTCTGGGCCATACCTCGGCATCATGCTGCCCGCCTCGGTCGCCGCCAGCGTAGCCACCTTGGCCGCGCTGTTTGCGGGCAAGACGCCGGTCATGATCAACTGGACCACCGGGCCGCGCGGCGTGCTTCACGGATTGGATGCGCTCGACATCCGTTGCGTGGTGACAGCTCGCCGGCTGCTCAGTCGACTCGAATCGGAAGGCTTCGCCAGCACCCCGGGATTTTTGCAACGTCTGGTCTTCCTGGAAGATGTTGCCAAGCAATTCTCGCTTCCGGGCAAGCTGCTGGCAGCGGCGCGTGCGCGACTGGGCCTGGTCGGTCCGCTGGCAGAGGCGCGAGCGCCCGAAGTGGCCGCCGTGCTTTTCACCAGCGGCTCGGAGAGCGTGCCCAAGGCAGTTCCCCTGACCCAGGCCAATCTGCTGGCCAACATTCGCGATGCACTCGCGGTCATTCCGCTTCGTCCCGACGAGGCTCTCTTGGGCATCTTGCCGCCCTTCCATTCGTTCGGGCTGACCGTCGACATGCTGTTGCCGCTGCTTTGCGGTTTGCGCACCGTCTACCACGTCAACCCCAATGACGGCGCCACCCTGGCCTCTCTAGTCGAGGCGTATCGAGCCACCCTGGTGGTGGGCACTCCCACCTTCCTGGCTGGCATCGTGCGCGCTGCCCAGCCAGGACAGCTTGCCAGCTTGCGTTTGGCAATTACCGGCGCCGAGAAATGCCCGCCCCATGTGTACGATGCCCTGGCGCGCGCGTGTCCCGAGATGATCGTCATCGAAGGCTACGGCATCACCGAGTGCTCGCCCATCGTTTCGGTCAACCGTCCCGAACGGCCGTGGCGCGAGACCATCGGTCTGCCCCTGCCGTCGGTTGAGCATGCCATCGTCGACGCTGAATGCGGCAAACCTACCCCCTGCGGTCAGCGCGGCATGCTGCTGGTACGTGGGCCCAGCATCTTCCGCGGCTATCTCAAGTACGACGGTGCATCGCCCTTTGTGTCGTTTGCCGGCAAGGAATGGTACCGCACGGGCGACTTAGTGTGCGAAGACACCGACGGCGTTCTCACCTTCTGCGGTCGGCTCAAGCGTTTCGTAAAGATTGGCGGTGAGATGATCCCGTTGGCCGCGGTCGAGGCCGCGCTGGAGGGCAAATGGATGGCCACTCTTCGCAACGAGGGCCCGTGCCTGGCGGTGGAATGCACGCCCGACGAGGAACATCCCGAGTTGGTTCTCTTCACGACCTTGGACATCGATCGCGAGACCGCCAACCGCTGCCTGCGCGAAGCCGGGCTTTCACCCCTGCACAACATCCGGCGAGTGGTGCGGCTGGAGGCGCTGCCCCTGCTCGGCACCGGGAAGCCTGACTACCGAGCGCTCAAGGCGATGCTCAACTAAGCCGCGCCGATGACCGTCTTGCCCAAAATCCGCTTGCGCAGGCTTGTCCCTCCAGTTGCGGTCTTTCTTTGCGCCCTGGCTGTGCGGCTGGCTTACCTCGCCCAGGACGCTTCCAGTCCGTTCTTCTGGCACCGCCTGATTGACGCCAGCCACTACCACTTGCTCGCTCTTCGCTTCGCGAACCACGAATGGCCCGGCCGGGAGGCGCTCTTCCGCCCGCCCCTGTACCCGCTTTTCCTCGGCGCACTCTACCGGGTTTTCGGTGACGATATTGTCACCCTCAAGTCGCTCCAGGCGGCGATCGGCGCGCTCAGTTGCCTGCTGGTCTATTTCATCGGCCGGCTGGCATTTGAGCGACGCTTTGTCGCGATCGCGGCGGCGTTCTTCTGCACTTTTTGCGGGACCCTCATCTACTACGACCTCGAGCCGCTCTCGGCCAACCTGGAGGTTTTCCTGCTGCTGCTTTCGGTGCTGACGCTCTTGCGGGTGGCGAGGCGTTGTGAATTGGGAATGAGCCCCTTTGAGATGGGAACCCTGGAGGGGTTCGCTCCGCCCTTCGG
>PMKP01000165.1:0-8940 GCA_003157775.1 Myxococcales bacterium | reverse complement strand
CCCGCGATGGTGCGCCGCCGGCAGCGCCGGCGGGCTCCCCACGCGGCCTGGGCGCTTGCCGGCGCGGTGATCGGTTTGGCGGCGCTCAATCGTGGCGGCACCCTCCTTCTGGTGCCGTTCGTTCTCGGCTGGCTATGGCTGCGTCGACGGCGGCCGGATCAGGAGACGGCAGGCCCGACCAGCTTTTTCAAAAGCGCCGCAGTGCTGTTGCTCTCACTGGGTGCGGTGGTGGCGCCGCTCGCCTGGCACAACGCTCGCTACGACGAATTTCCAGAAAGCAGATTCACCCACGCGGTCTTGCCTTCTCCCCCAGGAGACTCGACTTCGCTATCCAGGACCGTCGGGCGCATCGTCACCGGTCGCTTCAGCCCACTGGGATGGTCCGACGGCATCAACGTGTACGTCGGCAATATCCCCGAATTGCAGGAGATCAACCGCGACGATCACGTCCAGCACTTCGCGTGGTTCGCCCAGATCCTTGCCGAACCCTGGCGGGCCGGGGTGCGCAGTGCGTCCGGGCACAGTCGTTACTTCCTGGGCAAGACCGCCGCGTATTTTCGTGCCCACCCAGTCGCCTCGCTCCGGCTGCTGGTCCGCAAGGCCGTCGAGGTTGTCAACGGAACCGAGGTGCCGCGCGGCAGGAGGCTGTACGCGGAACGCCTCCACTCGTCGGTGCTGCAGGTGCTCCTCTGGCGCCGCGGAATCGCCTTTCCTTCCGGACTTTTCATCCCGCTCGGCCTTCTCGGACTGTGGCTCGCCCGCTCCTCGTGGCGACAGCACGGGCTGCTTGGCGGCACTCTCGCCGCGCAGGTAATCTATCTCCTCGGGTTCTTTGTCACCGCCCGCTACCGCGCTCCCATTCTCCCGCTGGTTGCCATCTACGCCGCTTTCGCCTTGGAGCGCGTGGTCGATCTCATCAGGGATCGGCGGGCTGGCCTGCGCGCCGCCGCGATCTTCGTGGTGCTGCTCGCCGTGTGCAACCTCCCGCTCAATTCGGTCGAAAAAAACCCGTCCATCGTCGAGGAGTACAACCTGGCCACCGAGCTTGAGCAGCAGCAGCGCTTGGACGAGGCGATTGTCCACTACCAGGAAGCCCTGCGCGCCGCAGCCGTGCGCACCGAGCCCGACGTGGCCGGCGTACCCAACACCGTCGCCGCCATCCACTACAACCTCGGCACGGCGCTGCACCGGCTGGGCCGGCTCGATGAAGCGATCGCCAGCTATCGGGCCGCACTCCAGCTCCGTCCCGAAAGCACCGAAATCCAGAACGCCCTCGCTCAGGCGCTGACCGACGCCAAAACGGTGAAAGGCGCCTCCCGCGAGGAGCCTGGGTTGTAGCTAGGGAAGCTAGCTATTTCACACAGAGGCCACAGAGGACGCAGAGGTCGGAAGGGAAGAGGGTCGGATAGCAGCCTGCACGGACGGCAACTTGTGCCTTGCATGTGCAGACGGAATCGGTAAGATTGTATGCATGCGAACGACGCTGAACATTGATGGAGATCTAGTCGCCAGTGCGATGCGTGCGACACGCGCGTCCACGAAGACGGCCGCCATCGAGATGGGCCTACGCGAACTGCTGGCCAAAGCCGCGCGCGAGCGACTGGTTGAGCTCTACGGCTCCGACCGCGCGGCCGAGGCGCCAGCTCGACGTCGTTTGGATCGACGGTCGTGATTCTCGCCGACACGTCGGTCTGGATCGATTTTTTTGCCGGTCGGGCTTCCGCCATATCCCTCCGGTCACTGCTGGCGGCAAACCAGGTAGTTTGCCACCCGGCGGTGCGGGGTGAGATCGCACTTGGCAGCATTGCGAGGCGTGACGAGGTTCTCCGACTGCTCTCACAGCTCCCCCGCGCGCCGGTCATCGGCGATGACGAGGTGTTCGCCATGATCGAGACGAAGAATCTGGATGCGTCGGGCATCGGGTGGATCGACGCCCACCTGCTGGCGAGCGCAATGGCCGGCCCATATCTGATTTGGACCAGGGACAAACGGTTGGCCAGCGTCGCGGCACGCATCGGAGTCCTCGCGGATCCCGCGGGCTTCAGAGACTAACTCCGGTAGTCCGCGTTCTCGCTCACGTATTCGTGGCTGAGGTCGGCACCGATGACGGTGGCGGTCGCATTGCCCACACCTAGATCAATCTCGATCTCCACGCAGCGTTCGTGCGGGGGGTAGTCGATGGGTGGGCGGAACACGCCGTCGATAGGTGCGGAGCTGGCGTAAAGCTCGGCCTGCGTCAGGTGCGCGGCCAAAGCCGCTTCGAGCTTGGCATCCAGATGGAAGCTGCCTGCCTCGAAAATCGGCAGCCCTCCCATGCGGATGCGCAGGTTGCGCAGGTCCAGGTCGGGTGCCGCCGGGCCGAGGTACTTGCCAATGGCGCACGCCAGGCGGCCCACGTTCGGGTCATTGCCGCACACCGCGCACTTGAAGAGGGGCGAGTTGACCGCTGACTTGCCCACGCCACGGGCCAGAGCCTGGGTGGGCGCGCCACTGACCCGAATGCGCAGCACGTGGTGCACGCCCTCGCCGTTGCGGGGCATGTCTTCCGCCAGATCCTGGCAGACTTGGGCCAGTGCCTGTTCGAAACTAGCCGGATCAGGGCAGGGCAGGGCGCCCGACGAAAGCAGCAGCACGGTGTCCGATGTGCTGGTGTCCGAGTCGATGCTCATGCAGTTGAAGCTGCCGTCCACGGCCGGGAGCAGCATGCGGCGGAGATCGGCGCGCGGGATCGCGAGATCGGTGAGCAGAAAGACCAGCATGGTGGCCAGGTTGGGTTCGATCATGCCGGCGCCCTTGGCAAAGCCCACAATGCTGCCCCGGCCAACCTTTGCGCGGCGGACCTTGGGGTACAGGTCGGTGGTCATGATGGCGCTCGCGGCGTCGAGCAAGGATCGCTGCCCGAGCGAGGCCACCGCATCGGGCAGGGCAGCTAGCATGGCCTCCACCGGCATGCGCCAGCCGATCACGCCAGTCGAGTTGGGCAGCACCTGGCGGCCCTGCAATCCCAGCGCGCCTGCGACTGCCTCGCACCAGTGCTCGGCAATGGCCACACCGTTGGGTGCGCACGCGATCGAAACCTTGTTGTTCACCACCAGCGCCCCGACCGTCGCCTCGTCGAGCCGCCGCCGCCCGATGATCACCGGCGCGCCCGGAAAGGCGTTGCGAGTGAAAGCCGCAGCGAAATCCGGGGTAGGCCGATCGAGCGCGACCAAGGTCAGGTTCATCTTGGCGGGCTTGGGCTTTTCGGCCGGAATGAATGACAGAGACGTGGTGCCCACGCGAAAACCCGCTGGCAAAATGGCCTGGGTGGCAAGCCATGCCCGGTGGACGTCGCGCGACGAGAAGGTCAGATTGGTACTGGCCATGGCTATTTCAGATGGGAACCCTCAAAGGGTTCGCTCCGCCCTTCGGCCCCCACCCGCCACTACCTCCCCGCTCGCTTCGCTCGGCCTCGCCAAACCCTCCCGCGATGGTGCGCGGCCGGCAAAGCCGGCCGGCTCCCCACGCGGATCGTATGCCTCCACGGGCGGGCAGGCGCACACGAACTGTCGGTCGCCCAGCACGTTGTTCAGTCGTCCCACCGACGGCCAGAACTTGCGGCCGCGCAGCCAGGGCAGGGGATAGGCGGCACGCTCACGCGCATAGGGATGCGCCCACTCGGCGGCGACCAGCGATTCGGCGGTGTGGGGCCCGTTTTTGAGCAGGTTGTCGTCGCGCGGCTGCGCGCCCGACTCGATTTCGCGAATTTCCTGCCGAATAGCGATCATTGCCTCGCAGAATCGGTCGAGTTCCGCGCGCGACTCACTCTCGGTGGGCTCGATCATCAGGGTTCCCGCGATAGGGAAGGACATGGTCGGGGCATGGAATCCGTAGTCCATGAGGCGCTTGGCCACATCCTCGGCCTCGATGCCCGCGCTCTTCTTGAGCGGTCGCAGGTCCACAATGCATTCATGCGCCACGCGGCCGTTCTTGCCCCGATACACAACCGGATAGTGTGGCTGCAGGCGCTCGGCGATGTAGTTGGCGTTGAGGATGGCGAACTCGGTGGCCCGCTTGAGTCCGGCCGCGCCCATCATGCGGGCATATGCCCATGCGACGAGCAGGATGTTGGCGCTGCCCCAGGGCGCAGCCGCCACCGCACCGATCGCGTCACGTCCGCCCACTGGCACCACGGGGTGGCCGGGCAAGAACTCGACCAAATGGCTGGCCACTGCAATTGGACCCATGCCCGGGCCGCCCCCGCCATGGGGACTGGCAAAAGTCTTGTGCAAATTGATGTGGCAGACATCGGCGCCAATCTCGGCGGGCCGGCAAAGCCCAACCAGGCCGTTCATGTTGGCGCCGTCCATGTACACTTGGCCGCCGTTTTCGTGAACGATCGCGCACAGCCGTTTGACGTTTTCCTCGAACACGCCGTGGGTCGAAGGATAGGTGAGCATGAGCGCGGCGAGGCGATCCTTGTGCTCGACTGCGCTGGCCTCTAGGTCCGCTTCATCGACGTTGCCGCCGGAGTCGCAGGCGATCCCCACCACCTTGAACCCGGCCATGACCGCGGACGCCGGGTTGGTGCCGTGGGCGGAGGCGGGAATCAAACACACGTCGCGATGGCCCTGGCCGCGTCGAGTGTGATAGCGACGAATGACCAGCAGGCCGGAGTACTCGCCCTGCGAGCCGGCATTGGGCTGCAGCGACACGCCCCGAAAACCGGTGACTGTCGCCAGCACGTGTTCCAGCTCGCGGAACATGCTCTGGTAGCCCTCGGCTTGGCTGACCGGCGCAAATGGGTGCAGTCGGCCCCATTCGGGCCAGCTTATGGGCAACATCTCGGCCGTGGCATTCAGCTTCATGGTGCACGAGCCGAGCGGAATCATCGAGTGCGCCAGCGATAGATCGCGCGCCTCCAGCCGCCGGATGTAGCGCAACATCTCGGTCTCGGAATGGCACTGGGAAAAAACCGGGTGTTGCAGGTACGCGCTCTTGCGCAGGAGCGCGTCGGGGATGGGTGGCTCGGCTTCCTTGGCCAGAGCCACCACGTCGGGAAGCTTGTGGCCCGCAGGCGCCAGCACTGCCAGTATGTCGGTCACGTCGGCTTCGCTGGTCGTCTCGTCGAGAGAAATCGTGATGGCAGCCGGGCCCAGGGGCCGGAAGTTCATCCCCGCGGCCTCGGCACGGTCGTGCCAGGTTTTCACGTCAGCGGCCAGACCCTCCACGCGGACCGTGTCGAAAAACGGTCCCCGCCACACGCGCAGACCGAGACGCGCCAGACCCTCGGCCAGCGCCGCCGTCAGCCGGGCGACCCGCTCAGCGATGGCGCGAATCCCGGCCGGTCCGTGGTACACGGCGTACATGCTTGCCATCACCGCGAGCAAGACCTGTGACGTGCAGATGTTGCTGGTGGCCTTCTCGCGCCGGATATGCTGCTCGCGGGTTTGCAGGGCCATGCGCAGGGCGGTGCGGCCGTGGGTGTCGACGGACACGCCGATGAGCCGCCCGGGCATCTTGCGCACGAACTCCCTGCGGGTCGCGAAGAACGCGGCGTGGGGGCCCCCGTAGCCAAGCGGCGTGCCAAAGCGCTGCGTGCTTCCCAAAGCCACGTCCGCGCCGAATTCTCCCGGGGGCAGCAGCAAAGCGAGGCTGAGTAGGTCCGCCGCCACGGCCACGCGCGCGCCGGCTGCGTGCGCGCGTTCGCAGAAGGCGCGGTAGTCGACCACGCTGCCGTCGGTGGTGGGGTACTGCACCAGTGCCCCGAAAACGCGGTTGTCAAAGGCGAAGCGCTCGTGGTTGCCCACCACGACCTCGATGCCGCGCGCCTCGGCTCGGGTGGCGACCACCGCCAGGGTCTGTGGGTGGCACAGTTCAGAGACGAAGAACAGGTTGGCGTCGTCGCGCTCGGCCAGGCCAGTAAACATGTGCATGGCCTCGGCCGCTGCCGTGGCTTCGTCCAGCAGGGACGCGCCCGCGACTTCCATGGCGGTCAGGTCCATGATCATCGTCTGGAAATTCAGCAGCGCCTCCAGACGGCCTTGCGAGATCTCCGCTTGGTAAGGCGTGTACTGGGTGTACCAACCGGGGTTCTCCAGGATGTTGCGCTTGATGACCGGCGGAACGACGCAGTCGTGGTAGCCCACGCCGATGTACGAACGGAACACGCGGTTGTGGCTAGCCAGCCGGCGGGCCTCGGCCAAAAGCTGGTGCTCGGAGAGCGGCGGTGGCAGGTCGAGCGGCGTGGTCGAACGGATGGAAGCCGGGACAGTCTGGCTGACCAGCTCGTCGAGCGAGCGGGCGCCCACCACCTTGAGCATGGCGACCAAATCAGTGTCGTCGGGGCCGATGTGGCGCGCAGAGAAGGGTTCTGTCGGATCGAGTGGGGACGGCATCGGCCTGGGCTAGCCTTCGTGGTCCTTGAGGAATTCCTCGTAGGCCGCGCTCGTCATTAGCCCCTTCAGCTCATCAGGGTTGGACAGCTCGATTTGCGCCATCCAGCCACCGTCGTAGGGTTCCTCGTTCACGTATTCAGGGGAATCCTGCAGCGGGGAGTTGACCTTGACCACCTTGCCAGACACCGGGGCGTAGACATCCGAAACCGCTTTGACCGATTCTACCGACCCCAACACCTCGTGCCGTTTCAGTGCTTCGCCCTCGTTGGGCAGATCCACTTGGGTTACGTCGCCGAGCTGATCCACGGCGAACTGACTGATGCCCACGGTGACCAGGTTGCCTTCCTGGCGGACCCACTCGTGGTCCTCGGTGTAGAGCAGCTCATTGGGAACGTTCTCGCTCATGTCGGTCGGTCTCCTTCGCTGGCGGGATTGTACTGCAGGCTAGCGTCGATAAAAGGGGCCTTCTACCACCTCGGCCTCGGTGGGTTTGCCGCGACAGTCGATGAGCAGGCGCGCCCCGGCCCGGTGAAGCAGCGCCGGCACATAGCCGAGCCCAATGTTCTTGCCCACGGTGGGACCCACGGTGCCCGAGGTCACCTCGCCCACCCTGGCCCCGGTCGACGGATCGCGGATGGGGTAGCCATGGCGGGCGATCCCGCGGCCGAGCATGACGAAGCCAGCCAGCTTGCGCTGCAGCCCCGCGTCCCGTTGCCGCAGCAGCGCCTCTCGGCCGATGAAGTCGCCCGCATCGAACTTCACCACCCAACCCAGGCCAGCCTCCAGCGGGGTCGTCTCGTCGGTAAGATCGTTGCCATAGAGGGAAAGGCGGGCCTCCAGCCGGAGGGTGTCGCGCGCGCCCAAGCCCACGGGCTTGCCGCCCATGCCCGCGCACGCGTCGAGCATGGCCTGCCAGAGCGGCTCGGCGTCGGGTGCCGCGCAGAAGATCTCGAAGCCGTCCTCGCCGGTGTAGCCGGTGCGCGCGATCCACACCGGCCGGCCCGCCACTTCGACATCGGGCAAGAAGTGAAACGGCTTCAGCATCGCAAGCGGCGCGCGGGTGAGATGGGCGAGGCAAGCCTGGGCCTTGGGGCCCTGAAACGAGATGAGTCCGGTCTCGTCGGAGGCGTTGCGGATCTCGCACCAGGACCCGACCTGCTCGACGAAATGCTGAAAGTCCTTCGCGATGTTGGCCGCGTTGACCACGATGAGGAAGTGGTCGGACTTGACTCGGTAGACGATGAGGTCGTCCACAATGCCGCCCTTGGGGTTGCACGCCACCGTGTACATGGCGCGGCCGTCGTAGAGCTTGCCGACGTGGTTGGTGACCAGCCGCTGCACCGCCTCGGCCGCGCGGGCGCCGCGAAAATGGATCTCGCCCATGTGGCACACGTCGAACATACCGACTGCCGTGCGCGTGGCCTTGTGTTCGTCGAGAATGCCCGAGGGGTAGTTGACCGGCATCAACCAGCCGCCGAAGTCGATCATCTTGGCGCCCAGCCTGCGGTGCGCCTGGCAGAGCGGCGTGGTGCGGGGTGGGGGTGTGGGGGCGGCGTTCATCGAGGCGGAATCTTGGCGGAAAGCGTGCGCGGGGACAAGAGGATCTGCCTATCGCTTTTCCAGCAACGCCGGATCGAGAAACCCGACGAGCAATTCGCTAGCCTGGTCCTGCAGCACGCGCGCCTCGACCGGCGAGCGCACGTCGTTCATCAGGAAGGAAAAGACGAGGGGTTTCTGCCCGGGCGCGCCGGCCACGCCGGACAGGCAACTCACCTTGGCCAGGGTGCCGGTTTTTGCGCGCACGTAGCGCTCGGCCGCGCTGCCTGCCATGCGGTTGGCCAGCGTGCCGTCAGCGCCGCTCACTGCCAGCGAGGCGAGAAACTCGCCGGAGATGCGGAAATCGCGCATGGCTGAACGAATGACCGTGGCAATCTGTTCGGCGGAAAAGCGATTGGAGTCGTATAGCCCCGAGCCGTTCCGCATGGTGTAGCTGGCCTTGGCAATGCCCATGCCTTCCAGGTAGCGCGCCACTGCATCGAGGCCCTTCTGCCAAGTGCCGGGCCGGCCCATGACCTCGGCGCCCAGGGTGCGCAGTACCTGTTCCGCGACGAAGTTGTTCGAGCGCTTGCCCAGCTCGTGCACGACCACCGCCAAGGTGGGCGAGTCGTGGCTGCCCAGGGTGCGCAGCCCGTCCTTGGGAGCGGCAGCCACACGCACCGGCTTGTCGACGGTGATTCCACGTTTTTGCAAGATCTGCTTGAAGGTTTGCCCGAGAAAGAGAGCCGGCTCGACGATCCGGCGCAGCACGATGCGCGGCTCACTGCCCATGCGTGTGCGGCCCGAAACCGTCACCCGGGTTTGCCCGTTTCCTGCGTCGCTGGTTTGCACGACAGGTGCGGCCGGCCCTGTGGCTGCGGTGGTCACCCGGCCGGTCAGAACCAGGTTGGACGACGGCGGATCCAGGACCACGCGGGCCGCTGCGCCGGCGCTGGCCCCGGGCGTGATGATCACCGAGACCGCGTTGCTGTTCAGCGAAGCGGCAGACGAGGGCGCGCGAAACGCG
>PMKP01000382.1 GCA_003157775.1 Myxococcales bacterium | reverse complement strand
CAAGCGCAATTGCTGGCCGACATCGCCACGGTCACGGCTCCCTACTTTCACGAATCCATATCCGCGGTTTTCGTCGCACTGAAGATCGAGCAAGACTTGGGATGGCGCGATGCGGCGATGGACTTGCTCGTGGAAGGCCGCGGCCGGGGTGCGCAGAAGGAAACTGACATTCTGATCATGCATGCTCCTGCTGACGAAAACGGTATTGCGGGCGAAATGAAGGCGGCATTCGGGAAGAAGAATGTGAGAGTCGCAACGCATTCAATCGTATCGGTCAAGGACAAGGACATTCACCGCGCGCTTGTCGAATTCGAAAAGCGCTCTCACTTCGGTGTGTTCGTGGTTTCGCAAGCCGCAACAAGACTGCCGTTCCAGCAGGAGACGCTCGACAGAATCGTCGGATACCTGACGAACCCCGCAAAGAACTTCTGCCAGATCTGGAACAAGATCGAACGAACCGATGTTGCGACCTTCAGCCCCGCGCTTGCCAGAAGCCTCGCATTGTCGACAGGAAGGATGACAGTGGACCAAGTGTGCGGGTTTCTCATGAAGTACGCGAATCTCGGGTAGCCAACAGAGGGACAATCACCTGCAACACTTGTCCCTGGCTCAGGGTACATCCGTTGGATTCGCCAAGGGACCATCTGTGGCTCTATTCTTCAATCACGACGAGCGACTCTGTCGCTTACCACGGCGCCGAGGCCGGCTGGCCAAGCCGAGCACCAGCATCGCTAGCCTTGCCCCAACTTGCTCGCTGCGCGCGTCGCTTCCTCGACGCCGCTGGCCAGTGCGTGACGGATACGGCCTTCTTCCATCTTCGAAAGGCCCGCGATGGTACAGCCACCTGGCGTCGTCACTTGGTCCTTCAACACCGCCGGATGCGTGCCGGTCTGCAGCACCATACGTGCCGAGCCTTGCAGCACCTGAGCTGCCATGGTGACAGCGAGATCGCGGCGCAGGCCCATCTTGACCGCGCCATCAGCCAGCGATTCCAGCACCAGAAAAGCAAAGGCCGGACCGCTGCCCGAAAGCGCTGTCACGACGTCCATCTGGGTCTCGTCGATTTCCGTGGCGCGACCCACGCTTGCGAACAAGTCCAGGGCAAAGGCCATGGCCGCGTCGTTGGTGCCCTTGCCGCGCGAAAGAGCGGTCATGCCCTCGCCGATGAGGGCGGGGGTATTCGGCATGGCGCGAATGAGGGCGCTGGCCGGGAGCCAGTGGGCGAGCTGCTGCAGGCGCACCCCGGCTGCGATACTGATGACCACCTTACCGCTCAAAGCTTCCCGCATCGCATCGGTGTTGAGCACGGCGCCCACTTGGTGCGGCTTCACGCAAACCAGGGCCACCGTGCCGGCGCGAGCCGCCTCAAAGTTTTCAGTCGTGGTGCGGATGCCATGGCGCTTGGCCAGGTCAGCCAGTGCGTCGGCACGCAGGTCGGACGCAAGCACTTGAGAGGGGCCCAGCTTGCCCGCGCGAAGAATCCCGCGCAGGATGGCCTCGCCCATGGTGCCGGCGCCAATCAGGGTCAGGATCTTGTTTCCTTCTAGGATGCTCACAGCCGCATTACCACACGAACCAGGGCCAAGGTAAAGTCAGACCGTCCGCATGAGCCCCAACCTGTCCAGCAGCCGCGCCGCCCTCGCCGAAACCCACCGTCTGGTGGTCAAGCTGGGGACCCATGTCGTCATCCGGGACGATGGGGATGTCGCTAGCGAACGCGTGATGAGTCTGGTCGATGCTCTGGCGCGGCAGCGACGGGCCGGCCGCGACGTGGTGCTGGTGTCAAGCGGCGCCGTGGGCATGGGAATGCGCTTGCTCGGCCTCCGGCAGCGACCGCGTTCGCTCGGCCTGCGCCAGGCCTGTGCGGCCGTGGGGCAGGGCCATCTCATGGGCCTTTACACCAAAGCCTTTGCCGGCTTCGGCGTGGTTGCGGCCCAGGTGCTTCTCACCCACGAAGATCTAGCTGATCGGGACCGCGCACTTTGCTTGCGCACCACCCTGATGCGGCTGCTGGAACTGGGAACCATTCCAGTTCTCAACGAAAACGACAGTGTCAGCGTGCGCGAGTTGGTCGAGCACCGGCGTCGTGAGGGTGAGCAGGCCTCTCAGCCGGTCTTCGGCGACAACGACGGCCTGTCGGCGCACGTGGCCGTGGCGCTGGATGCGGACCTGCTGGTCATGCTGAGCAACGTGGACGGGCTCTTCACGGCAAATCCAGCGCTCGATCCCAATGCCCAGCGTGTGGCCGAGCTGGCTTCCGTCGACGAGCAAGCCCTTGTCCGTGCCACGGGTGCGTCCAGCGGCGGAACCGGCGGCATGGGCAGCAAGCTGGAAGCGGCCCGGCTGGCCACTGCCGAGGGCACGGCGGTGGTCATTGCCAACGGAGGCATGCCGGATGTGCTCGCCAAGATTCTGGCCGGCGACGACGTGGGCACGCTGATTCCGCCGGTGGAGTGGCGTCCTGCGCGCCGGCGCCACATCGCGGTTTCGGGTCGAAAGCAGGGTGCGCTGGTGATCAACGACGGCGCGCTGCGGGCGCTGCTGGAGCGCAAGGCGTCGCTTCTGCCGATCGGGGTAGTCGCGGTGGAGGGCGGTTTCGACAAGGGCGAACTGGTGGAGATCCGCGACGGCAGCGGCCGGGTACATGGCCGCGGCTTGGTCAACTACGACGCCGACGCTTGCCGCAAGCTGGCGGGCCGGCACAGCGACGAGATCGACACCATCCTCGGGTACCGCGGCTACGACGCACTCATCACCCGCGACAATCTGGTGATGGGCGCGGTCTGAGGGCGTTGGCAGCCAGGCAGGGCCGGCGACCGGGAAGGAGGTCAGAATGCGCACGCTGTCTCTGGCAGCCAGGCCAAATCCAAGTAGTATTGAGTCCCTGTCATGGACTTGCGAGAAAGCCTAATTGCGGCGCGTGCAGCGGCCCGACGGCTGGCGGCGTTGAACGGACCCGAACGCAGCCGCCTGCTGGCCGATCTTGCCGAGGCTTTTGCACGACCTGAGGCGCGCAAAGCCGTGCTCGATGCGAACGCCCTGGACATGGCCAGGGCGCGCGAAGAGGAAGCCGCCGGTCGCCTCGGCTCGTCTCTGGTCAAGCGCTTGCTCCTGGATGACAAGAAGCTCGACACCACCATCGACGGCATCAGGCAGCTCGCGGACATGCCAGAGTTGGTCGGCCGCACCTTGACCCACCGGGCGCTCGACCACGGGCTCATTCTCAAACGCGTGAGCTGTCCCCTCGGGGTGCTCGGCGTGGTGTTTGAGGCGCGCCCCGATGCGCTTGTGCAGATCACCAGCCTGGCCTGGAAGAGCGGCAACGCGGTGGCGCTCAAAGGGGGCCACGAGGCCAGTGCCAGCAACCGCGCCCTCTGTGCCGTGGCCCATGAGGTTCTTTCCGCTCATGGCATCGACACCCGCGCGATGGTTCTGCTGGAAGATCGGGCGGAAGTGGATGCGCTCTTGGGCATGGACGATCTGGTCGAACTCATGATTGCGCGGGGTTCATCGTCTTTCATTCGGCATGTGCGCAGCCACACCCGCATCCCGGTGATGGCCCACGCCGACGGCATCTGTCACATGTACCTGCACGCGGCCGCGGATGCGGCTATGGCCGCGCGTCTGGTGGTGGATGCCAAGTGCAGTTACCCGGCCGCGTGCAATGCCGTCGAAACGCTCCTATGGGATCCAGAGGCTACCGCGGCGCTGGACAGTTGCGTCTCCGCGCTTCTCGCTCAGGGCGTGGAGTTGCGCGGCTGCAAAGAAACGCGCAAGCGCCACCCCCAAATGAACGCCGCCACCGGGGCAGACTGGGACGCGGAATACGGCGCACTCATCCTCTCGATTCGGCAAGTAGCGGGCCTGGAGCAAGCGCTGGCCCATATTGCCCGCCATGGCTCGCGTCACACCGACGTCATTGTGACCCAGGACCCGGTGGCCGCCACCCGCTTCCTGGCCGAGGTCGACGCAGCCTGCGTGTTTCACAATGCCAGCAACCGCTTCTCCGACGGCTACCGCTTCGGGCTCGGCGCCGAGGTCGGCATCTCCACCGAGAAACTGCACGCGCGCGGCCCGGTCGGTGTGGAGGGCCTGCTCACCTATCGCTGGTTGCTCTACGGCCACGGCCAAGCGACGACCGACTACGGCCCCGGCGGGCGCCACTATACCCACAAAGACCTGCCGGTTGACGGCTAGCTTGGATAGCCGGAAGCTAACTAACTCGTCGATACCGTGATCCGGCCGAGGGATTGCAGTTTCACGTCGGGCTCAATCTCCGGATACGAGAGCACGGCGATCTTGGGATGCTCGATCTCGAGCAGATGGCGCACGTGGCAGCGGATGTCGGCGGCGGTCACGATCACCGGCGCCGCGGTGTCAGCGACCGCGCGGCCCGCGGCCTTGACGATGTCGGAAGCAAGCTCGGGCTCAAGTGCGAGGGTGCTGCCGCTCGCGGTGCGCTGAATTGCCTCGCGCACGGTGTCCTCGATCATCGGGTCCAGGAAGTACACCCCGAGGACGTGGGAGCCGCCCGCGTGGGCGAAGGTGATCTGTCGTCGCAAGGCCGCGCGCACATGTTCGGCAAGAGTGACGGGGTCGGAATCGACCGGCGTGCGTTCGGCCAGTGCGCCCAGGATCTCACGCAAGCTGCGCAGCGAGATACCCTCTGCAGCCAGACGGCGCAGGATCTCGGTCAGCAGGGTAGGCGAGACGACCTTGGGCACCACCTCGCGCACCAGCGCGGGGTGCGTGCGCTCAAGCTGGTCGAGCAGCGACTGAGTCTCCTGGATGCCGACGAATTCGTGGCCATAGCGACGCAGAACCTGCAGCAGGTGGAGGACAATCACCTCTTCGGGCGCCAGGGTGGGCACGCCCCGCAGGCGAGCCGCACCCAACTCACCCGCCGGAATCCACGCAGCCGGGCGGCCCTCGGGATGCACCGCTGGCTGGGCAGCGATGCCCATCGCGCGCAGGCGATCGACTGTGTCGAGCGCGAGGCCGCCACCCGGCACGACTTCGCCCCGGGCCATTGGCACCTCCTGCAGGCGCAGCACATAGGCCCCGGCGGCCAGGCCCGCGACGTTGGGTCGCAGGGAAATGGCGGGCAGGGGAATGCCGGTCTCGGAGAAGAAACGCTCGCGGGCGGCCGGCAATAGCTCGCGCTCCATTCGATCCGAACCCCCTGGCGACAAACACGATTGCGAGAGCACGCTCGAAAGATCGATCGCGACGGGCAGCAACAGGGGCAACGAGCTATCGCCGCGCAATTCCCCAGCCGCCGTTGAAATACTGGTCACACCGGCCCTTCGGGCGGCCAAACGATCCGATAGAATGATTCGGTAGGCGACCAAGCCGAGCAGGGCAGCCAGCACAGCAAAAGGCGCCGTGGGCAATCCGGGCACAATGGCCAAAAGCCCGAGCAGCGCGGCCGCGATGGCCAGCGCCTTGGGCTGGGCGAGAATCTGCCGGCCGATGTCCTGGCCGAGATGACCGCCATCCTCTTCCGAAGAAACGCGGGTAACGATAATTCCGGCTGCCGTCGAAATGACCAGGGCGGGGATTTGCGACACCAGCCCCGCGCCGATGGTGAGAAGGGTGTAGGTCTTGGCCGCCGTGCCAGGGTCCATTCCCTTTTGGACGATTCCAATAACCAGGCCACCCACAATGTTGGTGAGAAGCACGATTATTCCCGCAATCGCGTCACCCTTGACGAATTTCATGGCGCCGTCCATGGACCCAAAGAACTGGGACTCGCGCGCCAGCAGAATGCGTCGCCGACGGGCCTCCGCGGGATCGATGTGGCCGCCGCGCAATTCGGCGTCAATGGACATCTGTTTGCCGGGCNNGGTGAAACGGGCCCCCACTTCCGCAACCCGTTCGGAACCCTTCGAAATCACGATGAACTGGATCATGGTGATAATCAGGAAGACCACCGCTCCCACTACCAAGTTGCCGGCCACCACGAAATTCCCGAAGGCGTGAATAACCTGCCCAGCATTGGCTTTCAGTAGAATCAGTCGAGTGGCCGACACCTCGATGGCCAGACGAAACAGGGTGGTAATCAGCAGCAGCGAGGGAAAGGTGGCGATGCGCAGCGCCTCGCTCACGTAGATCGCGATGAGCAACAGGCTGACCGCAGCAGCGATGTTCAGTGTGACAAACAGATCCAGCACAAAGGGGGGCAGTGGAACGATCATCATCCCCACAATCACTGCCACTAGGATGGCCAGGAGAATATCCGAGTAGCGTGCGAACAGCGCGCGCACGTCGCCGGTCTTTAGCAACGACAGGAATTCCGCCTGCACGACAGGCTCTGACCTCGGCATGGGATGAGATGATGGCCAACATGTCATTTGGCGTCAAGGGTCTTGCAAGGGGGCGCGGAAATAGCGACTTTGGGGAACAAGAACTTTCAAATTGCGAAAACGCGCTTTACTTTTCCCGCTGAACGGGCATTATCCCGCGCAATCTGTTTAGGAAGACACAAAACAATGGACAACAACATTCAGTTCTTGGTCGACAGTTTCGTGAAGCAAATCGTAGCCACGGTTGAGGCGGCAGCCGCCCGTCGCGTGCAGGCGGCTGTGTCAGCCGCGCTCGGCGCAGGCTCCGCCCTGACGGCTCCCCGCCGCCGCGGCCGTCCAGCAAAGGCGAGCTACCTGGTCCCGGCGGCCGCTGCTTCCGCGCCTGTCAAGCGTCGCCCCAAGCAGCTCTGCCCGGTGCCGGGTTGCACGGGTCTGGCCGCGCCGGTCTTTGGCATGGTTTGCTCCAAGCACAAGGACGTGTCCAAAGTGCTGATCAAGAAGTACCGCGCCCAGCGCCGCGCCGCCAAGGCCAAGTAGGCCCAGCGGAGGGCAGGCCCGCGCAGGCCAGCGGGACACTGACAATCTCTTGTGGCCTCACGGTGTGCTTGCTCTGCTAGGCTTGAGCCTATGCTGCGCATTCTGAGCCCGCACGATCCCGACTACGAGGCGAGGCTATCGGGCCTGGTTGGCCGAGGGACGACCCTGCCGAAGGAGGTCGAGACCCGGGTTGCGGAGATCGTGAGCAAGGTTCGGCAGCAGGGCGACAGAGCCTTGCGCGAATTCACCGAGCGGTTCGAACGTCGCCAACTGGCAGCCATCGAACTACGGCGCCCGGATTGGGTGGAACAGGCCGGCCGGGCCAGTGTGCAGGTCAGACGGGCGCTGGCCAATGCGGCCACGCGCATTCGCTCCTATCACCAGCTTGAGCAGCCGTGTGCGTATGAACTGACTGAGCCCGGAGTTCGCCTGCGCTGCCGCGTGACGCCGCTTGAGCGTGTGGGGCTCTACATTCCCGGCGGCACCGCCTGCCTGGCCTCGACCGTGTTGATGACCGCGATCCCGGCCAAGGTGGCCGGTGTGCGCACCATCATCATGACCACGCCGGGTCCGTCGCCCGAGACCTTGGCGGCGGCGCTGGAGGCCGATGTGGACCGGGTTTTTCTCGTGGGTGGAGCGCAGGCGATCGCCGCCCTGGCCTACGGCACCGAGACGGTTCCGCGCGTCGACAAGATTGCCGGGCCCGGGAATGCCTATGTGACCGCAGCCAAGCGCCTAGTCTACGGCGACGTCGGCATCGACATGATCGCGGGCCCCACCGAGGTAGTGATCGCGGCTGATGCCAGCGCGAAGCCATCCTGGGTGGCCGCAGATCTGCTCGCGCAGGCCGAGCACGACACTCTGGCGGTTCCTATTCTGGTGGCGGTGGGGCGCGCGGTGGCCGAGGCCGTGGCGACGGAAGTGGACCGCCAGTTGGCCACGCTCCCTCGGCGAGAGATCGCGAGCAAGGCGGTGGCCAATCAGGGTGTAGCCTTCGTGGTCGAGGATGCGGCTGCGGCCATCGCTCTGGTCAATCGGCTGGCACCTGAACACGCGGGTCTCGCCCTGGCCAACGCAGCGGCACTAGCCGACCAGGTAACCGCCGCAGGTGCGGTCTTCGTGGGCGAGCATGCCTGCGAGGCGGTAGGCGACTACTTCGCGGGGCCAAGCCACGTCCTGCCCACGGGCGGCAGCGCGCGCTACGCGTCGCCTCTCGGAGTGGCCGACTTCACCAAACGCACGTCCTTCATTGAATATGACGCTGACGCTCTTGCGCGACAGGGAGACGACATCGTGGCGTTGGCCGAGGTCGAAGGGCTGGTTGGCCACGCGCGGTCGGTCAGCATCCGCACGGGCCGGGGGAGTTGACCTCCACAAGTCAAAGCGACACGCCCTTGACAGCCCGGGAAACTCCTCTAGATTACGCGCCTCGCTCGGGAGCTTGAAACATGTACGCCGTGATCCAGACCGGAGGAAAACAGTACCGGGTAGCTGAGGGGGAAACCCTGCGCGTGGAGAAGCTGTCTGCCTCCCCGGGGGAGAAGTTGTCTTTCGTGCCCCTCTTGTTCGCTGACGATGGCGGCAACGTGCAGGTCGGCAAGCCCGAGGTCACTGGCATCAAGGTCGAGGCCGAGGTGGTGGAGCAGGGCCGGGGCAAGAAGATCGTTGTCTTCAAGTACAAGCGGCGCAAGTCGTATCGGCGCAAGGCCGGCCACCGCCAGCCCTTCACGGCGCTCAAGATCACGGCCATCAAGGCAGGAGCGTAGGCAGTCATGGCACACAAGAAAGGGCAGGGCAGCTCCCGCAATGGCCGCGATTCGCAATCGCAGCGTCGCGGGGTCAAGCGATACGCCGGCGAAGTCGTGCTGGCGGGCAACATCCTAGTCCGGCAGGTGGGGACCGTGTTCCACCCCGGCCGCAACGTTGGCATGGGCAATGACTTCACCTTGTTCGCCCTAAAGACTGGCACGGTGAAGTACCGCCAGTCAGGCAACCGCAAGCTAGTCAGCATCGAGGCAGCGTAGCCGCAAGTCCAGGTCCGGCAAGCCGTTCGGTGCTCCAGAGCCGGGAGGGTTCCCGTGACCGCATTTGTCGACCAGGCACGGATCAGCGTGCGCGGGGGTGATGGCGGCGACGGCGCGGTTGCGTTTCGGCGCGAGAAGTTTGTTCCCAAGGGCGGTCCCGCGGGCGGGGACGGCGGCGATGGCGGCAGCGTGATCCTGCTGGCTGACGAAGGCCTGTCGACCCTGCTCGACTTCCGTTACCGCCACGACTATCGAGCGCCGGCCGGCGAACGCGGCGGCAGCAAGGACAAGTACGGCCGCGGGGGGCCGGACACTCTGCTGCGGGTCCCCACTGGAACCGAGGTCTACGACGACGTCAGCGGCGAGTTGCTGGCGGACTTGCGCACAGAGGGCCAGCGCTTCGTGGTGGCCTCGGGTGGCAAAGGCGGGCGCGGCAACATCCATTTTGCAACATCGACGGATCGCGCGCCCAGGCGGGCCGAGCCGGGGCAACCAGGCGAGGAGCGCGTGATTCGGCTGGAGCTGAAGCTGCTCGCTGACGTGGGCTTGGTGGGCTTTCCCAACGTGGGGAAGTCCTCCCTCATCGCGCGTATATCGGCCGCGCGTCCCAAGATTGCGGATTACCCATTTACCACGCTGATTCCGCACCTGGGCATGGTCCGGCTCTCAGACGATCGATCGTTCGTGGTCGCGGACGTGCCCGGATTGATCGAGGGTGCACATGAGGGAGCCGGCCTCGGACATCGGTTTTTGCGGCACCTGGAGCGTACGCGCGTCCTGGTTCACCTGCTTGAGCTGAGCCCAATCCCCGGCCGCACCCCGCTGCGCGATTACCAGATTCTGCGACGCGAGCTGGCCTTGCACGACCCAGCGCTGGCCGGTCGCACTGAAGTGGTGGTCCTCAACAAGCTGGACCTGCCTGCGACGCGCAAGAAGTTCCCTGCCTTGAAGCTCCTGTTCGCCCGTCGGGGCCTGCACCTGCTGGGGGTCAGTGCCGCCACGGGAGAGGGGATGGCCGGCCTGCTGGCGGCCGCGTGGAGCGCGCTCGAACAGGCAAGAGCCGCCGAGCTCGCCATCAGGGGTGAGCCAGCAGGCTAGTACTGATTCTCGCAAATTCGTAGCTGGATGCAGTTTCCGGTAGCCGGATCCGGGACCGGCCGCCGGATCCGGTTCCGGCCACCGGCACCGCCGCCGTCAACCCGGCCGCTCGACCAGCTACGAACTTTCGAGAGGCGGTACTAGCCATCGCGTCGCGGCATCGCGGGCGACCCCACTATCTGATAAGATCCGCCCGCAATTGGACAGCCCACACTCCACAACTCTGCGAATGGCATGTACCTTTTGACGAGGCTTGAAGCCGCCTGCTATAGAAGGATACTCCCCGCCACGAACGCGGGGAGCGAGGGTGTTGTACTGCGAGATTCGAGAGGCTCATAAGGAGCTATGAAATGACAAGTCCACGAACTTGGGGGGTTCTTGTGTTTCTGTTCGCCGCTGCTGCCGGCTGGGCACGTCCCGCCCGGGCCGACACCACCAGCGCAGCGGCGCCACGTGAGGCTCCAGCCACGGCGCCATCGCCAACCGGGGCGCCGCCGGAAAACCCTGCGCCTGCCACGGCCGCTGCTGCCGATGGCGGGGCCTACACGGTCAGGCTGCGTGCCCTTGAGCGGAACGTCAACGATCTCAAGGAGCAAGTCTTCCGCACCCGCGCGCGCCTCAACCTGCTCAAGGAGACGGTTCTGGGCGGCGTCATCGGGGCCTCCCGCTGTGTAATCAAGCACAAGAATGAGATGGGCGCATCGTTCCGCCTAATCAAGGCGGTCTATGCTTTGGACGGCGTCCAGATTTTCAACAAGGCTGATGATACCGGGCGCCTTTCCGAAATGGCTGAGTTCGACATCTATAACGGGGCCATCCAGCCCGGAAGCCACACCTTGTCGGTGCAGTTCGTTTACCAGGGCTATGGCTTCGGCGTGTTCAGCTACCTCAAGGGCTACAAGTTCAAGGCCAGCTCCAGCCACACCTTCGTGGCCGCCGACAACAAGGCCACCGTGGTCCTCGTGGTGGGCTACGAGAAGGGCGGCATGGCCACCAACATGGAGGACAAGCCTGCGGTGGATTTCCGGGTCAACTTGATCGCCCCGGAAGTCGGCGGTCTCTCGGCTGCCCAGAAGTAGAGCCAACGTTCCTGGAGAACCCTCGGATGCGGCATTTTCGATGGCACGTCAGCGTCTCGCGCCGGCCGTATCCAGCCCTTTGGGCTGCCCTCCTGCCTCTCGCGCTCGTGGCGTCGCGCGCCCACGCTGGCGAGGTAGAGGAGGCGAATGGTCGGCTGGTGGACCTGGAAGAGCGGGTGCGGGTTCTGTCGTCGGGATTCCAGGACACACCCGCGGTGGACTTGACCCTGGCCGACCGGCGGGTGCTGGACGCGGAGTTGCTGTTCAATCTGAAGAACTACCGCGAGGCCGCCACGCTGCTGCTTGACGTGGTCGACAAGTATCCCAATTCGCACGCCTACGACGACGCCATCTTTCTGCTGGGTGAGTCTCTCTTTCAGGACAAGGATCTGAACTCGGCCCGAAGCTATTTTCGGCAGGCCATCCAGAAGCGCACCGGGTCCGGCCAGGAACAGAACGCGCTCGGGCGGCTGATCGAGATCGCCCTGCGCACCGGCGACCTGGACGAGGTCGACGACTATCTGGCGCGCCTGCAGAACGTTTCGCTCGCTTCGTTACAGCCTTCGGTGCCCTACGTGCGTGGCAAGTCCGCCTACTTCCGCGATCGCCTCGACGAGGCCCTGGCCACTTTCGAGTCCCTGCCGATAAGCAATCCCTACTATCTGCGGGCGCGCTATTTCGTGGCGACCATCCGGGTGAAGAAAGGCGATCTGGCGGCGGGGCTCGTCGCATTCGATACCGTCGTGCGCAGCCAGCCCAACTCCGACGCGGACAAGGAGACTCAGGATCTGGCCCGCTTGGCCCTGGGACGCCTGTTCTACGAACGGGGTGAGTTCGAGAAGGCACGTGAGGCATACACCAGCATTGCCCGTCAGTCCAAGTACTTCGAAGACGCCATGAACGAGCTGGCGTGGACCGCCATCAAGGCCAAGGACTACAAGGCTGCCTACCGGGCGCTCGACCTGATGCTCCTGCAGAACCCGGACAGCCCCCAGGCGCCGGAGTTGCGCCTGCTCATGGGCAACCTGCACGTTCGCATGGCGGACTTCGCGCTGGCCAACGACGTCTTCTTGCAGGCACGCGACCAGTTCGAGCCCATCCAACTGCAGCTCAAGGAGACGCAGAAGAAAGCGCAAGCTAACCCCAAGTACTTCGATACCCTGATGGGAAAGGGTCTGGAGAAGTTCGACATCGCAGTTTTCGTGCCGGTCAAGGCGGTCAAGTGGGTCGAGGCCGAGCCCGACGTCGCCCGCGTGCTGGCACTCACCGAGGACGTGGGTGATCTGCAGCGCGGAATCAATGAGTCGCGCGAAGCCCTGAACCGTCTGGAACTGGCGGTGGGGGGGCAACTCCAGGTCGGCATCTTTCCCGATCTGGCCCAGGCCCGCACCAGCTCGAGCGAGGTGTTGAATCAACTAGTGAGCATGCGCGAGCGGTTCGTAGGCCAGATGCAGTCCCTGATTTGGGACAAGCTGACGGCCGAAGAAAAGGCGCGCCTCGATCAGGTGGGCAAGGAACGCGCGGCGCTCGAGGCGGAGCTCAAGGATCTGCCGCAGTCGGCAGACAAACTCAAGAACAGGGAGAAGCAAGCCCGCACCGATCTGCAACGGCTCGACGCGCGCGCCTCCGAGTTCAACGTGGAGATTCAGGGGATGGAGGCCGAGCTGGTGGCCATCGAGCAATACTTCATCCGGTCCCGGTCCGACCAAAAGATCAAGCCCGAGGATCTGATCCAGCCGGTGGCCAGCCTGCGACAAGTGATCGCCGAGCTGCGCGAGGCGAACGAACGTGTGCGCAACGAGATTGCCGAGGCGACGCGTGAGGCCACAGTCGCGGCGGCCACGGGCGACAGCGATCGCAACGCCATCGCGCTGCTCATCGGGGTGATGAAGCGCGAGCGCGATGTCTTCCAGGGGGCGCGTATTCGGCTCTCCCCGAGCGATCAAGCGTCCTTTGACGCCATTGCCAACATCCTGGCCCGGGCCGACGGCGTGCAGGCGAAACTGGCTGAGGTCGACGGCCGGGTGGACGCAGCGGCGCAGAAGCGCCTGGCTGAACTGAAGCGCAAACTCACTGATGACAGGAGCGAGCTGGAGGCTGCCAAGGCCAAGCTAGCGGGCATCCTCAGCGAGTCGCAGAGCTTGGGTGGCGGTTTGGCCTACGCCATGCTGAGCAAGGTGGCGGATCGTTTCTACGACCTGGTGGTCCAGTCCGACGTTGGTCTGGTCGACGTGGCCTGGGGGCTCAAGGACGAGAGGACCAGCGCGGTTTCCAAGCTGATCAACCAGCAGAAGCTGGAACTCAAGGCTGTCGAGGACGACTTCCACTCCTTGCTGGAGGAAGAGAAGTGAGGGGCGACTTTGTAATGGGGACCCTGGGAGGGGTCGCTCTGCCCTTCGGCCCCCCAC
>PMKP01000428.1 GCA_003157775.1 Myxococcales bacterium | reverse complement strand
GCTTCGCCCTCGCCCTCGCCGGCGGGCTTTGCCCGCCGGGGGGAGGGGTTCACCCCTCCGTAAATCGAGGCTAGTGCCGCTTCCCCTTGTGCTGCGATTCGGCTTCCTGGATTGACCATCGGTTCAATCCCTGTGAAACTTCTGGCAAGCGGCACTAGTGAGTAATCTTCGTGCCGTCGGCTGTACAGTTGGTGCAGGCGATAGTCGCCGAGCCGTCGCGCATCAGGATCGGGACCGCGCCATCCGCAGTATCATTGTTGTCGATGGTCAAGTGATCCAGAGTCAACGTCCCTGCCGGCAAGGCGCTCTCGACGACGATGGCTCCGTCGTCGTTGCCCCCTGCATACTCGATCTTTGTGTAGGTTACTTGCGACCCGCTCGCGGTACCTGGGTAGAAATCCAAGCCATACCAATCTCCAGCCGCAGGCGTGTCGTATTGCGTGGTCAGCGTAATCGGGCTCTGTGCCGTGCCGTTTATCAGGACTTTGCCCGTGCCAGAATCCCCGACAGTGATCGTCGTGTTGTCGCTGAATTTCAGCGTGGCGCCCGCCTCGATGGTGAGCACGCCGCCATCCTTGACGTCAATGGAGTCGACAAGGTACGGGCTGCAGGCCTTGGTCAAGGTGAGGCCGCCTGGATAGGTGGTGGCTGTTACAGTGGTGGTTTCAAGGGTGCAGCTCGTGCTGCCCCCGGTGGATATGGTGCCGCCCGTGGCAGAGCCGCCCTTGCCGGTCGCTCCACCCTTGCCGGTTGCTCCGCCGGTGACGGTCGCTCCGCCCTTGTCGGTTGCTCCGCCGCTGGGGGTTGTCCCGCCGCTGCCGGTCGCTCCGCCCTTGCCGGTTGCTCCGCCGCTGCCGGTCGCTCCGCCGCTGGCGGTCGCTCCGCCGTTCTTGCTTGAACCGCCGCTGGGGGTTGTCCCACCGCTGGAGCTTGAGCCGCCGCTGGGGGTAGCTCCACCGCTGCTGCTGGTTGAACCACCACTGGCAGTCGTTCCGCCGCTGGGGGTCGTTCCGCCGCTGGAGCTCGAACCGCCGCTGGGGGTTGTCCCGCCGCTGGAGCTCGAACCGCCGGTGGCAGTCGTTCCGCCGCTGGAGTTCAAGCCGCCGGTGGCGGTCGTTCCGCCGCTCTTGCTGGCGGTCGTTCCGCCGCTGGCGGTCGCTCCGCCATGGCTGCTCGTGCCACCGGTATCATTGCTGCTCGTGCTGTTACTGCTGCCACAGCCTAGGAAAAGGGGTGCTGCCATCAAGGCCAGGGTCAGAAATCGCATGCTGAACGTGATCATCGAAAAGAGCCCTTTCTGTCGATACGACATGACACGCTTGTCAGGGAGGTCAAATTCTATGCTCTTCAGATCTGCTAGCCCTCAGACCCGCTCGCGCCGGTCGCCGACGTCCCCAGGCTGCCAGGTTTCCATGCTGGAAAGGTCGCCCTCGTCTTGGCCGAGGAAGCTCGCGCGCAGGACCCGCCGCATGATTTTGCCACTGCGGTTTCTGGGTAGGCTGGCCACGAACACCACCTCCTGAGGGCTGGCGATGGATGAAACGCGGTTCGCCACGTGCAAACGAATGCGACTTTCTAACTCGCGCGAAGGAGAATGCCCCCGGCGCAAAGAGACGAAGACCACGACCTTCTCGAAGCGGATAGGGTCGGGCGCGCTCACCGCAGCCGCTTCGGCCACCTCGGGCAGTTCCAACAAGACGCTTTCGATCTCGAAAGGGCCCACCAAATGCCCCGAGGTGTTGATCACGTCGTCGGTGCGGCCGACAAACCAGAAGTAGCCGTCCGCGTCCCGCACCGCCATGTCGCCCGAGTCGTAGTATTCGCCGTGGAACCTGCTGGCGTAGACCTCGGAGCGGTTGAGGTACTGGGTGAACATGGCGGGCCAGCCCCGACGCAGGCACAGCCGGCCCTGCTGCCCAACGGGCAGGGTTTGGCCCGCGCTGTCCAGAATGACGGCCTCGACCCCGTCGACCACCTTGCCCATAGAACCGGGGCGCACCGCAAGCCCGGGCCGATTGGCGATCATGATCGCGCCGGTCTCGGTCTGGAACCAGGTATCGTGAATCTCCTTGCCCAGGGTGCGGCGAGCCCAGAAGGTAATCTCAGGGTTGAGCGGCTCGCCCACGCTTGCTGCGCACCGCAGAGCATCCAGGCGCCGGCCGGTATACAGCGACGCCTCTTCACGCATAAGCATGCGCAGGGCGGTGGGTGCCGTGTACCAGACGTTGACCTGTTCCTGCTCGAGGATAGTCATCCACGCGTCGGCGTCGAAGCTGCCGCTGTAGTGAACTTGGGTGGCGCCGACCGCCCAGGGTCCGATGATCCCATAGGACGTCCCCGTCACCCAGCCCGGGTCGGCGGTGCACCAGAATACGTCACCCGGTCCCACGCCGAGGACATCGCGTGTCGTCGCCACGATACTGGGCAAGGCCCCGTGCACGTGCAGCACGCCCTTGGGCTTGCCCGTCGAGCCTGAGGTGTAGTGCAGAATTGACGGCGTTTCCGGGGCAGTGGGCGCCACCACGAAGTCGGCCGAGGCCTCGCGCATGAGGCGGCGATAGCTCAGGATATCGGCGGCCAGGTGGTCCTCCGCGTCCACCAGGAGGATGTGGCACAGCTCCGGCAGCCGGTCGCGGATGCGGCTAACCTTCTTGAGCAAGCTGTGCTTGGTAAGAAGCACGCGCGCGCGGGAATCGCCCAGCCGATCCAAGAGCGCTTCATCGCCGAAGTTGGCGAACAAGGGACCCACCACGGCGCGTGCTTTCAGGCTGCCCAGAACGGCGATGAACACCTCGGGCAGCTTGGGCAGCATGATGAATACGCGCGCGCCCGGTGCCACACCCAGCCCGGCCAGAACGGCCGCAAAACGCGAGCTATCCACGGCGAGTTGTGCGAACGTGAACTCAGTCCGCTCGCCATCCGAACCCAGCCAGCGCAGAGCCACCGCGGACCCGCGTCCCAGCCGGCACTGCAGGTCGGTACAGGCAAAGCCAAGGTTGTCTTCGAGGCGGGCGGGAGTACTCACAAGACTGCTATCCTAGACGCAAGAACTTGGCACTTTCTTCTTTCTTGCGAATGTTTCGTCTGCCCGAGTGGCTCACATCAGCGCCATGGCTAGAAAATCGCGCCCAGGTTGGCGCCGACCGCAAAGCCGGCCTGGTAGCCCACATAGGGGACCACTGTGTATAGGATCTTGTCACCCTGGAAACCCATGTTGGCGCGAAGTAACACGCGCGGATTGTGGTAGTAGTATGTCGTCTCGCCCGGGCTAGTCGCAGCGGCGGCATCGATCGCCGAGCTGTGGAAAGCAAGGGACTGCAGGTCGTACGCGAGGAATAGCTCGGGAATGCCAGTGAAGCTGTTGGTGAACTCGATGCGACGGAAGATGGAGGCGCCGACAAGCAAACCCCATCCGTCAGGATCGGGCGCCCCACCGTTGCCCGTGAAGATCCGCTTCTGGAAAGCGAGAGTTCCTGAAAGCGACACTGGCAACAGGCCATCCTCGGCGCGGGCAAAATAGACGTTGGCAAAAGGCATCAGGCCGATGGCTGAGAGATGGTTTGCCGCCCCGGTGCTGTAGCTATAGCGAGTTACGTCGAGGCCCACGTCGAAGACGCCTCGGTAGGTGTAGGCGGGCACGACGGACGCACTCCAGCCTGTGCCTATCACAGCACCGCCGACCGCGGCGCTCAGGCCGGGCTGCCCTTTTTCGAGGAAGACGCCCTGTGCGTGAGCCGTTGCAGCGGTCAGGGTGAGGGCAAGAAAGCAAAGGCCGAGTGTCTTTCGCATCGTAGGTTCCTCCAGCGCGGACGCCATATTTGCACGCCTGGGCGTGCGCTCCAAGCCCTGAAGTGGCATTGGTTGCCATGACGAGTTATGACAGCGCTCCGCGGCGTGGACGATTCGCTGACTTCGCATGACACTCCCGGCTGCTCCTGCAACACCACCATCCGCGCCCTCGCAGCCCTTGCCATCCCAACCGAGCCGCGGCAACATCTCCTCGCACATTCGCCCGGGAATTGGACTCTCATGAAACGCGCGATCCACATCCTTTTCTGGCTTTCATTGGTCACGGCTGTGTTGGTTTTCTTGTTGCGCCGGGGAGGGAATCACGAAGCGCCGACGGAGAAGGAACCACCGCCGGCCGCCGGCGCGCTCCCTGTGCCGGCTTTTGTCCGCACCCCGCCGCCGGTATTCGTCATGCCGGATGCGAGCTCTCCCACGCCTGCTGAAACTGAGACCGCGGCCGAGGCTGCGTTGATGAAGCAGATCCGGGAAAACTGGCGGTCCAACCCGGCCAAGACCGTGGAACTGGCCCGCGAGGCGCGCCAGCGATTCGGCGATTCGCGCGACTCGGACGAGCGCGACAGCTTGCTGGTTCAAGGATACATCAACTTGCACGACATGGACGCTGCGCGCGCCGAGATGCCCTACTACTACAAGCATCATCCGCACGGTCGCTGGGGGGACTATTTGTTCGCCCTGACCAACGTGGGCCCTGGTTCGCCCTAAATAGCGGGCTTGGCCGCAACGCGCTGCGCTTCGGCCCCTTGACCTGTTCCTGCCCCAACCTGCTACTGTTGAGGTGCGGATAGGACGTACGTCAGGTCACACATGTCTGCTGGTCGCAGAAACATACCGCTTCACATTGTGCCGAGCGCGGCGCGCTCAGATGTAGATGATGCCGCTCTGGCGCGGGCTCTAATCGCGGGCGAGCCGTGGGCGCATCCTGTGACGTGGAACCGATTCGCTCCTCTCGTCTTCAACATGGCCTGGCGAGCCCTCGGAAGCGAGGACGAAGCTGAGGACATCACCCAGGAGGTGTTCTATCGGCTGTTCGCCCGGGTGAGGACTCTCTGCAAGCCCGAGTCCCTGCGGAGCTTCATCGTTTCGTTCGCAATCCGAATCCTGAAGTGGGAGTTCCGCCGCAGGCGAGCAGGCCGCTGGCTCACCTTCCTTACACCAAAGGACCTGCCCGAGGTCCCGTTCTGCGGAGCCGATCCTGAAGCGCGGGAAATACTGCGACGTTTCTACAAGATCCTGGACCGGCTTGGAACGCGCGAGCGTTTGGTTTTCGCGCTCCGTCACCTTGAGTCGATGACGTTGGGGGAGATTGCTGCTGCGATGGAGATCTCATTGTCGACTGTCAAGCGCGCGCATGCCCAGGCGGTTGTCGAAGTGGGAGACTCGATCGCAAGCGACAGAGATCTGGCCGGCTTCCTTGAGAAAGTGCAGGGGCCCCATGGGACGTGAAGTCGACAAGGGGTCCTTGCCAGCCACCGTTGAGCGGGTGACTGACTTTGTCCGTTCCGCGATCGCCCCCATGACTCCTGCGCAGCGCGAGAGCGGGCTTGACATTGTTAGGGCGCGGCTTGCGGCGCGCCAGCGCCAACGGGTTCGTCTATTCAGGCTGTCATTCGCCGGGACGGGTGCTGGGGTGGTCGCCTGTGCAATATGGTTGGTTTTCTCTGGCGCGCGCGTGGCGGTGCCGCAGACATCAAGCCTCGCCTACCACGTCGAAGGGGGCGAGATCGTCGATGGGGGGTACCTTCGTTCGTTGGGCAGCGCGGGCGTGAAATTGCGCTTCACCGAGGGAAGCGAGCTGGAATTCCTCGCTGGTGCGCGCGGCCGTCTGCGCTCGGTCGACGCCGAGGGCGCCCGTTTCGCCATCGAGCGGGGAACTGCATCGGTCAAGGTGGCGCACCGACCGGGCGCGCACTGGCTGGTCGACGCAGGACCCTTCCTGATCACGGTGCAGGGCACGACCTTCACCGTCGCTTGGGATGCGACTGGCGAGCAGCTTGATCTTCGCATGGAGCAGGGGACGGTTTCGGTCACCGGTCCACTTTCTGAGGGCGCGATCACCGTGCGCGCGGGCCAGCGGCTGGCCGTCAACCTCCCGAAGCGAGAGGTCGTGTTGCGAGACCTGGAAGACGTCGCAGCTTTGCAACCTGCCAGCGCTCCGGTTTCGCCTGAGCCGGAGCTAGGGCTGAGCAAGCCAGGGCTTGACCCCGACCGGGCGGACACCGCACGCGAGGCTACCGCTCAGCGTTCGGGTGCCCACGGCCGCGGTGTTGCCTGGCCGCACACTTGGCCCGCCGCTCTGGTTGCCGGAGATACGGATTTCATCCTGAGAGACGTCGAGCGGCGCGGGCTGGAGCGCTGTCTTGCTGAGGCCTCCAGCGAGGATCTGTCGGCCCTTGCTGATGCGGCCCGCTACCGGCGACGAGAGAACATCGCCAAACAGGCCCTGCTGGCCCAACGCAGTCGGTTCCCGGGTTCAGCGCGCGCACTTGACGCCGCCTTCCTTCTCGGACGTCTGGATGAGATGCGCGAGGGCGGCAGGCCCAAGGCTCTCTCATGGTACGAACGCTATCTTGAAGAGGCTCCTTCCGGCGCCTATGCTTCTGAGGCATTAGGGCGAGAAATGATCGTGATGCAAGAGCTGATGGGAGCCGCTGCGGCCCGGATGGTCGCCGAAGACTACCTGCACCGCTTCCCAACTGGGACCTACGCAGGCGCAGCCAGGGCGCTTCGCCAAGAGCCGTGAACGCGATCGTCTCACGGCGCGCGCTCGCTGCGGGTTTGGCGGTGGTCGCGACGTTGGTGGCGGAGGCAGGATGGGCATCCACCGTAGTCCTGGTGCGACCGGCGAATCCCACGGCGATCACGGCCGAGGCTCTGGTGCGCATGCACGGCGAGTTGGTGTCGGCGGGATTCGACGTGGAGATCACGACCGCGACGGCCGGGGCCGACGCGCGCGCATCGTTGGAAAAGGCGGCGAGCGGGGAAAACGTTGGCGCGGTGGTTGCGCTCCTGGGCGACTCCAAACCCGGTTCGGTCGAAGTGTGGGTCATCGACCGGGTGACTGGCAAGTCGGTGGTCAGGCGCGTTCCCAACCAGCCCGAGTCCGATCGGGCGGCGGAGATCCTGGCCATCAGGGCGATCGAGCTGTTGCGGGCGAGCCTGCTGGAAATCGCCATGGTTGGCGGCAGAGAGCCCCCCATCGTGCTCAAGCCGCCGCCCGCAGAGGTGACCCGCTTCGTGGAACACGCACTCGATTCGCGCAAACCTTCGCGCTGGGCGATCGAGGTTGGTGGCATCGGGGTCGCGAGCTTTGGCGGGGTGGGCCCGGCGTTGCTTCCCATGATTCGGCTCGACTTCGCGGTGGGTCGCTATGTACTCATGCGGGTCACGGCGGCTGGACTGGGCACCCGACCACACGTCGAATCGTCGTTGGGCTCGGCCGAGATGTCGGCAGAGGTGGCGGAGCAGTTCGGCCTTGTCGAGGCTGGAGTCCGGCTGCGGCCGCGCAGGCGCTTGCAGCCATTCTTTTCCCTGGGCGCGGGCGCGCGGTACACCTCGGCCGAAGGGCAGGCAGTCTTCCCTTACCAGGGACAGACAGCCGGGCGATGGTCCTTTCTGGCCGACGTGGGTACGGGGCTTCGGTTGTCCCTAAGCAGCCGATTCGAGATTGCACTCGAAGTCCACGCGCAATTGGCCCAGCCCTATCCGACGATCCGGTTTGTCAATTCCCAGGCGGTCGCGGGGCGCCCGGACCTGCTGCTCTGCCTAACCCTGATTGGATGGCTATAGTGATGACAATACATCGAACATTCGCTCTGCTAGCGCTGCTGCTGGCCAGTTGTTCGCCAGGAGGACTCAACGTGGTGGGCCAGGCGCCTGACAGTCTTCTCACGGACATGGTCGCGCACTGGTCTTGTGATGAAGGCACGGGGGGGACGCTGGTGGACCATTCAGGCAACGGATATGATGGCGTTATCCTCGGCGCCACGTGGATCCCCGGCCGCTTTGGCAATGGAATCCATTTCGAGTCAGGGGACTCGGTAACCGTGGGGGAGTCATTCCCCCAGGCGAACAAGAGTTGGAGCGTGTCGCTTTGGGTGCGTCCTCCCAATGCCGACTTAGGAGATTCCTACGTCACCCTCATCAGCACCGAGATCCCCTTTGTCGGCGGGTGGGAAATGAACGCGCGGGTGACTTCCTGGGACATGGAATACCACTTCGGATATCCCCGCCAGAGCGATGCGGGCGACGCCTACGAGTATTACACTTGTGCCAACTGCGTCGACGTTGGCGTGTGGACCCATCTTGTGGCCGTCGTGGACAGCAGTCAGATGCAGCTTTCTTTCTTCAAGAACAGCGTCTTGCTGAACCAGAGTCCGATCACCGACCTCATTCAGCCGGGAAGCCCGGCCCTCTATTTGGGCCGCTGGTCGAAGGAAGGGCGCTATTTCGTCGGGGATCTGGACGATATCGTGGTCTACCGAAGGGCACTTACACAGCCCGAGATTAGCTCGCTCTACGCGCAGCCTGCTCCATCGACTCCGGGTTGAAGCGACCCTGACCGGATCAGCGTGCGGGCGTTGCCAGTGCCGCGTCGACCAGGCCGGTCAGTTCGTCCGGGCGTGTGAATTGCAGCATATGGCCGGCATGATGAGCAGGAAATCGCGAAGAAAGCGAAACGCATAGATCCGCGGAAGGTTGCCTCGCATGAGTTCCGCTACCGACAGTAGCAGGCCCAACATCAACCCCACCAGCGCGTCACCGTGTTGGCAGAAACCGCGAGCGTGCAGTGACGTTCAGCCAGCTTGACCTTCGCGGCGCAAGATCTCCGTCCACGGCCCGATCGTGGATAGGACTAGTTGGTGCGACGCGCGCGTGACGGCCACGTACAGGGCGCGGCGGCCGGCTGGGGTGGTGGGATAGACGGCAGCCGAGGCGTCGGGGACGACCACGTAGTCGAATTCCAGGCCCTTGGCTTCCTGCACGCTGGTGACGTTGATGCCGCCCACGAATTGATAGTCGCCATCCAGCGCCAGGCGCAAGCCGAGGCCGCGTCGCAGGTGCTGCGCCAGGCGCCGGGCTGCCTCGGGCGTGCGGCAGATCAGGGCCGCCGACCCCCGCGGATCGCTGTTCTGCAGTGTGCGCAGCTCACGAGTCAGCCAGTCGGCCTGGTGGCATTCGCTGGCAAATTCTGCGCACACCGTGGAGGGTCCGGGTGGCCAGGGCACATTGCCGCCATCGAGGATTCGCCGGGCCAGCTCGGTGACGTCGGGTGGGCAGCGATAGCTCACCTCGAGCACCGCGGTCTCGTAAGCAGCGCACCCCAGCTCGGCCATGCTGCCGGCCCAGCCGGAAAAGCACGCCGTGGGATCCACCTGCTGGTCCGCATCGCCTGCAACGATCAGGCTACCACCCGGCGCCAGCGCGCGGCCCAGCAGTGCCAACTCCAGCGGAGCAAACTCCTGCGTCTCATCCAGCACCAGGCAGTCGTATTGGTGTGGCTGCGCCGGCGGCTCGCCCGCGCGCTCGGCCCGCAGTCGCTCCAACTCGAACAGCACGGCGTAGTCCTCGGTATCGAGCGTGCCCGCGTCCTCTGTCGGCGTGCCGTCGTCTATCGGCCGGCCGTCCAGGGTCTCCAACCGATCCACATCCACATGCGCGAATTCCTCCTCGGCGGTGGTGCTGAACTGCACATGCGTGTGCTCCAGCACCTCGGCCACCATGCCCGCACCAATGCCCTGCTGGGAGGCCGCGGCCAGCTTCTCCATCAGCACGCGATCCCCAAAGAGGTGCAGCAGATCCCGCCGCCGCGTCCGCCGCGAGGATTGTCGCGTCGTCAACTCGGCCAACACGCCCCGTAGCGCTGGATCCCGCTTGATGCGGATGACCCCGGCGCTGGCGTCCTGGCTCTCGCGCTCGGGCAGTTTGCGAAAGGCACGCCGGGCCTCGACCCCGGCCCAGCGGTCATAGAGCCAAACCCCAACGCCACCCACGCCCATCCGTTCCAGCAGTGCGGCCGAAAGACGGCGCAGGCCTTCGGTGGGAACGATGACGGCAGCGCGCAGCCGAGGCCCGGCCCGCTCTCGCAGACGCGCCAGCCGATGCAGGGCCACCGTGGTCTTGCCGAACCCGGCCTCGCCCAGAAGCAGCACCGCCCTGCCGGCCGGCAGCTCGACGATACGCCGCTGGGCCGCGTCCAGAATCACGTCGGCGGGCGAGCTGGACCGCAGGCGCTCCGCCTCCGGCCGCAGGGCAAGCCCGGGCGGCGGCTCCGTTTCCAAGTGCCACGCACCATCTCTCAGCCGAAACTGGCCCTCAGCGGTCTCGATCTCGCAAAGCTCGCCTTGCGCAAAACTGACCAGGTTGCGTTGGACGAGCGTGCCGGTCAGGGTGCGCTCGCCAGCGTCGATCTCGTAGTCATCACCCTCGGCGCAGGAGAAGAAGACCTCGGCCAGAGGCGCGTTTCGCCAGTCGATGATGGCCACACCGCCGCCAGTTCGCGTTTCGGGACCCAGCAATACGTCGCGAAACCGGCCGTCCGTCTCCAGTCGCATGTGGGCGAAATACGGCACAGCCGCATTGGGCGAGAGTGACCGCGCCAGTTGCGCCAGGCGGAGCTGGTCACAGATTCTTTCTTGCAGACGAGAATCGAGGGGGTCTGCCATGGTCCGTGCGCCATTGCGCCGCATCCCGGGCCAAAGAACAAGCTTTCAATTGGGCCCTGATCCGGCCATAATGGATCCGTTCTTGCGGAGCGCCAGGGCGAGTTTCTTGGCCGCCCATGAACCGGTGGGATGTCATCCTGCCTGTGCAGCTACCGGCATGGACAGGAGGGGTGGCAGTCTACCGGGGAACCAATGACTCCAGTTCGGCCCAGCGAACGTAGATGCGGTCGACTTCCGCCTGGGCGGCGGCGATTTCTGCCTCCAGCTCGAGCAGACGGTCGTGGTTCGTAACCACGTCGGGCCTTTCCTGCTCGGCCCGCAGCGCGGCCAGGCTCGCCTCGGCCTCGGCGATACGAGCTTCAATGGTGTCCCAGTCGCGCTGGTCGTTGTAGCTGAGCTTGCGGCGCAGGATTGCTGCAAGAGGCGCCGTCGTCGTCTTGGGCCGGGCGGCGTTCGCGGCATCGGTGGCCTCGGCCTCCTCGGCGTGCCATCTCTCCCATTGCTCTAGACCCACCAGGGAACTGATGCGCCCCTCTGTGCCTGGACGCGTGTGGAAGGCGAGCAGCTTCCCTGTAACACGGTCGAGGAAGTAGCGATCGTGGGTCACCAGCAGGATTGCGCCGTCGAAGCCCAGCAGCGAATCCTCCAGTACCTGCAACGTGTCCAGATCCAGATCGTTGGTGGGCTCGTCCAGCACCAGCACATTCGCGGCTCGCAGCATTAGGCGCGCAATGGCCAGGCGGCTCTGCTCGCCGCCCGAGAGCTGGCCCACGGCCAGCTTGGCGTGCTCGCTGCGAAACAGGAAGCGCGCCAGATAGCCGCTGACGTGAATGCGCGCGCCGCGAAAGGTGACGTGATCGCCGCCGGGGCAAAGCGTGTCCACCACAGTGAGGTTCGGATCCAAAGCCTCGCGATGCTGGGCGAAGTACGCCACCTGCAGGCCGTCGGCGCGCAGGATCGTACCGGCATCCGGCGGCTCGTCACCCATCAGCACGCGCAGCAAGGTCGACTTGCCACACCCGTTGGGACCGATGAGGCCCACGCGGCTGCCCGGGCCCAAGAACAGGTCCAGTCCCCTGAAGATGATTTTGTCGCCGTACGACTTGGCGATGCCGCGCGCTTCGAGCAGGCGGCGCGGGTTGCGTCCGGTGCCGGCAAAGTCGATGTCCGCGCTGCGCACCAGGTTGCGGCTGGCCAGCTCGTCGACCTCCCCTGCCAGGGTTTCGGCGCGCTGGATGCGTGCCTGCTGCTTGGTGGTGCGGGCCGGCGCGCCCGCGCGCAGCCACTCGGTCTCGCGGCGCAGAGTATTGCGCAGGGAAGCCTCGCGCCGCTCTTGCGCCGCCATCAAGTCTGCCTTGCGCTCGATGAAAGTGGCGTAGTCGCCATCGAGGGAGAGCAGCCCGCCCACATTGCGCCGGTCCAGCTCCAAAATGCGATTGGCCACCCGCTGCAGGAACAGGCGATCGTGCGTGACGGTCACGGTGGCAAAGGGCGCCGCAGCCAGCAGCTTCTCCAACCAGAGGATGCTTTCCACGTCCAGGTGGNNTCGAGCAGCAGCAGTTCCGGCTCGCGCACCAGCTCGCGCGCCAGCGCCACCCGCTTGCGCCAGCCACCTGACAGGTGATCCACCGGCGCGTCTGCGCCCGCCTGCGGGCCGCCCAGATCCAGGCGCGAGATCAGCTCGTCCGCGCGCGCCGCCGCCCTCCAGCCGAGGTCGTGATCGGCGATGCCCGCCGCGCCCTCCATGATGGTTTCGCGTACCGTGCTCCCCGCGCTGAACTCCGGCACTTGCGCCACATGGCCCACGCGCAGCCCGCGCCGCAGCGACAGCTCGCCGCGATCTGCAGTGTCGGCGCCGGCCAGGATACGCAGGAGCGTGGTCTTGCCCGCCCCGTTGGGCCCGATAAGCCCCACCCGCTCGCCCTCGGCCAGGGTGAAGCTGATGCCGTCGAACAGCGGGCGCGCGCCGAACGACTTGGACAGGTTCTGGGCTGTGGCGAGGATCGCCATGAGGTGCGGGAGTATAGGGGCAATTGCATCTCGCCGTGGTGGAACCGCAGAGGCGAGCGTAGTAAACCCCCTCGTTCTCGTGATTCGCCTCGACAACATCAGCAAGCAGCACGGCCCGCAGATCCTGTTCATCGAGACCAGCGCGGCCATTCTGCGCGGCGAAAAGATCGGCCTGGTGGGGCCCAACGGCGCGGGCAAGTCCACCGTGTTCCGTCTGATCATGGGCGAGGAGTCGCCGGACGAGGGCCAGATCTCCATCGACCGCAACGTGACCATCGGGCATTTCAGCCAGGACGTGGGCGAGATGAAGGGCGTGTCCGCCGTTGGCGCGACCATGGACGGCGCAGGCCCGGTGTCCGCCCTGGCCACGGAGATGCGCGAGTTGGAACACGCCATGGCCGATCCAGCACGCGCGCACGAGCTGGACACCCTGGTCGACCGCTTCGGCCATGTGCAGGCGCGCTTCGACGAGCTGGGCGGCTACGCGCTGGAGGCTCGGGCGCGCGAGATCATGGCGGGCCTGGGCTTTTCGCAGGAAATGATGGACGGCGACGTGGGGAATCTCTCGGGCGGGTGGAAGATGCGGGTGGCTTTGGCGCGAATTCTTCTGATGCGGCCCAACGTAATGCTGCTCGACGAGCCGTCGAACCACTTGGACATCGAATCCATCATCTGGCTGGAAGGATTTCTCAAGAACTACGACGGCGCTCTCTTGATGACTACCCACGATCGCGAGTTCATGAACCGCGTGGTCAGCAAGATCATCGAGATCGATGGCGGCGTGCTCACCACCTATTCGGGCAACTACGATTTCTACGAAAAGCAGCGCGCCTTGAACGAGACCCAAGCCGAGGCGGCCTATGCGCGCCAGCAGGCCATGCTGGCCAAGGAGATCCGCTTCATCGAGCGGTTCAAGGCGCAGGCCAGCCATGCGGCGCAGGTCCAGTCGCGGGTGAAGAAGCTGGACAAGATCGAAAAGCTGGAGCCGCCGCGGCGCCGCCACACGCTCAGCTTTGCCTTTCCCGAGGCGCCGCGCTCGGGCGAGGACGCAATCAAGATCGAGGGCCTGCACAAGCAGTACGGATCCCATGTCATCTACGACGGATTCGATCTGATAGTCAGGCGCAAGGAGCGCTGGAGCGTGATGGGCGTCAACGGTGCAGGCAAGTCCACCTTGCTCAAGCTGGTGGCGGGCGAGATCGCGCCCGACGGGGGCAGCGTGAGCCTGGGCGCAGGCGTGCGCCTGGGCTACTTCGCCCAGCACGCCATGGAGCTGCTCGATGCGGACAAGACCGTGTACGAAACCTTGGAAGAGGCGTTCCCGCTGGCGTCGGTCGGCACGATCAAGTCGCTAGGCGGCTGCTTCGGCTTCTCGGGCAGCGACATCGACAAGATCTGTCGCGTGCTCTCGGGCGGGGAGAAGGCGCGCCTGGTGATGGCGCGGTTGCTCTACGATCGCCCCAATCTGCTGGTGCTGGACGAGCCCACCAATCACTTGGACATGGCCACCAAGGAGATGCTGCTTGTGGCTCTGCGTGACTTCGAGGGCACCATGCTCTTCGTGTCGCACGACCGGCGCTTTTTGGCCGGCCTGTCCAACCGAGTGCTGGAACTGGTGCCCGAGGGCGTGATCCCCTACAGCGGCGGCTATCTGGAATACGTAGCCCGCAGCGGCCACGAGGCGCCCGGTTTGCGCGCGTGATGAGTGATATCTAGCCCCAGCGGAACCAGCGTAGGCCGAGCACGAACGACACCACTCCCCACGCGGCCAGCACGGCCAGGTAGGGCAGGGTGCCTGCTAGGCCGGCGCCGTCGATCATCACCGCGCGCATGCCGTCGCACATGGCGGTCAGTGGCAGCGCGCTGATGAAGGGACGCGTGACCTCCGGGAAGTGGGTGGACGAGAAGAACACGCCGGAGAGCACGAACATGGGCAGCATCACCAGGTTCATCAGGCCGCTCACCGTCTGCGTGTTCTGCGCACGGCTTGCCACCAGGATGGCGATGGCGGCAAAACTGGCGCTGCCGGCCAAGCCGACCAAACCCAGGGCCGCGTAGGAGCCGGCCACCTGCACGCCGAACACCAAGCGCGCAAAGATCAGGATCAGCGCAATCTCGAACGGGATGACCACCAGGCGGGACAGACCGAAGGCAAACAACAGATGCCGCCGCCGCATGGGTGCGGCCAACAGGCGCTTGAGCAGCTTGCGCACGCGCATTTCCGCAATCACCCAGCCGATGCCCCACATGGAGCCCGACATGAGGTTCATTGCCAGCAGGCCCGGAATCAGGAAATCGATGTAGCGCGAGCCGCGTTCCTGCACCTCTTGGTCGCGCACAGCCAGTGGATCCTGGCGGCCCGCTGCCTTTTGCAGGATGGCATCGACCGTGGCGCGGCCCAGGCGGGCCTCGGGGCGCACGGGATCGAAACGATAGGTGAAAGGCTCGCCCGGCTGCGCTGGCGGCACCAGCAGCACCGCAACTTGCCCCGAGCGCAAGGCGGCCTGGGCGGCCGCCTCGTCGAGCAGCCGAACCTGCACGCCAGCAGACGCGAGTGCGTCGCGCGCCTGCAGGGTCACCCCAGGCAACGCGCCCACCACGACTGGCTCGGGCCCTTTCACGCGAAAGGCGATCCCCAGCGCCACCGAGAGGAGCACCGGAAATCCAAAGGTCCAGAACAGCGCGCCCGGCTCGCGCATCATCTCGCGCAAGCGCATCAGGGTTAGCTGCACCACCGGACGCGGACGCTGCGACTCAGTCATCGCGCAAAGCCCTTCCAGTCAGAGACACGAACACGTCTTCCAGGGTGGCCTTGCGGGTTCCCAGGCGCACCAAGTGCTGCCCGCGCTCTTGCAGCAGCGTGCGCAGAGCGGGCACCGCGCGCTCGGGCTCGACCGCGGCCAAGGCCCACACACCCTCGCCCGACAGGTGCACGTCAGTCACGGTGGGCAAGTTGCGCAGGGTGGCCTCATCGAGCGCGCCTATCCCCGCTTCCAACTCCAACTCAACCACGTGCTCAGCGCCCATCCCAGCGATCAACTCCGCCGGGGTGCCCAGCCGGATGAGTCGACCTCGATCCAGGATGGCCACCCGGTCACACAAGCGCTGGGCCTCTTCCATGTAGTGCGTGGTCAGCAGCACTGTGCCGCCGCGGGCGCGGTAGGCAGCCACCAGACCCCAGATCTGCCGACGCGACTGCGGGTCTAGCCCGGTGGTGGGCTCGTCGAGAAACAGGATCTCTGGCTCCGCCACCAAGGCACAGGCAATGGCCAGGCGTTGGCGTTGACCGCCGGAAAGCTTGACCACCCAAGCGCGCCGCTTCTCTTCGAGCTGCACGTCGGCTAGTAACGCCTCCAGCGGCCGCGGTCGCTGATAGAAGCTGCGGAACAGGGTCAGCACCTCTTCCACCGTCAGCTTCTCGGGCAGGCGCGTCTCCTGCAGGGCCACGCCCATCCGCTCGCGCAGCCGGCTCTCGTCGTGCGCCCAATCCATGCCCAGCAGCTTCACCTCACCGCCGGTGGGCTCGATCAGCCCCTCCAGCATCTCCACCGTGGTGGTCTTGCCTGACCCGTTGGGTCCGAGCAGCCCGAAACATTCACCGCGCACAATCGCGAGATCCAGGCCCTCCAATGCCAGGACCGCGCCCGCACGCTTTCGCCCCGACCCACGCCCAGCCTCGTAGATCTTGCGCAAGCCACGGCACAGGAGAGCCGGCTCAGCGTCGGGAGAAGTGGGGTTCACGCGGGTTGCTATAGCGTGGCGAGCGCAGCCGCGCCACAGGGCCGTTTGCGACGGGAGGCACGGTCGGCACGGCAGCCAATGTTGCGCAGATGTCTCGGACGGGTAACAATATAGGGGTGAGGAAGCTCTCCAATCGGCCCGAGCAAGACGTGGCCTTGCTCTATGCCCCCACCGACGATGAGAAGGGTGCCCGGTACATGCGGGTGCGCAAGGGCGAGTTGCAGATGGGCGAAGCTCGGCCACTCGCCGAGGGGCAGTCGCTGTGCGGTCAGGAGTTGGTGCGAATGCGGCGGCGCGCGGAATTGCCGATGCTGTTCGATGTCGAGGTGATTCATCCCGCCGAGCGGCCTATGCGCGACACGCTCGGGCCTGCGCAGGTCGCCTCTGACGAATACCGGCGCAACTGGGAAGACACCTTTGCGCCGCACAAGGCGAGCAGCCAACTCGCCAACTGACGCCTGCTCGCCATCCCCGAACGACGCGCCGGCGCGACAAACCTGTCCTGCTCACGTCGTCGTTTGGAACCGCATTTTTCAAGTGATCCGCGGTTTCGCTGAGCAACTGGCGAATGCGCAGTATTGGCACGGTTCATGCCTTATAGCGACCCGATGCGATTCGCCATTCTTTCCTTCACCCTTCTTGGATTCCTGGCATCCCTGCCCAGCGCCTGCAGCAGCAATGAGGTGCTGGCGAGCAGTAACGCTACCTGCGACAAGAGCGGGACAATCGCCATTGCTTCGGACGACTGCAATCTGTGCACTTGCACATCCGGCGCATGGCAGTGCACGACAGAGCCTTGTCCCGAGCTGGCCTGCCCAGCGCCCCGGCCACCCACCGATGAATTCCCCGACCAGGTGACCTGGGTGCGGGACCCTACCTCGGGCCGCTGTTGCCGCTACGACAATCCCGGCAAGGCTCCGGAGAATGCGCCGGTCTACACGTCCCAGGTTGCCTGTGAGTCCCTGCACTGCACTCCGGGCACCGCCGTCCCTGCTGGCGATGGCTGCAACCAGTGCACCTGCGCGACCGACGGATCGAAGTGGACCTGCAGCGACCAAGCCTGCGAATCCAACCCGACGCCGATGTCTTCTGGCAAGGCCTGCGGCTTCTGGGAGGGCTGGTGTGGTGCGGGTGAGTATTGCGCTTTCGAGCCGGGCGACGCCTGCGGCTCGTCCGACGCGTCCTCGGTGTGTACCGCAATTTCCACCGATTGCACGGCAGACAAAGCTGTGGTGTGCGGCTGTGACGGCAACAATTACGATAGCCGCTGCCTGGCGGCCAAGGCCGGGATGGCCATCTGGGACGTTGGCCCCTGCCAAGGCTGGGTGAGCAGCCCTGTCCCCTGTGAAGGCGGGTCAGGCGCCTGCCCAGCAGATCAG
>PMKP01000151.1 GCA_003157775.1 Myxococcales bacterium | reverse complement strand
CGCCCCTACGTGGAACATAGTGCCGCGGGATTGTAGGGGTGACCTGCGGTCGCCCCTGGGTGGAACATAGTGCCGCGGGATTGTAGGGGTGACCTGCGGTCGCCCCCTTCAGACCAGGATTTCGTTGAGCCGGCGTTCCAGTTCGTGGCCGGCTTCGTCGTACACGGCCCGGGTGGCCGGGTCGGGCTTCACCGCGAGGTGGTTGGCTGGGGCGGAAAAGCGGCGAGCTAGCTCGTCCCATGCCGTGCCGCCCACTGCTTGGGCCGCGCGCAGGGCGCCGCCCAGGGCCGAGGAATTGGACACCTGCAGCGGCACGATGCGCGCCTGGAACACGTCGGCCAGCACGCGCAAGATGCCGGGATTGCACGAGGCGCCCCCGGTGACCAGAATGGGGTTCATGTCCTCGCCAATCCAGCGCGAGTAGAGACGCAAGCTGAGCGCCTGCGCTTCCACCACGGCGCGGGCAGCGGCATAAGGGTCGTGGCCGTCGACAAACGCCTCCGATCCGAACCAGCGAACCAGCGGGACAGGCACGCGCGGTGTGATCTCGGGGACGAAAAAGGGCAAGAGCAGATTGCCTCGGTTGCCGGGCCGCGTGCGTTTCAGAATGCCATCCGCAAAGGCGTCCCAATCCAGTCCAAAGCGGTGCGCGATCTCTTCGCGCGCGAGCGAGCCGTTGGCAAAGCAGGCCAGGGCCATGAAGTTGCCCGCGGGGTTTCCGAAAACGTGACCGTAGCCGCGCGGATCGGTGCGCGGCGCTGCCATGGCCGCGAACACAGTGTCGCTGGTGCCGAGGCTGATGACTGCAGTGCCGGGACGAGTGGCGCCCATGCCAACCAGGCTGCTAGGGTTGTCGCCGGTGAACGCGATGACCGGTGTGTCGGGGGAGAAGCCGTACTTCTTTACGAAGAAGTCGGCCACCACGCCTACTCGGGTGGTGCACGAAACCGGCGGCCGCAGTTTCGCTTTCAGACCTGGCGCGGTGGCGTCGAGCAAGTCCGGGCTCCAGGTCCCGGTGCCGAGATCGAGAAGATTCATGCCCGCGCCATCACCCAGGTCAATCGGCGCACTGTGGGCCGTGAGCAATGAGGCCATGAATGAGCTGACCAAGTGGATCTCGCAGGTGCGCGCCCAGTCCGCGGGCGAGTCCTTGTAGAACTTGCGGATCTGTGGGCCGGTGAAGCGTTCGATGGCCCGCGATCCGGTGAGCGCCACCACACGGTCGTCGCCGCCGGCGGCGCGAGCGATCTCGGCGCATTCCACGCTGGTGGCGCTGTCCATCCAAATTGGAGACGTGCGGCGGCTGAGCAACGGTTGCACCTGATCCCGCAGCGGCCGCTCGGTCGACCATGCGCCGACTGTGTCGAAGGAACGCGCCAGGTAAACTGAGCCGTGCTGCTGCCCGGCCCCGGACACCCCCCGCACGCTTCCAAGGTCCACGCTCGCTTTGACCAAGTCTTCGAGGAGCAATTCCAGCGCCTCGACCCACATCAGGGGATCGCTGTGCCTGACTCGGGGATCGTCATGCACAAGGAATCCTTTGGGCGAATGGTATTGCGGCAGCCGCTCGCCGAACCCGACGCTGTGGTTGGCGCAGACCGCGCCCGTGTCCATATCGATGACCAGCGCCGACAGGCTCTGCGTGCTGGCGTCCAGTCCTAGGTAGCGCGCCATATGTCCTCCACAGCTTCTCGTCACGCGGGCGGAACGTCGCGACTCGCGATGGCCCGGCCGGTTTCCCCGGGCTCGAAGAAGTGCACGCGATCCATGTCGATAGCCACGGGCAGAGTCGCGCCCACGCCCAAGCCTGCGCGTGCGTCCACATGGGCCACAATGCGTTCGTGTCGGGCAGTGGCGAGGTAGATATCCATCTTGGCGCCCAGCGGTTGCACCAACCAAAGCTTCATGGGCAGGCTCGCCGCGGCCGCTGCACCCGTGTCGCCCGGCCGAGGAAGGACAAGGGCTTCGGGCCGCACGCCCATCACCAGATCGGGATTTCCGGCCGGACGCTCGCGCAGGGCAGGCACAGCCCAGGCCGGCACCGGGAGCTTGGCCGTGCCTTCGTCGAAAAACAGCCGTCCGGTTTCGTCGATCAAGCGGCCGGCGAAGAAGTTCATAGGCGGGGAGCCGAGAAACCCGGCCACGAAGCGGTTGGCCGGACGATGATAGATTTCCAACGGGCCGGCACACTGGTGGACCACGCCGTCCTTCATGACCACCACGCGATCGCCAAGGGTGATTGCTTCTTCCTGATCGTGGGTCACGTACACCGTGGTGCTGCCCAATTCCAGGTGCAGCCGCTTGATCTCGGCGCGCATCTCGACCCGCAGCTTGGCGTCCAGGTTCGACAGGGGTTCGTCAAAAAGGAAACACTGCGGGTCGCGCACGATGGCGCGTCCTAGGGCCACCCGCTGGCGTTGCCCGCCCGACAATTGGCGCGGCCGCTTGTCGAGGAGCTGCGCGATCCCCAACTTCTCGGCGGCGCGCTGGACTTTCTCATTGATGGTGGCCTTGGGCACGCGGCGCAGGCTGAGGGCAAAGGCCATGTTCTCAAACGCCGACATGTGGGGATAGAGCGCGTAGCTCTGAAAGACCATGGCGATGTCGCGGTCCTTGGGCGGCACCTGGTTCATCAAGCGGCCGCCGATGGAGATGGTGCCCGAGGTGATCTCCTCCAGGCCCGCAATCATGCGCAGGGTGGTGGACTTTCCGCAGCCCGATGGACCCACCAGGACGATGAACTCCCGATCTGCTATGTGCAGGGTGAAATCGTCGACGGCAGAAAATCCGCCTTCGTAGATCTTGTGCACGTGGGAAAGCTCGACGCTCGCCATTGGACGCGCTCGGCGCGCCGGTGACTTTAGCGCGAAGCTTTGCGGGTCGGAAGGGCAAACGCCGCCCTTTCCCGGCAAGACCGCAAAATGTTAAAAGACCTTCCAAATCCCCCATCGGTCGTTATGCGTTTCGTCAGCAACTTCCCGTACGGCAGGGCACCCTTCTGGTTGCTGGTCATTGCGGTTGTGGCGGTGGGTCTGCGCGTGGTCACCGCCCGCCGGCACGAGGCGCGGCCCGATCTGGTCATCGTCACCCACACCGAGGCCCAGTTCGACGCCTATCGCAAGGCCATCCCGCGCTTCGAGCGCGAGCACGGGGTCAAGGTCCAGTTGCAATTCGCCAACTGGGCCTCCCTGCAGGCGCGACTGCAGAACGCCATCCTGGCCGGCACCGAGGTTCCGGATCTGTCGGAAGTGTTCGCAGGATCTTTGGGTTTCTTCACGCGCGGACCAGCGGAGGATTTTGGGCTGCTGGACCTGACCGATCGGATGCGTGCCGACGGACTGGACAAGCGCCTGGTGGAATCGCGCCTGAGTCTTTGGTCGACGCGCGGGCGCGTGTACGCGTTGCCCCACGATGTGCATCCGGTGATGCTGGCGTACCGGCGCGATCTGGTCGAAGCGCTGGGCATCGACGTGAGCAAGCTGGACACGTGGGAGAAGTTCGTGGAAGTGGGGCGGCAGGTGAGCCGCGATCTCGACGGCGACGGGATCATCGATCGCTACATGCTCGACATGCGCTACGACGGGAACTGGGCCTTGCAGGTGCTGATGTTCCAGCGGGGCGGCCAGGTGTTTGACCCGCAGGGCGAGGTGGCTTTCGCTACCGAGGACAACGCGCAGCTCATCCGCTGGTACATCGAACAGACACGCGGACCGCACAAGATCGGCTACGAGTGCGGCTGGGGACAGCCGGTGGTCAAGGCCATGACGGACGGGTTGGTGTTGTTTCACTGGGCGCCCGACTGGCGCAGCTGGGTGTTTGCCGATGAGGCGCCGGCGTTGTCAGGCAAGATGGCGCTGATGCCGCTGCCGGCCTGGACCCGGGGCGGGCGGCGCACGTCGACCTGGGGAGGCACTGGCCTGATGATCATGAAGCAGACGCGTCACCCGGATCTCGCCTGGGAGCTGGCCAAGTACCTCTACTTCGACACCACCCAACTGGGTGAGCGCTTTCTGGCGACCAACATACTGCCGGCGCTGAAAGACGCGTGGAATCTGCCCGAGTTCGCCACGCCCTTCCCCTACTATTCCAATCAGCGCGTGGGACAGATGTATGCGGAGCTGGCGCCTGAGGCGCCGCCCGTGTATTCGAGCCCAGTGGACGACGCCGGGCGGCTCGCCCTGGACCGGGCCTACAACCGATCCGCACAGTACTACTCGGAGAAGGGCGAGGCCGGTTTGCTGGAGAAGATCCGGGCGGAATTGGCCGAGGCAGCCGAATCGGTGCGCCGGCTGGCCAGACGCGAAAAGATTCTGGCCAAGGGGAAGCTATGAGCGACAAGGTCCCCCAGCGACCCACGCGGCCGCCGGCCCGGCCGCGCTACAAGGGCAAGGCGCCCTATCTCTTCTTGTCGCCCTATATCGTGTTGACCGCGGTGTTCTTTGCCGTCCCCTTCATCAATGCCATTCTCCTCGCGTTCTACGAGACCAATGGGCCACGCAGCCGCGCCTTTGTGGGACTGGCCAATTTCGTCTACTTGTTCACGGATTCGGTCTTCAGGCGAGCTTTGCTCAATACCACCCTATTTGCTCTCGTCTCGGTCTTCATACAATTGCCGCTTTCAATGGCCCTGGCGCTGCTGCTCAATTCAGGCGGCGACAAAGTGAAGGGATTCTTTCGGCTGGTGTTCTTCTCGCCCAATCTGGTGGGCCAGGTCTTGGTGGGCATTCTCTTCAGCGTCCTGTTCACGCCGCGCTACGGCCTCGTCAATCGGGGGTTCCAGATGGTCCTACACTGGGGACTGGAGGCGCGCTGGCTGAGTGAGCCCCGTCTCATCATGCCGGCCATCGTTCTGACCTCGCTGTGGCTTTGGGTCGGCTTCAACATGATCTACTTCCTCGCGGCCTTGCAAACCGTGGACAAGACGCTGCAAGAGGCGGCGCGCATCGATGGGGCCAGTCCCTGGCAGATCTTGTGGCACGTCACCCTTCCCTCGATGCGCCACGTGGTGATCTTCGTCGTGATCATGAGCGTGATTGGCTCGTACCAGCTCTTCGAGCTGCCGCTGACCCTGCTAAGTGAGAGTTACGGCTACGGGGCCAACGACGCCGGGCTGACGCTCATCACCTACCTGAACTACAATGCCTTCCGATGCGGCGACTTGGGTTTGGGATCTGCAGTGGGCTGGGTGGTGGCCGTGATCATCTTCACCATCAGCCTGATTCAGATCCGGCTGGGCCGCGTCGCCGAGGAGGACTAGCAAGAATGAACCTCCTGCAGATCTTCTTGCTGGCGCTGTTCCTGGCCTTCGTTGCCCTTCGCCTGCTGGGACGGAGGCGGACGGCATCTCGCTTTGCGCGCTGGACGCTCATGGGTCTGGGCGCCGTGGTGGTGCTGGCGCCCTTCACCTGGCTGCTGGCCGCGGTGTTCAAGGATCACTCGGTGCTCAACGAGTACATCTTCCTGCCCCCGATAGAGCAGTGGTCGGAGAAGACCCTGAACCTCAACAACTTTCGCGAGTTGTTCAAGGGGCGGCCCAGCCTGACGGGTCCCGTGTACTTCTGGGAATACGTGCTCAATTCGACCGTGTACGCCACATGCACCACGGTATTGCAGATCTTCTTCTGTTCGTTGGGAGGCTTCGCTTTGGCCAAATACGAGTTTCGCGGCAAGACCGCGCTGACTCTGTTCATGCTCGGGTCCATGATGATTCCCTCGGTCCTGTTGCTGGCGCCGCTGTACAAGATGGTGGTGGACTTGGGACTGGTGGATTCACTCGCCGGGCTCGTCATCCCCGGGATGGTCGGCGCCTATGGCATCTTCCTCTTTCGCCAGGCCTGCTTGAGCGTCCCCAACGAGATGATCGACGCTGCTCGCTTGGATGGCTGCGGTGAGTTCGGCATCTATCTTCGTCTGGTGATGCCGCTGGTGCGGCCCATGGCCGCGGCCTTCTGCCTGATCTGTTTCCTGAGCAACTGGAATGCCTTCTTTGTGCCGAATGTGTTTCTGCACAGCCAGGACAAGCTCACCCTGCCGGTCGTGCTGAATCTGTATNNATCTGTACCTGGGCGAATTCAGGCGCGATCAAGGCGTGTTTCTGACCGGGACCGCTCTCGCCATGATCCCGCCCGCGGTGCTCTTTTTTGCCTTGCAGAGGGAATTCATCAGCGGTCTGACTTCGGGCGCAGTCAAGGGGTAATGCCGTGTCGCCACGCGGACGCCGAACTTTTCGCAATCCGATTCTCCCCGGATTCTATCCCGATCCCAGCATTTGTCGGGTTGGGCGCGACCTCTACCTCGTCACCAGCAGCTTCGAGTACTTCCCGGGCGTTCCCATCTTTCACAGCCGCGATCTGGTGCACTGGCAGCAGCTTGGCCATGTGCTGGCACGCAGAAGCCAACTTGACCTGACCGGCGTAGCCAGCTCAGGCGGGATTTACGCGCCGACCTTGCGCTATTATCGCGGCCGCTTCCTCCTGGTGACCACCCATGTGGGCGGCGGTGGGAGTTTTCTGGTCACCGCTTCGCGACCGGAGGGCCCTTGGTCGGATCCAGTTTGGATCGATGACGGCGGCTTCGATCCGTCGTTGTTCTTTGACCACGGCCGCGTGTACTACGCGCGCGACGGAAAAGGGGCAGACTTCGATCATCCGGTCATTGAGCAGGCCGAACTGGACCTTGGCAGGGGACGATTGAAGGGATCTATGCAGGTGATCTGGCGTGGCACAGGTGGTGTCTGGCCCGAGGGGGCGCACCTGCACGCCCTGCATGGACGCATTTACCTATTGGCTGCCGAGGGCGGCACCGCCTACGGCCATTGTGAGGTCGCGGCGCGGGCAGATTCGCCTTTCGGACCGTTTGAGCCTTGTCCGCACAATCCGGTGCTCAGCCATCGCCAGCGTCGGCGGCATCCAATTCAGGCAACTGGGCATGCTGACCTTGTCGCCCTGGAGGACGGAAGCGTGTGGGCGGTTTTTCTCGGCATCCGGCCGCGAACCGGCCGCCATCATCACCTCGGCCGTGAGACCTTTCTTGCGCCGGTGCACTTTTCCGACGATGGCTGGCCGGTGATTGGCGATGCGGGACAGGTCGAGCTTGAAATGGCCGCTCCGCAGTTGCCGCCTCATCTCTTTGCCCCGGTGCCGGCGCGCGACGACTTCGACGGCTTGGCCCTCGACCCGATTTGGGTGCATGTTCGCAATCCGCCCAACAGCGCAGTCAGGCTCGGGGAGCGGGCAGGGCACCTGCGCCTGTGGGGCCAGCCCGCCAGCCTGGATGAGGTTGGGCCAGTTGCTTTCGTTGCTCGTCGCCAGCAGGATTTTGTCATGTGCTGCAAGACCTGGTTGGATTTTTCGCCCCAGCAGCCGGGCGAAGAGGCGGGCCTGTCAGTGCGGGCGCGAGAGGATTTTCACCTCGATCTGGCCGTGCGACTCGGCCAAGCCGGGCGCGAAGTGGTGGCTGTGCGCCGGATCGGCGGCGTGTCGCGCGTGCTGGGGCGCGCGCCCATTCCCACCGGTCCAGTCGAACTCAGCGTCCGCGCCGAGGGTGATCGCTACCAGCTCTTGGCCGGGACCGGACGTGCCCGTGTCCTACTCGGCCGGGTGCCCACGCGGGCCCTATCCGCCGAGACCATCGCGCGTCGCGGGCCGATGCACTTTTGCGGTGTGGTGCTTGGAATGTATGCCACCGGCCGAGGCCGGCCTTGCACTGTTCCCGCCGACTTTGATTGGTTCGAGTATCGTCCCACTGTCATGGGTTGAGACCAAACATGCCAGAAGCCAGGGACGAAAGTGCGAGCCAGGCGCCCGAACGCCGCCACCATCGGTGGCGCGGCGCTGTCTTGGTGGAGCTGTTTGCGCTCGTTTTTCCGCTGGGCTGCTTCCCCATGGCGGATTTCGACGTCTGGTGGCACCTGCGCACCGGACAATTCATTCTCGAGCACAGCGCGGTCCCTCGCTTCGACATCTACACCTACACCAACGCAGGCCGCCCCTGGATCGACATCTACTGGTTGTTCCAGGTCATAGTCGCCTTGCTCTATCGCGCCGGCGGCGTTTCGGCCTTGGTGTTGCTCAAGGCACTCGCGGCGTTGCGTGCACGCCGACGCAGTTGCCGCAGTATTCGTCGTAACTCCCTTTGCGGAAGCGCACCAGTTTGGCGCGGTCACGCCGTGACCACAGTTCCGCCAGGTGGATGTGAACGTCGTAGCCGTGGCCGACTGGTTACGCCTTTCCGCCGGGAGTAGACTCATACCCATGTCGTCTCGCTGGGAACCCGATGTTCCTCTGGACGGGCCTGGACCATGACCGGGCCGGCTGCTATTGCCATTGTGGGCCTGGACGGCGTTCTGGTGGACCTTCACCTGGACACCGCGCGGGTCCGCCGCGAACTGAATGCCATCATTGCGACCGAAGGCATTGCCGTCGATGGCGAGGGCCTGATTGCGAGCATCGAATCGGCCTGCGCGAAACTTGGCGCACGGGATGCCGAGGCGGGTGCTCGTCTCGCGACTCGGCTTTGGGCAGTCATTGATGAAGAGGAGGCCCGCTGTGGCCCGGCCTGCTCGATTCATTCTGAGGCGCGCTCTCTCTTGCAGCGTCTGTCTGGGATGCCGGTCGCGCTCTACACCAACAACCATCACTCGTGCACCCTGGCCGCTTTGCGCGCGGTTGGGATCGATCCGGCGCGCTTTTTCAGCATTCAGGCGCGCAAAGGGGCTGCATCGATCAAGCCAGCCGCGGAGCCCGTGCTTGCCATTCTCTCGGCGCCCGAAGCCGCAGGCGCCAAGCGCGTGTTTCTGGTCGGCCATGACTCTGCTGACATGGGCGCGGCCCTGGCAGCCCGTCAGGCCGCGCCGGCAGCCTCGGTCATCGCCATCGGCTGCGCGCATGCTATGGCCGAGGTGCCGTTACTGGAAGAGGCGGGAGCGGATTTCGTGGTCACCGAGGTCAGCGAAGCCGCAGAGCTGATTCGGGCCCCGAAAAGTCCGCATACCCTGTCCATGGTGCTGCTGGCCTGGAACGAGGAGGCATCCATCACGGCGGCTGTGCGCGACTGCCGGCGCGTCGGCCGCCTGTGGCTGTCCGGCTACGAGATCATCGTGGTCGACGACGGCTCGTGCGACGGCACCGCGGCCCGAGCCGAGGCAGCGAGCGAGGGCGACGTGCGGGTTGTGCGCCACGCCCGCAACCTGGGCATGGGCGCAGCCCTGCGCAGCGGATACGCCGCTGCCGGTTGCGACTACATCGCCTTTCTCCCGGCCGACCGCCAGGTCCGGCCGCAGTCGTTGCTGACCTTTCTGCCCTGGGCCACGCCCGAGACCACCGTGGTCAGCACCTACGTCACGCCACCCTCGGGGCCGTGGCGCCGCTTGATGTCGCTGGTGTTTCACGCCCTGGTGCGGGACTTGGGCGGGCTGCGCGTGGATTTCGACGGTTCCTACGTCTTCCATCGGCGTTGGCTCGGAATGATCGATCTGGCCACGGTGCGAAGCGAGACCTTCGTGTTCAGCTTCGAGTTACTGGAGCGCATGCGCCAGGCGGGCTGTGGTTTTGCTCCAGTCACCATCCGCCCATTTGCGCGCGAGGTGGGACAGAGCCGCGAGGTGGCCTTGCGGCGGATTGTGCGCGTGTTTGGTGAGGTCGTCCGCTACCGGATACGCAACCTCACGTCTGTCTAGTCACAGGTTCCGGAGCACGGAACGAAGGTGCCGTCGGTGGCAGTCACAGTCGCGGTGCCGTCGGTGAGCCCCGACGCCGATGCCGTCACCGTGATGGTTCCGGCGCCGGTTGCCTGGACGATCGCAAAGGCTAGGCCGCCGAAGGTGTTGCGCGTGTTCCCGCGGAACGACTCCTGAACCATGCTCCCGCTGTCCACCGCTATGATGGTGCCGGGACCTGCGATGGCGAAGGTTATGGTGGTGTCGGTGGATACCGCGGCCTTGACGAACGAGAGGTCGTTCACGTCGGTGGTTATCGCAGTGTGATCGGCGGTGAGTGTGACCTTGCCCGCTGTTGCTCCCGTGTCTGGTGGCGTGGTCTTGGGCGCCCCCCATGTCGTCTGCCACGAGTAGGCCATGTCCCTCGCAGTCCCCATTTCGTCTAGCAGGGCCCCGTTGCCCCCGAATGATGGCCATCCGCCGTCATGCTCGCCCATATAGTCAACCCCCGTCCACATGAACTCGCCCGTGAGCGCCGGGGTAGACGTGACGGTGGCCCAAGTGGTCAGTTCGGTACCCATCTCGGTGAACAAGCCGGCGCGCGTAGGCGCCATTCCCATGGCGGTAATGACTTCGTCGGTGCGGTAGTTGCCGCCGAAAACGTCGACCAGGGTCCGCGTGGCTCCGGTGACGTCACCAGAATCGGAGGGCCGGAACAGGGCCTGGGTGACAGCACGGTCGGGGTCGAGCGTGTGACAGATGGAAACCATCTTGGTCAGGATCGGAGTTCGCGTGCCGATCGAATCGCGGATTTCGTTGCCGGTACTGTACAGGGCGATGCTGGGGTGGTTGCGATCCCGCGCGACGATCCCGGTCACATCGACCTGGTACCAGGGTGCACCGGTTGCAGTCCCGGGCACCGCGGGCATTCCAGTAGGGTTGGTCGCAGTCGTCATGAAGTAGGCCGAGTCATCGCCAACATCCTCGTACTTTCTTGCGACCCAGACGTCGAAAAACTCGTCCATGACGAGAATGCCCATCCGGTCGCACAGATCGAGGAATTCCGGGTTGGGTGGATCGTGGGCCGTGCGAATGGCGTTCACCCCGAAGACCTTGAGCGCCGCAAGCCGCCGCTGGATTGCCCGCTGTGGCGCAGCCAATCCAAGCCCGTGGTAGTCCTGATGCAAGCACACGCCTTGGAGCTTCACGTTCTTGCCATTGATATTCATGCCCGTAGTGCCGTCGAACGTGAGGCTCCGGATTCCGAAGGGGGTGACGTCGTCGTCCACTGTGGTGCTGCCGACTTGGACGTTGGTCACGAGTTGATACATGTTCGGATTAGCGAGGTCCCATAGTTTGGGATTCGTGACCGGGACATCGAAGGTGAAGTTGGCCGATGCGCCCGCAGCGATGCTCTGAGCAGCCGCGGTGACGGGTGCCAGTGCCGTCCCGCTGGGATCGCTGACGATGCCCTGCACGCCCACACTTTGAGACGACGTGCCCGAATTGAGCACCGAGGTAGTGACGTGGACGGTTGCCGATGCAGCCGTCGCGCCCTTGGTGCTGACGTAGGTGGCCCACTGATCGACGTGCACCGGATCGGTCGCGATGACGCGGGCGTGTCGGTAGATTCCAGCGCCCGCGTAGTAGCGCGAGGCGGGCTGCGAGCTGGTGTCGGTCTCGACCGCGATCACATTTTCCGACCCGAACTTGATGCTCTTGGTCATGTCGTAGCGGTAGCTCACGTAGCCGTAGGGATGATTTCCGAGCTGAGTCCCGTTGACATAAACGGTGCCGTGCGCCATGACGCCGTCGAATTCGACGTAGACTTGCTGGCCCGAAGTGACGGCTGCGGGAAGAGTGAAGTGATTTCGGTACCAAGCGATTCCCGACGCCAGGTAACCCCCACGGCCGGTCATCGGGGCGGTTTGCGAGAACGGCCCCTCGACGCTCCAGTCGTGCGGGAGGTTCACCGGGCGCCACGTGGTATCCGCGAAAGCCGCTTGGTCCGCCCCGGTCGCGTCACCCTTGTTGAACAACCAGTTCCGGTCGAGGGGAATGATGGTTCGGACCCGAGGACCCGGCGGGACAGTCGAGCCCCCGGTTCCGGTCGTGCCTCCACTGCCGGTCGTGCCACCGGCAGCGGTGCCACCTGTGCCGGAGCTTCCGCCGGTGGCGACGCTCACGTCGGTAGGGGGGGCGTCTGGGGCGACGCTTCCGTCGGGGGCGGCGCTTCCGTCGGGGGCGGTGCTTCCGTCGGGGGTGACGCTTCCGTCTGGGGTGACGCTTCCGTCGGGGGCGACGCTTCCGTCGGAGGTGATGCTTCCGTCTGGGGCGACACTTCCACCGGTGTCGGTGCTTCCGCCAGCAGCGGTAGTCCCGCCGGTGGCGCCGCCTTGCCCGGTGTTCCCGCCTGAAGCGGTACTGCCGCCGGCCGCGGCAGCATCGTGACCGCTGGCTCCTCCGGTGCCAACTGAGCCTCCAGTAGGAGCAACACCGCCGGTACCCGTGGAGCCGCCGTTGGCGCCTCCAGATGCGGCGCCGCCCGCGCTACCGCCAGTCACGATCTGTCCACCTGAGGCGAGCTTGCCGCCGGTATTGGGCGCGCTGCCTCCCGCGCCGACTCCACCGCTCTGGGCGCCTCCGCTGCCGGAGGTGGCTGGCCCATTGTTTTGGCCGCAGCCGATTGCCAGCGGCGTGCCGACTAGCAGCACGAGGGCGAGGAGATGTTTCTTCTGGATGATGTTCATGGTTTCTCCACAGTCTCGCCCCCGGGCCGCTGGCCCGNNTACAGTCGAGTTTCAGGCTAGAGTAATGGACTTCTCGAATGACAAAGGCAGTGAAGTCTCCCTGTCATGTGGCTCACCAAAAGCGGGCCGACGATAGGATGCCCACTCTACGCTTGACGTAGTCATTTTTCCCCAGGCATTTGTCCGCCGCCTGACCCGCAACTTGGTTCCCCCACAAGGCGAGACTTGCCTTGACGAGCAGGCACACATTGTATGGAAGTGTGCGACAGTCCAGGCTGCGCCCTAGGTCAGCGGCTTCAGGTACTCGTATCCGCCGCCAAAGAGATCTTCCTGCGACAGGCCGTCTTCTTGAAAAGCTCACAAGGCTCGCCCAGCAGTGCGGCTCCACCGTCAAGGCGCGGGGTGAGATTGTGTGGCGAACCCAACACCACCCGAGCCCCGCGCNNGACAGAGAATTCCCACCGAGAGATCTCGCAGCGGTTTCCCCAACCGCTGGCCCGCGAAAGCGACCAGCCGGCAGAAGCGGTCTTCCAGTCCGGCATTGGGATCCCGACCCGGGGCCGTCGCGAAGATCTGCAAACTACCACGCACCGCCCGACGCGAAAACACCGTCGCAAGAACTTGCTGCCGCTGAGCCAGCGCTGGCCTACTTCCCGTCCACTCTCCAGTATTTGCCTCCGCCTCCCTCGCGGGCCATGTAACCGAAGTCCACCAGCCAGCGGCGC
>PMKP01000149.1 GCA_003157775.1 Myxococcales bacterium | reverse complement strand
CGGGCCGCTGGCCCGGATCCTTCAGGCGTGAAACTGACAAATCCGAGCCCGGTTTTCTGCTCCACCAAGCCACAGTGCACACTAAGAAGATCAAACAGTTACAGTCGAGTTTCAGGCTAGAGTGCACAGAGGCCACAGAGCCGGACCGGAGAGGAAGGGGTTGGGCTCTGCGCAGTTCGGACCTCTTCTTCCCATCCCCTCTCTGCGTTCTCTGTGCTCTGCGGTGGAAAAGCTAGCCAGCAGTTCTGCGCCCGTTTCGGCGAATAGGTCTGAGGGGACGCAACTTGGGGCCGAGTCGGACGAAAATCCGACATGGTCCTCGCCATATGGGCGTGTGCGTTCGCTTGCGGAATCGCCGTCGCGATTCTCGCCCAGGCCCATGTAGCGGCAGGGTTCGGGCTGGCGGCGCTCGGGCTGGCGGCTTGGCGACTGAGTCGGCGCTCGTGGGTGACCGCAGTGGCGGCAGGTGCGCTGGCAGCGGGAGCCGGGCTTGCCATCCACGCGGTTCGGCAGTGCCAAGCCCCGCCCGCCGTGCCGGAAGACACTCTGGTTCGTGTGGTGGGCCAGGTGGTCATGGGTCCGGAGGCGGGCGCAGGACAGGGCGAAAGCAAGAAGACTCGGTTCTTGCTGGCGGTTCATTCGGTCGACGCGTCTTCGCTGGAAGTCAGGGCTTTGGTAACCGTGGTGGAGGGCGTGCCTGATCTGGCACCGGGGGATGAGGTGGCGTTTTCTGCGCGGCTTTTTCTGCCACGTGGGTTCGCCAATCCCGGTTTGCCTGACGCGCTTCTTCTCTCCCAGGCCCAAGGCGTGGATTTGCTCGCCAGCGTTCGGAACGCTGCGGACATACAAGTAGTGCCAGGGCTGCAGGGCTCAAGCTTGCAGCCCCGACGCCTGGCCTTTCGCCTGCGCTCGGCCATGGCAAGGGTGATCAATCAGCGCCTCACCGGTCCTGCGGCGGCATTCGTGCGAACTATGGTGCTGGGCGAGCGCACCGAGGTATCACCCGAGGTCGAGGAGGGGTTTCGTGCGGCTGGAGCCACCCATGTGCTGTCGGTCTCGGGCCTGCACCTCGCCGTGGTGGCGGCGCTGGTCTTCGGGCTGCTGCGCCGGCTTGCCTTGCTGGTCCCCCAGTGGGCCTTGCGCGTGAATGCCACGGCGCTGGCCGCTGCCCTGTCGCTGCCCGCGGTGGTGCTGTACACCTTGCTCACCGGCGAGGCAATCGCCACTCTGCGCTCGGCCTTCATGGCTGCGGCGGCGTTGGGCGCGATGCTGGTCAATCGGCCATTCTCCCTCGCGGCCAGCATCGCGTTCGCCGCTCTGGTCTTGCTGGTCGGGTCGCCGCTCGCTCTGCTGGATATCTCGTTTCAGCTTTCGTTTGCCTCGGTGATTGCGCTTGGCTTCTTTGCCCAGCGGTTCTCGCCGGCAGCGCCGCCCAAGGGCGCAAGACGGTGGCGGCGGGCCTTGAGCTGGCTGGGCCGCTGTCTGGCGGCGAGCAGCGTTGCGAGCCTGAGCACCATGCCTCTGGTGGCACACCACTTTGGCGAGGTGACGCCGGCCGCGCCTGTCGGCAATCTAGTGCTGGTGCCGCTGGTGGAACTGGCGGTTCTGCCCTGCGGGCTGGTGGGCGCGCTCTTGGCCCTGATTCATCCGGTGCTTGGGGCCGCGCCGCTCTGGATCGCGGGTTTGGCCTCGCGGACGGCACTTTGTGGGGCCGACGGGTTTCGGCGTCTGGCGCCCATCATCTTGGTTCGCTATCCCAACGTGCTCGAAAGTGCTGCTCTGGTGGCCAGCGCGGGCTTTCTCCTCTACGGGCTGTCACGGGGCACGGGTCGGCGATTGCGATGGTTGCTTTCAGCCTGGTTGGCCGGCTCGCTGGCCGCGGGCAGCCTGGTGGTGCGCGACCTGCGCCGCAAGACCGCCGATGAGATGCGCGTGACCTTCATCGATGTGGGGCAGGGGGATTCGGCCCTGCTGGAGGGACCGGGCGGTTTCGTCATGCTGGTCGACGGCGGCGGTCGCTACGATGATTCCTTCGACACCGGGGCCCGTGTGGTGGAGCCGGTGTTGCGCGCGCGTGGCATCGCACGCGTCGACTTGGTCGTCCTTTCCCACCCGCATCCCGACCATCTCAACGGCCTGCTGCGTGTGCTGGCGCGCTTCGAGGTGGGCAGGTTGTGGACCAGCGGCGACGATGGGCACAACCCGAAGTACGGCGAGTTGCTGGCCCTGGCGCACCAGCGTGGCGTGGCGACGCCGGTGCCGGCCCAGTTCGAAAGCAAGGGCATGCGGGTCGAACCGCTAGGACCCTGGGTCGGCGACGTCGTAGGCCCTCCGCCGGGACTGGATACGAACAACGCCTCGCTGGTGGTGCGCGCGAGCTATGCCGGACGCGCGGTGCTGTTCACTGGAGATATCGGTGTCGACGGCGAGGCTGAGCTGGTAGCCCGGGGGGAGGAGACAGGCCTGGTCATCGCCAGCGACATCGTCAAGGTTCCCCATCATGGCAGCCGGACGTCATCGGGGAATGAGTTCCTGGCGGCTGTGCAGCCAAACTTGGCGGTGGTTTCCGTAGGCAAGCACAACACCTTTCATCTGCCCAGTTCTGCCACCTTGGCCCGATATGGTTCGCGCGGCGTGCGCGTGCGGCGAACCGATCTAGAAGGCGCGGTCACGGTGGCTGTCAATGCGCAAGGCCACCTGTCAGTGACCTGTGTGCGGGGCTGCCGATGAGTCGGAAAAGGCGATCGCGGTCGCCTGCTACTCGTCGAACATGGTCTCGTCGGACGCGTCAGGAAGATCCTGCCGGGCGCCGGTGAGATCAGCGGTGGTCTTGCGCAGGCGCTGCGCCAGCACCTGCACGAAACTCCACAACAACTTGACCGAGAGCCGCGGTTCGTTGCGGATGATGTCGTTGAAATCACGGCGGCGCAGCACCAGGGCGCGGGTGCGGTCCTCGGCCGCTGCGCTGACCGAACGCGGCTGCTTGTCGACCAGCGCCATCTCGCCGAGATGCGCGCCCGGTCCGAGATGGGTGATGAACGCCCCGTCCTTGTGCAGCCGAACCTTGCCCTTGAGTAGGATGAGCATGTCATCACCTGGCTCACCCTCGCGCAGGATTTCGTCACCGGCGTTGTAATCAGCCACCTGGGTGACCGAGAGGACGCGCAGGATTTCCTTGTAGGTGAGATGGTGGAACAGCGGCATCTGGCGCAGGACCTCGACCTTGCGATTGAGCTCCTGGATCCGGGTCTGGCCCGCATCCGTGGTGTCGGCGTGCAGGCGCAAGATGACCGCGGTGATGTTGTCCTGGCCGCCGCCTTTGTTGGCGTGGTCTACCAACTTCTGCGGGATGGCGGTCACATGGCCGTCGGCGAGAAAGCTGGTGACGTCCTTTTCTTGCAGGTAGCCGTGCAGTCCGTCCGAGCAAAGCAGGAATTGGTCGCCCGGGAGAACCTCCAAGTCAATCGTGTCGACCTGCGTCGTCTCATACACGCCGAGTGCGCGCGTGACGGCATTCTTGTACGAGGCGTAGGGCGAAGCAGCCAGCGACTCGCGCGTGACCTTGCCGTGGCGGATCAGCTCGTTGACCAACGAGTGGTCCTCGGTCAGTTGCACGGTCTGGTTCTGCCGCACCATATAGACCCGGCTGTCGCCCACATGGGCGATGAAGGCGCGCTCGCCCAGCAGCAAGATGGCTGACAGGGTGGTGCCCATGCCGCGCTTCTCGCGTTCCTTTTGCCCGCGTTCGAAGATAGCAACCCCAGCCTGTTGCGCGGCGTTCTCCAGGGCAGAGAGGATGTCCTGCGTCGTGATGCCATCCTCGTGGCGGGCGTATGCGTCCAGCAGATCCTTGCGTGCCTCCACCGCGGCGCGGAAGTCGGTCACCGCGATCTGTGCAGCGATCTCGCCCGAGGCGTGGCCGCCCATCCCGTCGGCGACTGCGAAGAGCGACAACTTCTTGTCGATGAGGAAGTTGTCCTCGTTATGTTGTCGCTTCCGACCAACGTCAGTCGCGGCCCAGAAACTCAGCTCCATGATATGTCCTGCACGGTGACCGCCTCGCCGGGATTGAGCCTGGATAGCATCTATCCTTTGGGCCAGCAAGAACTGGCGCGGCAAGACGGCCGCCGGTCTTGACACGCGCAGTGCGGCTGCTACAACTTTCCTTCCCGCCGTGGGCCGCTTCGGTGTGGAGCACTCGGGGATCGTCTAATGGCAGGACGCCAGACTCTGGATCTGGCTATCAAGGTTCGAATCCTTGTCCCCGAACACAANNGGTTAGGACGGCGCCCTCTCACGGCGTAATCTCGGGTTCAAGTCCCGATGGGGTCACAACGCACAACTACTCTATGGGACACGGGCGGGAAGCCACTCGGCCGGCGGAGCAACCTTGTCAGGGCTCACGTTCACCTGTCCGTTTCTCCCGCAACCACATCGCCGCAAGATCGCGCGCGCCATGGACCAAGCCGATTATGAAGACCCGCTCGGTGGTGACCTGGTAGATCAGTCGGTAACTGCCGAGAAAGATCTCTCGGATGGCCTGGTCGTCGAATTCGGGGGACCACGCGGCCGCGGTTGGCGAATTCGGTCAGCGTGTCGGANNCAAGCGCGGCTTCGGTCCAACCTACTCGCCGAGCCACTTGGCCATCCGTCGCTTGGCCTCGTCCTGGTCAACAACACGCCCGGCTTCAACATCGCGCAGGCCGCGTTCGATCTTTTCGCGGACGTAGATGTGGTACTGGATGTCTTCCAGCGAGGCGTTGTCGGGCAGGTCTTCGAGCAGCCGGCGGACCGTTTCTTTCGCGGTGTGCATGGCGCCACTCACGAAGACAGGATAGCGCGCTTCGGGTTTCGAGAACACGCCTACGAAGCTCCCGTTTCTTCGCCACCAGTTTGCCACGACACCCTACTTTTCGGCCGTTTCAGCCGGAAAGCCGCGGTTCGGAACGGGTTGCTCCCTCACCGGGGCGAACTCTCGAAAATACTTCAGGAAACCAGCGCAAGGCCGCGTCGCGCCTGGGTTTTTGTCGAATGAGCTTCGAGCAGTTCGATTCCCGATCGGGTCGCGACGATTGCATCTACTACGGCCCGGTGAGGTGGGCGTGGGCTTGGGCCAGCATCTTGATGATGGGGATGTTCTGCGGACACTTGGGCTCGCACTCGGCGCATTCGGTGCATTGGTCGGCGCCGCTGCCGGCCTTGAGCAGGAAGGCGTCGTAGGCAAAGCGAGGGCCAGCCTGATTCTCAAACATGGAGGCCGTGTTGTAGGTCGACAGTACCTCGGGGATGGCAACGCCGACGGGGCAGGGCAGACAGTAGCCGCAGGTGGTGCAGTCCACCGGCATGCGCACGTGGAAGAAACGCGCCACCTCGTCAGCCAGCGCGCGGTCGTCGTCATCGAGCGCCACGGGATTGCTGGCCACGCGCAGGTTCTCTTCAAGTTGGCTGGCGGCGTTCATTCCCGAGATGACGCTGACCACGCCGGGCAGATCCCACACCCAGCGCAGGGCCCATTCTGCGGGCGACCAGCGCCGGGGCGAGCGCGCCCAGATGCGTTCCACCGCTGGCGGCACCTTGGCCAGCGCCCCGCCGCGCAGAGCCTCCATGACCACCACCCCCAGCTTGTGGCTTTCGGCGTAGCGCAGACCCTGCAGGCCTGCCTGGTATTCCTGGTCCAGGTAGTTGAGCTGGATCAGGCAGAACTCCCAGTCGAAGCCGTCGACGATGGCGCGGAAGTCGTCAGGCGAGCCATGAAACGAAAAGCCGATGTGTCCGATGCGGCCGTCAGCCTTGGCGCGCTCCAAGGCGGCCAGGCCGTGCAGCTTCCTGACCTTGTCCCAGGGCTCGGCCGCCAGGCCGTGCAGCATGTAGAAATCGATCCGGTCCACTGCCAGCTTGGCCAGTTGCTGGTCGATGAAGCGTTCCCAGTCGCTCTCCTGCTCGACCGCCCACACCGGCAGCTTGGTCGCCAACTGCACCTGGTGACGCCGGCCCTGCAGGGCGCGACCCAGGAATGGCTCACTCTGCTGGCCGTGATAGGGCCATGCCGTGTCGAAGTAGTTCACACCCGCGTCGATGGCCGCGTGCACGAGGCGCGTGGCTGCTTCTTGGTCGATGCGCGCCGGATTGCCAGCTACGGTGGGCAGACGCATGCACCCGAAACCCAGCGCCGAGATGGGGGTTCCCGGGATCTTGGGAAACCAGCGGTACTGCATGACCGATAGTCTGCCGGCTTCCGTGAGCCCTGGCCACCCTCGTGATCCTGCGCCGACCTACTCTCGGCTCGGCGTCTATCAGAATTGTGAGGGACCGACGCCGGCAACGACGTGCGCAAAACGTGGATTGAAACCACGTCGGCCAGGCTCTACCGTTTCTTGGCGTGCCTCCCACCGCCATCATCCACCTGGACATGGACGCATTCTTCGCGTCGGTTGAGCAGCGCGATTCTCCCGAGCTGCGCGGCAGGCCCGTGATCGTGGGTGGACATCCACGGCGTGGGGTCGTGCTGGCGGCCTCGTATGAGGTGCGACCGTTCGGAGTGCGCTCGGCCATGCCCATGGCAGTCGCCATGCGGCGCGCACCCGCGGCCATCGTGGTCCCGCCGCGCATGACAGCGTACGAGGAAGCGAGCGACGCCGTTTTCGCCATCCTGAGCAAGGTCACGCCGCTTATCGAACCACTTTCGCTCGACGAGGCGTTTCTGGACGTGACCGCATCGGTGAAGCTGTTCGGCACTCCCAGCCAGATGGCTTCCGACTTGCGCGCACGAATTGTCGCTGAGGTGGGTCTGCCATCGTCGGCTGGGATCGCGTCGGTGAAGTTCGTGGCCAAGATCGCCTCTGACCTGGCCAAGCCGAACGGGCAGAGAGAAGTCGCTGCGGGAGAGGCCCGCGCGTTTCTCGCCCCGTTGCCGGTCGGTCGTCTGTGGGGCGTGGGTCCGAAGACCGAGGCCGCACTGGCAGACCTTGGGCTTCGCAGCGTGGGCCAGATTGCAGCCGCTGATCCCGATTGGCTCGACCGGCGCATCTCCGGCGGGCGCGACCTGTGGGAACTGGCGTGCGGGATCGACCCTCGCCCGGTGGTTCCCGACCGTGAGGCAAAGAGCATCGGCGCCGAGGATACCTTTGAGGAGGATTTGGCTGGCACCGACGCGCTTTTGCCCCACGTGCACTCGCAGGCTCTGCGCGTAGGCCGGCGCCTGCGCGAGGCGGGCAGAAAGACAACGGTTGTGCAGCTCAAACTCAAGCTGGCGGATTTCACTTTGCTCACGCGCCAGGCCACGCTGCCCGAAGCGATCGACGACGGCCAGGCAATCTATCGCGCGGCGAGCGCACTCCTGCTGGCGGAGAAACTGAAACAGAAGGTCAGACTCACCGGCGTTTCAGCGCAGTCACTTCTCTCGCAGGGCGGGCAGTTGCCGCTTTTCGATTTTGACCGCCGCACCGGTCGGCTCAACGCCGCGCTTGACCGCATCCACGACAAGTTCGGATCGGCCGCAGTGACCACGGCTGACCTGCACGAGACACCACGCAAGAAGCGGGAGTAGCGATCTACCCGAGCCGCCGTCAACGGGACGTTCACCCGCACAGACCGTTGCTGGTATGTTCGAGCGCCGCCGCATGATCCCGCCTGAAACACCACCCGCCGACCCATTCGTCGACTCCTGCAGGCAAGACGAGATCGCCGGCCCGCGGGTCTATGCGCTGGTTTTCCGTGCACGATCGAGGGCGACGAGCTTGCGCAAACCGTATAGCTGCTCATAGGGCCTGTCGCGTCGGCACGAGAGTCCGCATCAAGCGCGACGCAGCTTGCTGGCAAGAGATGGTGCTCGCATCGAACCTGCGGTCGAGGCATGATGGCAAACCCTTGACGTGAGGCCGCAAGTCCACTACGAAAGGCCAAGCAGTTCATTCGGGCTTCCTTGACGGGGCCCCCCATCACGCGAAGGACGCGTTCATGAAGACAATCACCGAGTTCTCCGGGATTCTCTTGCGACAGGCGGCAGAGGCGCAGCAGGCTTTTCGGGCGGCGCATCCCCAAGCCGAGGCGCAGCCGGCCGAGCCCACGGCCGTCGTCGAGCCCGCGGCCGTAGCCGAGCCCACGGCTGAGGCCGCGCCCGCGGCAGAGACGCTGGAAGAACCCGCGGCTGAGACGCAGGCCGAAGAGGACCCTGCAGCGCAGGATGTCGCGACCGATGAGGACGAAGAAGATGGCGAACTGGCCAGTGACTCCGCGCCCGCGCCCGCCGTCGAAACGGCAGCGCCCGACCTTGGCACCGGACCCGAGGCTGAGGCTGTGGCCGCGGCGATGCACATACAGGGCGATCGCCTGTCGCGTCTTATGGAGGCACTCGCGGTGGCCGGCAAGCGCGCGGCCGGGGTACGCTTGGTGCGCGTCCTGTCGGGCGACCAGCCCCCTGCCAACGCCCAGAAGAAGGGCGATTTCTACTACGTGCTGGACATGATGCCGCGGCCTGAGGCTCGGCGCGATGCGGACTCGCGCGGCGACGATCGGCGTGGCCGCGATCGGGAT
>PMKP01000482.1 GCA_003157775.1 Myxococcales bacterium | reverse complement strand
TACGCGCCCAGGATCTTCCAGAAGGCTTGCCGAGTCATTCGGCGGCCGAGCCGGGTAAGAAACAGCGCATCGGTGTTGGCACCACGCCCGGGACGCAGAAAGTGCGGCCGCTCGCCCTCCACGTACGATCGCAGCGCCGCCACGGCGGCCTCGCCTAGTGGAACCAGGCGCTGCTTGCCCCCCTTGCCCACGGTCGTCAGATAGCCGGCCTCGAGGTTGATGTCAGGGAGGCGCAGCTTGACCAGCTCGGATACGCGCAGTCCTGTGGCGTAAAGAGTCTCCAGCATGGCGCCGTCGCGTGCGCCCCGGTCCGTGCGGCGGTCGGGCGCGGCCAGCAGCAGGTCCACCTCAGCAACGGTCAGGAAGCTGGGCAGCGGCCGGCCGAAACGCGGCAGGTCCACATCCTCGGTGGGGTTCGCCTCGCACAGGCGCTCGGTCTTTAGGAATCTGAAGAATTGGCGCAAGGCCACCAGTGCCCGAGCCTGGGAACGGGCGGACAGGGCGTTTTCGGTCAGCGCGGAAAGGTATTCGAGAATGTGGATGGTGCGAACCCTTGCCAGCTCCGAGATTTTCCTGGGCGCGGCGAACCCAGAAAAAGCGGCCAAATCGTGGCCATAGGCCGCCAGCGTGGCCACGCTCAGCTCGCGCTCGACCCGCAGGTGGTCGAGAAACTGTTGGATGGCAGCGTCGAGGGTGAGGCCCACGAGCAGGATCATCTGATAGCAAGGCAGGAACCGCAATTTTCCACAACGATTCTGGTAGGCTTGCGCCCATGAAGGCATCCATCGGGCCGAGGCAGTTGGCTTATGAGTCGGTGGGCAGCGGCCCGGCCTTGGTGCTGGTGCACGCCTTTCCCTTTGACAGCCGCATGTGGCGCAAGACCGCGGCGACGCTGTCCGGCCAGCGCCGGGTCATCACGCCCGACATGCGCGGCTTCGGGCTTTCCGATCTTGGCTCGGGCGACTTCTCCATCGCCGATATGGCCGATGACGTGGCCGCCTTGCTCGACGCGCTCAAGTTGCCCGCAGCTACGGTCGGCGGCATGTCGATGGGCGGCTACGTGGCCTTGGCCTTTGCCCACAACCATCGCGACCGATTGCAGTCACTCATCTTGGCCGACACCAAGGCCGGGGCCGACACGCCCGAGGCTCGCCAGGGTCGGCAGGCCGCTATCACGCTGGTGGAAACGCAAGGCGTGGCGGCCCTACTCGAAAAACAAATTCCACGCCTCTTGTCCGCCTCGGCCAGTGAAAGCCTGCGCGCCGAGGTGCGCGCGCTCGGAGCCCAGCCGTCCAATGCCGTGATCGCCGCGATCCGTGCCTTGCGCGACCGGCCCGACCGCACCGCCGAGTTGCCCAAGATCTCAGTGCCTACTCTAGTCGTGGTGGGCACCCAGGACGCCCTTTCCCCGCCGGCGGACGGCCGGGCCATGGCCGCGGCCATACCCAAGGCGCGCGTGCTGGAGATCCCCGGTGCCGGTCATTTGTCGAACCTGGAGAACCCCGACGCCTTCGCCGCCGCCCTGGCCGGATTTTCCTAGGAGAGGACCTCGGCAGCACATGCGGATTTCAGCCTCTTTTTCGCTGTCCCTATCGGTTTCCGCAGGCCGACGTGCGTTGACAAAAGCGCGCCTGCGTCAGGATCTTCTCTCCTGGACTTCTAAGTATCGCAGGTCACAATTAAAGGACATGTTGTTCCCGCCGTTCGGCTGGAGCCAGTCTCTTACGGCTCCTCTTGGTCATGGGTCTCGCGTTGGTCGCATAAGGGTGCGCCGCTTTGCCGGCCCGGCCGCCTATGCCGGCGCCATGGAACCGATTCGCATTGCCCACCTAACGGACCAGCATGTGGGCCGGATCACGCCGTTTGCGATTCAGCGCCAGGCGGTCGCCCTGACCAACGCCGAGCGCCCGGACCTGGTGGTGATCACTGGGGATTTCGTCTGCCACAGTCAAAGCTATCTCGACCAGCTCACGGAGCTGGTGCGCGCGTTCCGTGCGCCCGTTATCGGCGTCCTGGGTAACCATGACCATTGGGCCGGAGCCGACGAAGTAGCGGCCGCGCTGAGGCGGGGTGGCGTGGAGGTTCTGCGCAACGACAGCACCATCATCACCATCCGTCGCCAGCGCCTGCAAATCGTGGGTCTCGACGACGCGTACACCGGCCATGCCCGGATCGACAAGGCCGTGGCTGGCCTGCGCCGGGACCTTCCTGTGCTCGCGTTGTCCCACATCGCCGAGGAGGCCGACGATCTTTGGAAGTGCGGCATCCCGCTGGTGCTAGCTGGGCACACCCATGGCGGCCAGATAACCGTGGCGCGTTTGAACGATATCGCTTTGGGCAAGATCGGCGGCCACAAGTACGTGCACGGCCTGTATGGCACGCGGCAACCGCACCGGGGCGCGGTGGTGACCGGCGCCGTATACGTGGGGGCGGGCATTGGCGCGTCGGTCATGCCGTTTCGCATCGGCGAGCATGGCAAGCGCGAGATCACAATCTTCGAGTTTGGTCGCCGGCCCGGTGAATTCGAGGAGCCGGGTCGCGAACAGGAGCCGCTGAGCGGACGCGCGCTCTCTGCGAGAAAGATGCGCCGCCGGGCCGAAAAGGTCATCCGCAGGCGCACGCGCCGTTCCCTGCGCCAGACCGTCGAGATGGACAGCGTGTAGCTTCGGGCTCGCAGCTTCAACCGCGCAGAATCGCAACCAGCTCAGCCGCGATCTGGCGCGCCCGTTCGACCTCGCCCTTGGGCAGCGAAATGGCGCCCACCGCCGGGTGGCCGCCGCCGCCATAGCGTTCGCACAACTTGGCGATGTCGTGGGTGCGCGGCAGGGGCGTCCAGGGATTGGAGCCGACCGAAACCTTCATGCGCTTGCCTGGCGAGAGAACCGTGACCGCGTAGCGCGCCTGGGGATAGAGGTAGTAGACGATGAACTTGTTCACCGAGGTGATGGGCTCGACTGAGAGATCGGTGAACACCACTCCCTGTTCAAGACGCGCCAGGCGGCGAATCGCTTCCACGTTTCCTTCGTGCCTCTTGAGCAGCCCAACCAGCGGCTCGGCCACATAAGGGCTGGCGGCAATTTCGTCGAGCGGCTTGGACACCACGTCGGCGATGAACCGCTGGGACAGCGCGCGGTCGCGGTTGGCTTCGATGAAGGTCATCAGGCGCAAGGCCGGCTCGCGCAATTCCACGGCCTGGGCTGCCGATTCGAAGAGCGCGCCGTCGATGATCTCGGCCCAGTGAAGGAGTTCCTGGAGTTGCGAGATGTCGAATCCGAATTTCTCGGCCACGGTGTGGGCCAGAAAGCACGTACAACTCTTGGCGGTCGGATCGTAGAATTTTTGGCCGCTTCGGTCGGCACGGAAATGTGCCTCGTCCACAGCACTCTGGAAGGTAGAGGCGTGATGGTCGAACCACCAGTGCAAACGCGCGTCGGAGGTGTAGCGAAAGTCCACGCAGGCGTTCACGTCGCCGTCGAGCAACTCCGGGGGGATAGCGGGCCCCGCCTCCTTGTGATCCATGGGCGTAAACATCACGTCCACCGGTTCCTGCGCCACGCACTCGCGAAAAAAGCGAGCAAACACGCCGGCTGAGCTGGCACCGTCGAAACAACTGCCGTGATGAAGAATTCGCAGACGCACATCTAGAACTTAGGGTGCCCGCCGGCTCTCGGCAAGCCGCATTGCCACAGATCCGCTTCCTCCTCGACGCCGGGGCCGCTCTCCAGTAGAAATCAGGCTATGCCTGAATTCCTCAAGGACATCAAGCGCACCCATGACTGCGGCGGCCTACGTGCCAGCGACGTGGGCACGCGGGCGGTTCTCTTCGGCTGGGTCGCCTCGCGCCGTGACCACGGCGGCTGCGTGTTCATCGACCTGCGCGATCGCGGTGGTATCACCCAGGTGGTTTTCGAGCCAGGGGTGAGCGCCGATGCCCACACCCTGGCCGGCGAGCTGCGCTCCGAATTCTGCATCGGCGTGGCGGGCGTGGTTCACGACCGCGGCGAGCGGCGCAATCCCAACATGCCAACGGGCGACGTAGAGTTGCACTGTGACCAGCTCACCATTTTTTCGCGCTCTGATACGCCGCCCTTCGAGATCGTCGACAACAGCACAGCCAACGAAACGGTGCGCCTCAAGTACCGCGCGCTCGACCTGCGCCGTCCGTCCTTGCAGCGCAACTTCCTGCTGCGCTCGCAGATCTACCAGACCGCGCGCCGGGTGCTTTCCGGCCATCGCTTCCTGGAAATCGAAACGCCTTTCTTGGTCAAGTATACGCCCGGCGGCGCGCGCAACTTTCTCGTGCCCTCGCGCCTGACGCCCGGGACCTTCTATGCCCTGGCCGAGTCGCCCCAGCTCTTCAAACAGCTCTTCATGGTGGCGGGGTTCGATCGCTACTTCCAGATCGTTCGCTGCTTCCGCGACGAGGATCTGCGCCAGGACCGGCAGCCCGAGTTCACCCAGATCGACCTCGAGATGAGCTTCGTCATCGAGGAAGACGTGCAGGCCGTGGTGGAGAGTCTGATGGTGGCGCTGTGGAAGGACGTGCTGAACCTGGACATCGTTGCGCCTTTCCCGCGCCTATCGTTCGCCGAGGCCACGGCGCTTTACGGTTCAGACAAACCCGACCTGCGCTTCGGCCTGCCCCTATGCGATGTCAGCGACGTGGTTCGCAAGCACAACGGCGGCAACGTGGACATGCTGCAAAAAGCGATTGCGGCCACTGGACCTGAGCCCGGCGTGGTCAAGGCCTGGCGTCTGCCTGCCGCCGAGGCGTCCAGAATGTCGAACGCGGAAGTCGACAAGCTGGAGGAATTCGTCAAAGGTCTGGGCGCCCGGGGCCTGGCCCGTGCGCGCATTGGCGCAGCAGGGGCCTGGACCCGCTCGCCCATGAAGACCATGAGCGAGGCCATGCGCCAGGACCTGAACGCGGCAGCGGGCCTGCAGGAGGGCGATCTCTTCTTCCTGCAGTTCGGGCCAGGCAAGCTGGTCAACACCGTGCTGGGCGGACTGCGTCTGCATGTCGCCAACAAGCTCAACCTGATCCCCAAGAACCAGTGGAAGTTCGCCTGGGTAACCGAATTCCCGCTGCTCGAGCGCAGCGACGACGGAAAGCTGGTGGCGTCCCACCACCCTTTCACTTCGCCCATGGCCGAGGATCTCGACAAGCTGGAAAGCGCGCCCGCCGAGGTGCGCGCGCGGGCCTACGATCTCGTGCTCAACGGCAACGAGATCGCCGGCGGCAGTATCCGCATCCATCGCGCCGACGTTCAGTCGCGCGTGTTCAAGGCAATAGGCCTGACTGAGGAGGACGCGCGCGCCAAGTTCGGCTTCCTGCTGGACGCCTTCCGCCACGGACCCCCGCCCCATGGCGGAATCGCGGCCGGGCTCGACCGGCTGGCCATGCTTCTATGCGGCGCCGATTCGCTGCGCGACGTGATCGCCTTCCCCAAGACGCAGAAAGGCACCGACCTTTGCACCGAGGCGCCGGCCCCGGTCACCAGCAAGCAACTAGAAGAGCTGCACATCGCGCTCACCCACATCGAGCCCTAGTACCGCTTGCCAGAAGTTGCGAAAGGGTTTCAACCGATGCGCTCAACAGCGAGGGACACCAGAACAGCGCCATGACAGGCGGGGGCTGGCGGGAGGTTGCGAGACGCCGTCTTGAATGCGAAGAATTCGATCTGCTCGTGGTGGGCGGGGGAGCCACCGGGGCTGCCATCGCCCGCGACGCGGCCACCCGCGGCCTGCACGTGGCCCTGTGTGAACGCGGCGACTTCGCCAGCCAAACCTCCAGCCAGTCGTCAAAACTCATCCACGGAGGCCTGCGCTACCTCCAGAATGGCGACTTCCACCTGGTTTTCGAGTCCCTGGCCGAACGCCGCCGCTTGCTCGAGACCGCCCCGCACCTGTGTCGCCCAAGGGAGTTTCTCTATCCCTGCTACGCGGGCCGTTTCCCTTCACCGACGCTGCTCGCCCTGGGCGTGGGCCTATACGACGCCCTTGCCCTCTGGCGACCGCCGGTGCGCAGCCGCCGCCTGACCAGCCGCGAGGTCTTTCGGCTGGCGCCCTGGCTGCGCGGCGCAGGCTTGCTGGGCGCCCAGCAATACGTCGATTGCCAGACCGACGATGCGCGCCTGGTTCTAGAAAACCTGCTCGACGCAGTAGCCGCCGGAGCGGCTGCGATCTCCCAGATCGAGATTCAGCCAGACCAGCGGCACTCCGGGAGCTTGCGCGTGGCGCAGGCAGTGGACCGTGACAGTGGCGACCGGTTCGAGATTCGCACCCGTCTGCTGGTGAACGCCACCGGACCCTTCTGCGACAGTTTCTCCGGCGGGCCGCCCAAACTGCGCCCAACCCTGGGCGTCCACCTAGTGATGGATGGCGATCGCATCCCCACGCTCGGCCGGGCCGTGGTGGTGCATTCCCCACGTGACGGCCGCCTGGTGTTCGTCTTGCCCGCCGGCCGCCGCACCATCATCGGAACCACCGAAACTGACTGGCCTGGCCCCGGCGGCCCGGCGCGGCCGCCCCGGCCTGAGGACGAAATCCGCGCCCATCGCCGCGACGTGGACTACCTGCTGGAAACCGTCAACCACGCGTTCCCGCCCGCCAATGCGCAACCCAGCGACGTGATCTCGACCTTCGCTGGCCTGCGGCCTCTCATCGACCGCGGGCTTGCGACCCAGGCAACCACTTCACGCGAGCACGCGATCTGGTCAGATGAGCGTGGCTGGCTCCACGTGGCGGGCGGCAAGCTGACCACCATGCGGTCCATGGCCGAAGAAGTAGTCGACCGCGCCATTGAGATGCTGCGTGGCCGCGGTTTCGAAGGCGCCTTGCAACCCTGCCAAACCCGCCTACGGCCTTTGCCCGGCGCTGGCAAGGCCAGTATTGGCTCCCTCGCTCTGGCACCCGACATAGCCGCGCACCTCACTGAAACCTACGGGGCTCGCGTTGACCAGGTCCTCTCACTCATCGCCTCCGACACCTCGCTGGGCCGCAGGCTTGACCCCGAGTTGCCCTACCTGGCCGCCGAGCTTGTGTTCGCCATTCGATGCGACCTGGCCTGCGAAGTGGAGGACGTGCTCCGGCGTCGCGTCCCCCTCGCGCTTTTCAGCAGGACGCATGGCCTGGATGTGGCGGAAGAAACTGCGAAGCTGCTCGCACGCGAGCGGGGTTGGTCAGTCGAGCGCCGTGCCCAGAGCCTACTGCAATATCGCACCGCCGTTTCCGCGTCCTGCATGTGGCAGGCTGACTGATTCCGCATCCTGTTGTAGATTGGCTGGCGTGTCACGGCTCGTCATCGTCATCCCGGCGTACAACGAGGCGCGCGTCATCGGAGAAACGCTGGCCCGTCTGCCGCATGCCATCGAGGGTGTGTCAATCCGAGTGGTGGTGATCGACGACGGGTCCAGCGACGGGACGTCCGAGGTCGTGCGCGCCTCTGGCGACGATCGAATCATACTGTTGCGACACGCGATCAACCGTGGCCTCGGCGGAGCCCTGGGCACCGGCCTTGCCTACGCTCGCAAGATCGGAGCGGACTTCGTGATAACCTTCGACGCTGACGGGCAGCACGCACCCGAGGACATCGCGGTAGTGCTTGGGCCGCTGCAAAGCGGGCAAGCGGATGCGGTCATCGGCAGCCGGCTACTGTCGCCAGAAGGCATGCCCAGCCACCGGATCGTCGGCAACTGGGGTCTGAACCTCTTCACCTACCTGCTCTTCGGAATCTGGACGACCGACTCGCAGAGCGGGCTGCGTGGGTTCAGCCGCAAAGCCATCGATTCCATCGAGCTACGAATGGACCGGATGGAAGTCTCCTCCGAGTTCATCAAGGAGATCCGCAGGACCCGCCTGCGCTTTCTCGAAGTGCCGATTCGGGCGATCTACAGCAAGTACTCGCTCGCAAAGGGGCAAAAAAGCCGGAACGGAATCAACATCGTGCTCCGGCTTCTGCTCTACCGCTTGCTGGAGGATTGACGTGGGCATCAGGATCTTCGCAATAGTTCTTGCCGCCGTGTCGCTCGCCTGGGTCGTGCAGCGTTTTCGCCGGACGCGGCGCTTTACCGTCGAGCTGATGGCCTGGCTAGTGGTCTTCTCCGGAATCGGGCTCGTGGTATTCGTGCCCAAAGCGACCGATCGCTTTGCCCTTTGGCTGGGCGTCTCGAGCGGGTTCAACGCCCTCACCTTCATCGCCGTGACCACCTTGCTGCTGCTGGTTTTTCGAATTCTGTCGAGACTCCAGAAGGTCGAGCGAGACCTCACGCGGCTCATCCGTGCCTACGCCGTCGACACAGCCGTGCAGGTCCCAGCCCGGCCGTCCGAAAGCACGAAGCCGCCGGCCGGCCCGGCGCAGTCCGGCGAGACGTAATTGCCCGCTGCAATCCTCTTTGCTCCGAACTCCGTGAAACCGGTCAGAGCAGTGCGGCCGCCTACAACCTGCTACAATATCGCACCAAGATCTCGGCACGGCACATGGACCAATCATGCTGACTCCGCGAGCCACGGGACTGCGAATCAACGTGCGCACCGGTGTATCAGATTCCCGCGCCATTTGGCCTCACGCCTGGGCTCGTGGTGCGAAACCAGCTACGCGCTAAAACTGAGCCGCCGCGATGAGACACCAGCAGAATCAGGATGTTGGCGTGTCATACCTCATGGCACGAACCGTGCTTGGTGTGGCGGCAACCTTCTTGGGAGGAGGGTCCATGTCTCAAGCCCTGGCAACCGTGAACACTGCAGCGCCAGTCATTAGCAGAGAACGTGCCCTGAAGATCCTGTCCAAGTCCCTGTACCGGGATTTGCGCCAGAATGGCTACGAGCCAAAGCAGATTGTTGCTGTGGCATCGGAGCTGATCAGCTTGGTCACGTCCGACATCAAGGAGGATGCGCAGCTCGTCTAGCGCGCCACTCGTTCCACATAAGTCGTAGTTTGGGGGCCCCTTGGCCCCCTTTTTCTTGTCCAAGCGTTCCTGATTGGAGCGATCGGAGGCGGTCGTGGTTTTGTTCGTTTTCGTGGCCGTAGCCGACGGTGATCACTCGGGCCACGGCCACGTCTGCGGCCACGACCTCCCGCGGCTATCGCGGGATCACAGTACAGGGAATGGCCTGGAAACTGGAGCCTATTCCGTGTAAAAGCGGTCCCTCCCATGGCGGCCAAGACCATCGCCGATCTGGACATTCAAGGCCGGCGGGTCTTCATCCGCGTGGACTTCGATGTTCCGCTGACCCCTGCCGGCGGTGTGTCTGATGCCACGCGCATTCGTGAAGGCCTACCCACCATCCAGCACGCCATCGACCGAGGTGGACGGGTGATCCTCGCCACGCATCTCGGTCAGCCCAAGGGGAAGCCAAACCCGGCGTTTTCGTTGATGCCGGTGGCGGCGTGCCTGGTTGAGCTTCTCGACCGCGATGTCGTATTGGCCGACGAGCCAGTGGGCGACGGCGCCAAGAAGGTCGTGGCGGACCTGCGCGACGGTAGTGTAGCCATGCTGGAGAACCTGCGCTTCGCATCTGGCGAAGAGGCCAATGACGACACCTTCGCCCGAGCCCTCGCCAGCTACGCCGACGTTTATATCAACGATGCCTTCGCAACCGTGCATCTTGCCCACGCCTCGACCGCCGGGATGACCAGGTTTGTTTCGGCCAAGGGCATGGGCCTGAGGATGGAGCGCGAGGTAAAGTTCCTGGGCCAACTCGCCGGTGAGGTCGAGCGGCCGTTCGTCGCCATCCTCGGCGGTACCAACCTGTCCGACAAGATGGGCCTGCTGGAAAGCCTGCTCAGCCGTGTCGACACAATCTTCGTCGGTGGCGCGCTGGCCAACACCTTCCTCAAGGCTCGGGGCGGCAGCCTTGGCACCTCCCGGGTGGAAGGTGAAAGGTTGGCCTGGGCGCGCGCCTTTCTGGCCAAAGCCGAGGACGCTCAGGTCGAGGTTCTGCTGCCGCGCGACTTGCTGGCGGCATCCGGTTCGGATGCGCCCGCTGGCCAGGTGGTTCCCGCGATGAAAGTGCCCGACGATCTGGCGGCGCTGGACATCGGGCCCGAGACCACGCAGCAGTTCGCGGAAGGCCTGGCCCACGCCCGCACTGTGTTCTGGGACGGCCCCATGGGCCTGTTCGATTCGGCGCCCTTTGCCGCCGGGACCATCGCCGTGGCCAAGGCCGTGGCCGCGGTGAAGTTCGGCCTGACCGTAGCAAGCGGTCCCGACTCGCTGGCTGCGCTTGGCCGCGCTGGCGTGTCCGAGCGCATCACACACCTCTCGACGGGCGGCTGCGCGACTCTCGAGTTCATCGAGGGCAAGAAGCTTCCCGGACTTGCCGCATTGGAGTCCTAAGGTAGAAAGGAGCCTCTCATGTCTCAACCTCGTGTGTCCCGACCGCTCTTCTGCGGAAACTGGAAGCTGTGGGGCAGTCTATCCGATTCGGTGGCTCTGGCCACGGGCGTGCGCGACGCCACCGCCGGCATCACCGCAGTCGACGTGGCCGTGAGTCCCGGCTTCTTGGCCTTGGCCACGGTAGCCGAGAAGCTCAAGCCAAGCGCGCTCGGCGTGGCGGCCCAGGACGGCTACTGGGAGGTCAAGGGTGCGTTCACCGGCGAGGTGGCCATGGCACAGATCGCGGATGCGGGCGCGCGCTACGTGATCATCGGCCACTCGGAACGGCGCCAGTTCTTCTCCGAGACCGACGCGAGCGTGGCCCGCAAAGCCAAGGCGGCCCTCGGCGTGGGCCTGACCCCCATAATCTGTATCGGCGAAACCCTGGCCGAGCGCGACGCGGGCCAGGCACTGGCCCGCGTGTCGAGCCAACTTGACGGCGCCACCCGCGAGCTTTCCGACGCCGAGTTGGTCAAGGTCGTGATCGCATACGAACCGGTGTGGGCCATCGGCACCGGCCGCAACGCCACACCCGCACAAGCGCAAGAAGTACACGGGGCCATCCGCGCACAGCTTGCCAAGCGCCTGAAGGGCAAGGCGCAAGAGATCCGGATTCTCTACGGTGGTAGCGTCAAGCCGGACAATGTGGCCAGCTTGATGAGCCAAAAGGACATTGACGGCGCACTGGTTGGCGGTGCGTCGCTGACTGTGGAATCATTCGCCAAGCTGGTAAAGGAAGGGACTTCCGCGTGTACAATTTCTTGACTGGTCTGCACGTCGTAGTGTGCATCTTCTTGATGCTGGTGGTCCTCCTCCAGGCTGGGCGCGGCGGGGGCATGGGCATCGCCTTTGGCGGCAGTGGTGGCAGCCAGTCCGTGTTTGGCTCATCCGGGGGCGCGAACTTCTTGACCAAGATGACCGCGATCTGCGCCTTCATCTTCTTCGCCAATTCGTTGACCCTGGCCTACATGTCGAGCCAATCGGATTCGCGGCGCTTGCAGAAGATCGCCGAAAAGAAGGCGGCTGAGAAGAAGTCGGAAGACGCGACCAAGGCCAAGTTGGCCAGCGCGTTGGAAAAGGCGCGTGCAGCGGCCGAGAAGTCCAAGTCGGTGATTCCCGATGGCGGTGCGGGTGGCGCACCTGCCACTGAGACCGCGACAGAGGGCGAGACGACTGACGAGAATCCTATCGTGCCCGCGAAGGCTGCTGTGGCGAAGCCGGTCGCACCCCTCAAGATTGCGATCGAGAAGCCTGCTGCACCCGTCAAGGCCGCGGTCGAGAAGGCGGCGCCCGAAAAGCCTGCGATCAAGCTCAAGGCGGCGGCCAGCGAGACGGCCGCGCCCGTGGACAAGCCAGCCCCGGTCAAGAAGGTGCGCGCGCCGAAGCCTGTCGCCCCGGCCGAAGAGGCTGCGCCCGTCGAGAAGCCAACTCCCGCCGAGGAGGCGGCACCCACCCCGAAGCCAGCCCGGGCCAAGAAGGCGGCGCCCCCTGGGGAAGAGGCACCGGTAGCGCCAGCCCCGGCGCAGCCGTAGACTAGGCGAATGCCATCGATCCCCTTCGTCAAGGCCGAAGGGTTGGGGAACGATTTCCTCGTCGTCGATCTGCGCCCAGGAAAGCCGGCGGCAGGAGTGCCATCTGCGGCTGATCCGGGAGTGGTGCGCGCCCTGTGCGACCGCCACTTCGGCGTGGGCGGAGACGGCGTGCTCGCCATCTTGCCACCGGTGCAGGGCGATGCCCGCATGCGGGTCATCAACGCCGACGGCAGCGAGGCTGAGATGTGTGGCAACGGCATCCGCTGTGTGGCCAAGCTCCTCTACGAGAGGGATCCCTCGATGCGCCGTCCGGTACTGCGCATCGACACCGGGGCTGGGCTGCTGGAATGCCGGATCGACGCGTGCGACGGTCGGGCCGAGACAGTGACCGTCGAGATGGGCCGGCCCCAGTTGGATCCGCCCCAGATCCCGGTCGCGGCGCTGGGCGGCAAGCGCGTGGTGAGAAGCCCGCTGCGCACGGGTGATCGCCAATTCGCGTTTACCGCCGTGTCCATGGGCAACCCGCACGCGGTGATCTTCATCGACGATCCGGCAGGCGACCTGCGCGCCCTGGCCGAAGCCTACGGACGCGGCATCGAGCATAATTCCTCGTTTCCCCGCCGGACCAACGTCGAGTTCGCGCGCGTGCGGCAAGGGTTCGCAGGGACGGAGAACCTGGAGTTCGCGCGCGTGCGGCAAGGGCCAGCGGGGACGGAGATCGATTTGGTCGTCTGGGAGCGGGGCTGCGGCATCACCCTCGCCTGCGGCACCGGTGCTTGTGCCACGGTGGTGGCCGCTTGCCTGGAGGGCCGAGCCGCACCTGACCAGGAGATCCCGGTGCACCTTCCCGGCGGCACGCTCTTCATCCGCGTGGCCAGCCAACCCGGCAATGTCGAATCACCGAACTACGCAGGCGTGTCCATGCGTGGACCCGCCCGCATCGTATTCGAGGCCGAGATCGATCCCGATCAGATCTGCAGGCCAGCCGGAGAGTCATAGGCAGGCACAAGATACGTGGATGACTTCCAAATGAACACCACGTCGCTTGCCACCGCGGTCAATCCCGACGGCACTTCCCCTTTCAAGAAGAATCAATACATCATCGTGAATCTGGCCATCGGCGGCACAAACGGCGGCGATCCTACCAACACGACCTTCCCCGCCCAATACGTGATCGACTACGTGCGCGTCTTCCAAAAGAAGTGAAAGTAGTGTTTCAGGGGAAGACTTTGTCGATCACTACGGGATCTGCCCCAGATCCCGACACTATCACGAAGGTTGTGGAAGGACTGCCCTCGCTCGTCGTGAAGCTGACGCTGTTCTGCTCACAGAGGTAGTTTCTGAGCAGCCCGCTTGCCAGCGCGTCCCCGGGCGCAACCACCGTGCACACGGCGCCGGTTACTGATGCATTCTGCTGAATGTCGAACAGCCCTTCCTGAGAAATGACCTGAACCGTGCCTTGGTTGGCGTAGACGCCGTCCAAGACAATCACCGTCCCGCCGCTCACTGTGCCTCCGCTCACTGTCCCACCACGGTTGACAAAGGTGGTGATGGCGTTGGCCCATTTCTGACGAAGCTGAGTGAGGATCGCGTCGGTGGCATACTCCTGCCCGTAGATCAGGAACACGTCGGCCCCGCCAAGCTTTGTGGCAATGTCGTCCTCATCCGCCAAAGAGTTTGTTACAAACTCGCGATTGCGGGCTCCGTAGGCGATGGCATCGTTGGCGTTACCGACAGCGGTTGGGTTGGCCCAAACCTTGTACGCCAGCAGGCGAACTGGGTTGATGGACCAGAGGAAGACCGCATTGGGCAGTACCTGACTCATGGTGGTGTTGTTCACCAAGTAGTCATGGCCAATGACAATCACCCGTCCCGTGCCCGAGTCATCGCATTGGCTACTGCTGCACAAACCGCTCTTGCAGGAAACGCCGCAGTACCCGCAGTTGTCGCGATTGGACCCGGTGTTTACGCATTGCCATCCGCAAATGGTCTGCACGCAAGGCTGGCAGGTGCTGTCGGCGCAGTAGTAGCCGGTGGGACACTTGTTGCCGCACTCGCCGCAGTTATCGAGGTCGGAAGTCAAGTCCGTTTGACACTGAGGTGGGCCAGTGTCCGGCAAAGCCCCATCCGCCTCGGTTTCGCTCGCGTCCGAGATGGCCGCGCCTTCGCCGTTTGCGTCGTCAGCTCCGCCATCGTCGCCAAGCAAGACGCTTGTCCCGCCCAGATCAGGATCTACGCCGGTGTCGTCCGCCTCGGCAGCGCCGTCGATTTCGACCGCTGGCGCGCCGCCGTCGTCGTCAAACCCGGCCTCGGTCGACGTCAGTCCGTCCTCCTGGTCGACACCGACGTCATTCTCATCGCCATCGGTGGCCGATTCCGCATCCGCGGCTGGACCGGTCTCTCCCACTTCTGCGTCCGCATCGGACTCGGGCTCGCCTGGGCTAGCATCGAGCAGGGTCTCGTCCTCGCCGTCCGCTGCCTGCCCGGCATCGGGGATAGCACAAGACCCGGCCGGCACGCACTGGCTGCCACAGGGTAAGTATCCCCTGGCGCATTGGGTTCCCACGATGGGATCCAGGCACGCTGGCAACCCGAGCAGCGCCGCAACCGCAAGCAGCAATCGCGCTCTCATGGCTGCAGCCCTTCGGCTTGTGCGTGCCGGGGCGGTTGGGTTGGCTTTGCTCCCTGGCCACGCTCTTCAACCTTCTTTATGATCGCGAATTCGACGCGGCGGTTTTCACGATCAGCTTCTTCGGTAGTTCCCTGCACGCGCAGCTGCTTGTTTCCGAATGCAGCGACCACAAGCTTCTCGGCTGGGAACCCCATTTCGACCAGGACGTTGCGCGCCCGCTCGGCCCGTTCGTGACTGAGCCAATCGTTGAACGGATCCGGGCCACGGCGATCCGCGTGGCCTTCGATGACCAGGTGGTCCCATTCGGGATGTTGCTTCCACAGATTCAACACCGCCGCCAGGGCCGGCCGGCCCGCGGTTCGCACCCGAGCCCGGTTGGTGTCGAAGAGCACGTGCTCAGTCAGCAGAATACGGTCTTGCTTGACCACGATGGGCGCCTCATCCGGGCAGCCGTCTTCGTCGTCGACCCCGTTGACCGTCTCCGGTTCGTTCGGACAAGCGTCCGCAACATCGGGGATTCCGTCCTTGTCGTTGTCGGGATCCGGGCACCCGTCCTCGTCTTCAAAGCCGTCGAAGTCCTCGGGCTCGTTGGGA
>PMKP01000175.1 GCA_003157775.1 Myxococcales bacterium | reverse complement strand
AGCTCGCCGGCTCCCCACGCGAATCCACGAGGAGGGTAGCGGCCAGCCATGGGCGCCAACAAGTTCATACATTTGACGTTCGCGGTGGGAATCCTCTTGGCCGCGTTTCTGCTCTACAAGACGGGTGACTGGTTTTGGAGCTATTTCGCTAAGCCGAACGAGTTGCTGCTGCAGGGTGTGGGGTTGGGCATAGCCGTGCTGGCTGGTGTGGTGGCCTATCGCAACGAACGCATCTACGCGGTCGTCGTAGACGTGACCCGGGAGCTGGAAAAGGTCGCCTGGCCCACCCGCAAGGAAACCTACTACGCGACCATCGTCGTGATTGTCACCGTCTTCATCTCGACGGTCATCCTGTCGACATTCGACGCCATCTGGGCGTTCATGGCCGGCAAGGTCATCAAGTGACGGACCACGGGACCTGACCCATGGCGATGAAATGGTACGTCGTGCACACATACTCGGGACACGAGAACAAGGCTCGTCTGTCGCTGCTCGATCGGGTGCGGCAGGCCGGGTTGGTAGCCAAGTTCGGCGAGGTCCTCATCCCGACCGACACGGTTGTGGAACTGGTCAAGGGCCAGAAGCGGTCCACGACCAGAAAGTTTTTCCCCGGCTACATGTTCGTGCAGATGGATCTCGACCAGGAGACCTTTCATCTGGTCAAGAACACGCCTCGTATCACGGGATTCTTGGGTGGAATGAATCCCCAGCCGGTCAAGGAAACCGAGATTCAGAACATCAATACCGCCATGACCGAGGGTGCTTCGCGCCCGCGGCCGCGCGAGAGCTTCAAGGAGAGCGACAACGTCCGGGTGGTCGAAGGACCTTTTGCCAACTTCACCGGCGTGGTGGTCGAGGTGAAGGCCGAGAAACAGAAGCTGCGCGTGAACCTCTCCATCTTCGGCCGGGCCACCCCGGTCGAACTGGATTTTGCTCAAGTCGAGAAGGTCTGAGTCGTTAAGGCAGAGCCATGAAGAAAGTCACTGGTTACATCAAGCTGCAGATCCCCGCCGGCAAGGCCAATCCCGCACCGCCCGTCGGCCCCGCGCTCGGCCAGCACGGCGTGAATATCATGGACTTCTGCAAGCAGTTCAACGCCCGCACGCAGGCGCAGGCCAAGGACGACGTGACGATTCCTGTGTTGATCACGGTGTTCTCGGATCGCTCGTTCACCTTCATCACCAAAACGCCACCCGCGGCCATTCTCATCAAGAAGGCGGTGGGACTCGCCACGCAGAAGAAGCCGGGCTCGGGTTCCAAGGAGCCGAACAAGACCAAGGTCGCCAAACTCTCCAAGAAACAACTCCGGGAGATCGCCACCACGAAGCTTCCGGACCTCAACACCACCGACCTCGAGGCAGCCATGCGGACTATTGCCGGGACCGCGCGCGCCATGGGCGTAGAGGTGGAAGGCTGAAGAAGCCGAAAGCAGGAACCCATGTCCAAGAACGGAAAGAAGTACGCCAAAGCGGCTTCCAAAGTGGATCGCACAAAACGCTACCCGCTGCCCGAAGCCTGCAAGCTGCTGCCGGAAACCAAGGTGGCGAAGTTCGACGAGAGTGTGGACATCGCCGTACGCTTGGGCGTCGATCCCAAACACGCCGATCAGATGGTCCGCGGCGCCATCGTTTTGCCCCACGGAACCGGCAAGACGCTCAGGGTCGCGGTGGTGGCCAAGGGCGACAAGGCCAAGGAAGCCCAAGACGCTGGCGCCGATTTCGTCGGGGCCGAGGACCTGGTGGAGAAGATTCAGAAGGAGAGCTGGACTGATTTCGACTCCATGGTCGCGACCCCCGACATGATGGGTCTGGTCGGCCGGCTGGGGCGTGTGCTCGGGCCCAAGGGCCTGATGCCTAACCCCAAGGTGGGCACGGTCACCGCGGATGTGGCCAAGGCGGTACGTGAGCTCAAGGCCGGCCGGGTCGAGTTCCGGGTGGAGAAGGCCGGCATCGTGCATGCCCGCATCGGCAAGGCGTCCTTCGGCGGGGACAAGCTGCTCGACAACGCGCGCGTCATGGTCGAGACGCTGCTCAAGCTCAAGCCAGCCTCGGCCAAGGGCACGTATATGAAGTCGGTCACCCTGTCCACGACGATGGGCCCCGGCATCAAGGTGGATGTCGCCCCGCTGGTCGCGGAATTCGCCGCCAAGTAAGTTGCGAGGAGACCCGTCGTGAACAGCACAGAGAAGAAGATCAACATCAGCGCACTCAAAGACAAGCTGGCGCGCGCACAGAGCCTGGTTCTGGCGGATTTCCGCGGCTTGTCGGTCGAGAGCGACACCAAGCTGCGGCGGGAATTCCGCGCCGCCGGCTGTGAATATCGGGTGGTCAAAAACACACTCTTGGGCCAGGCCACCAAGGGAACCCCCATGGCGGTGCTGGAGCCCTTGCTGGCGGGGCCCACCGCTATCGCCTACTCGTTCGAGGATCCCTCGGCGCCCGCCAAAGTGGCGACCAAGGTGTCGAGGGGCGAGAGTAAGTTCGTCATCAAAGGCGGGTGCGTTGATGGCCGCCTGTTGGACGCGAAGGGCGTAGCGAGCCTTTCGGCGCTACCGGGCAAGCCCGAAATGCGCGCCACATTCTTGGCCACACTGCTGGCGGTTCCCCAGAGCTTCCTGCGCCTGCTGCAGGCCGCACCACAGAATTTTGTGTATCTACTTTCGGCGCGCGAGGAGGCGTTGAAGGAGGCCGAGAAGAAGTAGTTTGCCGCGCATGCTGCGGCCTGAGTTTCGAGAAGAACGATTTGCAACCAGACAAGGAGATCCGGAAATGGCCGATGTGACCAAAGAGCAAGTAGTTGACTTTCTGTCCAAGATGTCCGTGATGGACTTGGCTACTCTTACCAAGGAGTTGGAGGACAAGTGGGGCGTCAAGGCAGCCCCCGTGGCGGTCGCTGCCGGCGGCGTCCCGGCTGCCGGTGCTGCTGGCGCAGCAGCACCAGCGGTCGAGCAGACCGAGTTCACCGTCATCCTCAAGGAGGTCGGCGCAAAGAAGATCGAGGTCATCAAAGTGGTGCGTGAGCTAACTCAGCTCGGTCTCAAGGAGGCTAAGGATCTCGTGGATGGCGCCCCGAAGACCGTCAAGGAAGGCGTGTCAAAGGCCGACGCCGACACCATGAAGAAGAAGCTCGAAGAGGCCGGAGCAAAGATCGACATCAAGTAGGCACGTCGGCAGTTGACAATCTACGGTCGACTATCGGTCGACAAGCAAGAATACTTGGTTACCGGGGGCGCATGTGCGCCTCCGGGCATTCGACTGTGCAGCGTTCGCCATTGACGAACGGACAGGGGAGAACGCATGGCGTCTCAGATCCAAAATAATTTCCGGGCGCGTAAGAGTTTCGCGAAAATCGCGAAGATCATCGATATCCCCAACCTCATCGA